>DPLL01000367.1 GCA_003542015.1 Microcoleaceae cyanobacterium UBA9251 | reverse complement strand
AGGAAGAAGGAAGAAGTTATTAGTTAACAGTCCACAGTTAACAGTCAACAGTTAACAGTTAACAGTCAACAGTTAACAGTTAACAGTCAACTGTCAACTGCGGTGCCCTGAGCGTAGTCGAAGGGTCAACAATTTTTCAACTAGCAGCTTCATTCACCGGGAAACGATCGATTAACTGCATCGCCCGACAAGCATTCCTCCGCAAAGAATCAGAAACATGAGGAACATGAGGAATCTGAGACAAGAAATCCAAAGTCCGGCGCAAAATCCGCACCACATCCCCCTCATCCAAACTCGTATGACTAACCAATTCCAGCCATTCCACGCCCAGGGCCCACTGCTCAACCAAAGTTACTATATCCCGTTCCAGCCAAATCGGGATAGCCGCCTCATGTCGATACTGCACTTGAAACAGCCTGCGCCTGAGCCCTTTTTGCAGATTATCCAAAGGTGCCAAAACTTCTGGTGACAGGGAATAGTGAGTCCAACTATCGGGCCGAGAAACTTCCGTAACCAAAGCCGCGCAAGCAGCCGCCAGGTGGTGGGGGTCAAGTTCATCAAATTCCGCCGACATCAGGGACAAACCCAACCAGAGTTCATTATCGCCACGAATGGCAGCGCAAGCTTGGCCCAATTCCGTAGGAACTAATCTTTCCCAGGAATCAGCCCCCTCAACCTTTAGAGAAACTACCCTTTCCAAGCAGCCGAAATTGAGCAAAATGTCAATTAAGTTGATAAATTCTTCCCAGTAGCGGGCTCGTTGCTTTTCTAAGTCATACAAGCCTCTGCGTATTTCGTTTTGCAACTCTGTTCTGCGTCGCTGGCGTTTGAGCAAAGTACCCGGATTGCCCCATTCTAAAACAGGGTGAATTTCTAGCTTAGCTTCAATGGCTGCGATTTTTTGTAGTTGGTCGATCGCCTCCCTCGTCGGTTCCGGTGCCGGCAATTCTGGGATTGATTGGGCGATAGAAAGAGTTTCCTCGGTTCCCAAACGGCATTGGCCGAGTCTCATCGGCATGGACGGTGGCGGGTTCAAGGTATCTACTGCCGGCAAGCGGGGTAATTGAGCATGGAGGGTGGCCACATCGCTAATGGCGACGATATACCAGCGGTTGTCTTTGCCCAAACATACCAAATTGGGTGCTTGACCCGGACCAGGGATTTTGGCAATGAGTACAGCGGGTATGGGATTTGTGTGCGATCGTTTAGCAGTAGGAACGTGCTTACCTTTGAGGCTGACAATAGTACCGAGCACGGCAAAAGCCACAGCCACCGACATCTCCTTAATCCGGGCTTCTTCAGCTTGCTGCAATAAAGTTTTCAGCAGGCGTTTATCTTCTTTGAGTCTTCCCTGCAACTTTTCATAATGGGCGAGTTGTTTTTCCAGGTTGGCGACATCGCCACCCGCAGCCAGAGACTCCTCCAAAACCGCCAATTCTGCCATCAGCCGGTCTACTTCCGCTTGCTGCGGCTGCAAGTACAAGGTAGAAAGATATTGGCCAAAACTGCGTTCTACTAACTCTTGAGCTTCTTCGAGAGTGTGAGTTTGCAACAAATTCAGCACCATCCCGTAGCTGGGCGTAAACTGACTGGCGAGGGGATCTGCCTTGGCTGTTGCCAAATAGGAGGCTTCCTTTGCCCCTTCAAACCGCGTCTGAACTGCCACAACGTACCCCTGCTCGTCCATGCCCCGCCGACCTGCTCTACCGGCCATTTGGAGGAATTCTGAAGCATTTAGGAGTCGGTGTCCCTTGTCCGTGCGCTTGGAAAGGGTGGAAATGACTGTGGTACGGGCGGGCATATTAATCCCGGCGGCTAGGGTTTCGGTGGCAAATACGACTTTAATTAAACCTCTGCCGAAGAGTTCTTCTACTAAGCCTTTCCAAGCGGGTAAAATGCCTGCGTGGTGAGCTGCAATGCCTTTTAACAGTGCTTCTTTTTGACCGGTGCGTTCTGCTTCTGGGTTCCGCTGTAAAAAGTCGTCAATAATGCGTTTGAGTTCGGCGGTTTCGGCTTCGTTAACTAGGGAGAAATTCCCAACATCTGCCACTGCTTGATCGCACCCACGGCGGCTGAAGATGAAGTAGATTGCTGGTAGCATATCGCGATCGTCCAACCGAGACAAAACATCCCCCAAACTGGGAACGGGGATACTACCTCTTTCTAGTTTTTGCTGTTTCTTTTTGGGGACTAAACGGATGTTAGGTTTTTTGCCGCTCTCATCTAGCAGAGGAAATATCCCTTTTTGATTGGCGAAGTGAAATTGCAGCGGCACGGGGCGAAAGTCGGAGTAAACTAGCTCTGTTGGTCCGTGGACTTTGTTAATCCAGTCTGTCAGTTGGGCGCTGTTAGCAACAGTGGCTGAGAGGGCCAGTAATTGAATTTCGCTCGAACAGTAGATAATCGACTCTTCCCAAACAGTACCCCGCTGTTTGTCGTTCATGTAGTGACACTCATCGAGAACTACTGTTTCGACTCCGGTTAAGGAAGTACCCACAGCCCCGATCGGCGTACCATAGAGCATATTGCGAAAGATTTCGGTCGTCATCACCAAAATCGGAGCATCCCGGTTAATAGAGATGTCCCCCGTCAGCAAGCCCACCATCTCAGTCCCAAATTGCTGGCGGAAGTCGCGCAGCTTTTGGTTGGAAAGGGCTTTGAGGGGAGTGGTGTAGAAGACGCGACGCCCCCGCGCGAGTGCTTGGTGGATGGCGTATTCGCCGATTAAGGTTTTCCCGGAGCCTGTGGGGGCGCACACGACAACGGATTTACCTGCATCGAGGGCGGCGATCGCCTCTCTCTGAAAGTTATCTAGCTCGAATGGGAATATGGTCTTCAGATCCAGCTCTGGGCGGTTCTGGGAGGTATCTGGCACTGGGATTATTATAAGGTTTTAGAGTAGGTGTGCTTCAATCTTGCTTACAGCAAGGCAGCAGAGGACTATGTTGATTGTGAACTACCCACCTGCCCGCGCGAGTACGCTATGACGGGGGCTTCCAACTTCAACCGGAATAGCATCTAGCAAGACCGAAGTCTTACCAGGTTGACTTACATTCCGTCCATTGGCAGCAGCACTAGTTCCTAATGCAAGAATCCGCAAGGCTTCATCCCTGATATTCCTGGCCGCATTGATATCTCTATCATTGCGACTATGACACTCAGGGCAATCCCAATGACGCAGGTTCAAGGGCATTTCCGATACTTTGTAGAGACAATTATTACAAGTCTTGGAGCTAGGGAAAAAGCGATCTATCTCAATGTAGATTTTTCCTAATTTCTCAGCTTTATACTTGAGCATTGTCCCAAACATCCCCCATCCAGCATCACTAATCGCTTTAGCTAGACAAGGATTACGTACCATGCCTTTGACATTCAGATTTTCTACGGCAATGACTTGGTTTTCGTCCACTATCTTGCGGGATAGTTTGTGTAGAAAATCGACCCGGACTCTTTGGATTTTTGAATGAACTCTGGCTAATAATCGTTTAGCCTTATATCTTGTCTTACTCCCTTTTTGTTTACGACTTAGTTTTTGTTGCTTACGCTTTAGATTGCGGCTATGCTTCTTGAGGTGCTTAGGATTCGCATACTTACTACCATCACTGGTTACAACAAAGTCTATCAGACCAACATCTAAACCAATAGCCTTGCCATTAGTATCACTTTCCGGTGTTTTTAGTCCATCATCAACCAAGATCGAAGCATAGTATTTACCATCAGTATTTTGGGAAATAGTAACGGTTTTTACAGTGCCATCTAATGTTCTGTGGATTATGCAATTCACCTCGCCAATGATAGGTAATTTGATAGAACTTGTACCTACTTTTACATTCTGAGGATAACTAATAGACTGTCTACCATGCTTCGACTTGAAGCTAGGAAAACCACCGCCTTTGTCGAAGAAGTTCTTGTAAGCAGTAGACAGGTTTAGTGCGACTACTTGGAGTGATTGAGAATAAGCATTTGTCAACCAAGGGTACTCTTTTTTGAGATTTGGGAGTAATCCTTGAATTACACTTCTGCTTAACCCTTTGCCCGTATCTTTATAGGTTTGCTGACACAGATTCAAACTATAATTCCAGAACCAACGACAACAACCGAAAGCACCCGCAAAATACGTCTGCTGCTCGGTTGTCGGATAGATTCGGAACTTATAGGCTTGATACATTATCGGTGATCGGCTTCTCTGGTAAGATTGTATCAAGGATCATATAAAAATGCAAAGAATTTGTTCGCTTCCTCATGCACCGCTCATCTACTGCTGGCTGTGCATCACATATAGTGAGCGGCGCAATCGTCTTCTCACGAGCCGCCCGTCCCACCGAAGACAGTGAGTACACCTATAGCGGGGGAATTCCCGTCTGTCTAGTTAAACCTTCTCTAGCAAATCGGCTATGTAAACTACCCGACGCTCATCGCTAGCCGATAGAGCGCTTGCTTCCAGTGTCTATTTAAACAAGGAAGAAGTCACCCACCCCTGCCCCCCGCTGCACGCTACCCCCCC
>DPLL01000368.1 GCA_003542015.1 Microcoleaceae cyanobacterium UBA9251 | reverse complement strand
CCACTCGATGCGCTGTTGATATTCAGCAGGTTTAAGCCTGATTTTTTGATGGCAAATAGGGAGTAGTTACTGTTTGTGTTGGTTGATGTGGAAATTGGTGTGAGTTTATCTATTTCGGGTAGTTCGGGGAGTTTTTGATTGTCTTTTGATTCTACTGAAATTCCAACGAGTACGGTGTCTGAATCTGTGGAATTGAGTTCGGAATTAGCAATGCCAAAGGTGTATTGATTTGCTTTCCCTGTTTCGTTATTACCTGATGCTGTTTTGGCTGTAAATGTGTAAGCGCCACCTAAATCGGTAGGTACTTTATTATTGGTTCCAGGCGGATCTACGGGCACTATAATTGGGGGCGGTAGGGTATCAAAGGCTCCTTGAATGTTGGGCCCTGGTGTCGGTTGTGGGGGAGAGTACAAGCCCAAGGGGTCAAAGTCAATAATCGGCGGCAAGTCGCCATCGGGGGAAGTTGGGCAAGTACCCGCACCGCTATCTGCAAAGAAATGTAAATTTGTCGCGTGGGCTAGGGTGTGATGAAATTTTTGGGCCCAGTCTGAAAGGTCAAAACTTAGAAAACTTAGAGAGTTGAGAATCTGATGCAGGGCGTCATGGTCATCGACACCACCGGGGACTAGGGCGCTGGGGGTGATGATTCGTTCCAGGATGAATGTCTTTCGTGGGCGACGAGTTTTTGGGGGAGAATTCTCAACCCCTTTATTTTTGCGGACTTGAAAGCCTTTTGAATGCCAACCCATACACTTAAGCCCCCGTTTAGTAGTGACCTTGAAAACCCAGGCAGTTAATTGAGTATATTAGTTAACTACGTAGATTTGCAAATTAGCTAATTAAACATTACCATGTAAATCATGCAGCGATCGCAAGTTGTAAATACAATCTTGCTTTTGGTATTAATCCATACCAATTTTATTTCTCTGTATAGCAAGATACAAATTGCTGAGATTGCCAATGTTTTTCTGTGCAGCCTACAATTTATAACTCCCAACATCATGCAAAATGGTGAAAAATTTGCACGCATAGAAAGTCAAGAAAATTTGTGTCCCGGCTTGACTCAGGAAGAGGAGAAATCCATATCTCAAAATCCGAGTGAAGATTCTGGAACAATCTTTTATGGCCCTAAACTCAAATCAACGGTACTGTGGATACCGCACCCAGACGGCTATTGGATACTCCGCAACTCAGAAGGCGTTACTTGCTTGCAAGTTGACAATTCTGACAAAGAGGTAATGTCACAGTTTGGCTTGCAGCCGATCGGCGATATCGCATCGGAATATGACATTACTTTGGAGGATTTGCAATACTTGCTGCGGATGCTAGCAGAAACGGGAATGTTAGAGGGAACCCAACCTCAAAAACCACCCCCAAATAAATTCAACATTCAGCAATTATTGTCTTTCCAAATTCCCTTGTTCAATCCCGATGCTTGGCTAACCAAACACACAGGTAAACTCCGCTGGATTTGGACGTGGCAATTGAGCTTTTTTATGTGCGCTTTTATCAGTGCTTCTCTATCTATATGGCTGGCTTTGGCTGACGAGATTTCTGCTTCAAATCAACAGGTTTGGGCAACTGGGGAAATTACAACTCTGGTAACATTTGTGCTACTAATTATGCTTGTAGTTGGTCTGCACGAATTGGGTCACGCTTTTACTTTGAAGCACTACGGTGGTGTTGTCCCAGAAATAGGGCTGCTGTTTTTGTGCTTGATACCGGGATGCTATACGGATACCACAGATCAGTACAGTTTAGTGAGGCGGAAACAGCGCGTTTTTGTAGTAGCAGCCGGCGTGTTGGTGCAGGTTGCTATCTGGGCTTTTTCGGTTTGGGTTTGGGTTTTGTCTAAGCCTAATTCTGGATGGCATTTTGCTAGCTATTTGCTGATGGTAGCTACGCTTGTCACTGTAGTTTTTAATCTCAACCCTTTGAATAAGTTTGATGGCTATTATTTGCTGGTTGCTTTGACTGGGATTAACAATTTGCGATCGAGGTCGTTTCAATTTTACGCTCATTTGCTGTGGCGAGAACAGATTTGGGAAGAATCTTCAGACTGCTGGATTTTGGCTGCTTATGCTCCTTTTAGCATAGCTTATACGGTCTGGATTTTAGGTTATTTGTTCTCTGTTGTTGTTGATTTGGCGTTGCAAAATATGCCGATGTTTATCGATTTTTCTAAGTTTAATCTGCTGTCTGGAAGTTAAAAAAACAGTCCTGGACGCACGGGGCCAAAAACCCGGTTTCTGCGTCAATATCTCTCGCCTCCATCGACGATTTTTCGTAGAAACCGGGTTTTTGCGTAAGTCCTAAGAATCAGCGGGAAAGTTAAGTGATTATTTAGGAGTGTGTCGTAATGAATGGATATCAAAAGTTAGGAATGGCGGTTGTTTCTGGAGTTCTTAGTTTGACTTTTAATGACTTGGTAATTCCTGTACAAGCTGCTGTTATTACGCAAACTTATACGGTTTCTTTGAAGCAGCAGCCAGTTAATAGTACGCTGAATGGGGTGTTTCCTAAGTTTAATTCGCTGTTGGGGACGCTGTTAAGGGCTTATGTTAAAGTTCAGTCAACGGTTAACAGCGAACTCGGTATTGTTCCTGCTAGCAATTTTACTGGTACTGCGGTCACGAATGCTCAAATTGCTGTGAATTTACCGAGTTTAAAAGCTGACCCCAATTTGGTTTTGAGTTTGTTTGCAAATCCGCCTGAAATGAGTCTTGAATCGGGAGCTGCGGGGGCGAGAAATGCGACTGCGAGTGCTAATGTTTCAAGGAGTTATAGTGAGCCGCAGTCTCTAAATATGTTTAGTGGGTGTGCGGGAGATTTAATTGCTGCTAGCATTGTGGCTACGGGTAATGTTAGAGTTTTAGGCACGCCTACAACGGTCACTTACGCGGGCACTGTTACGACTGATTCAAAGCTTACTCTCGCCTATGAGTACGAGTCTGAGTCTGAAACTGTGCCGGAACCTACGACGATCGCAGGTGTTGGTTTAGCTTTTGGCTTGGGGTGCTGGTGGAAGAGGAAGGTGGGGAAAAGGGCTTTTAAGTAAGATGTCACCTTTAACGTTTAGCCGCTTTCCAAATAGTGGGTACAGGCGAGTCTTTTTAGGGGCTTAATTTCCTGATTCGTCGTCCACTGCACAAAAAAGCCCTGCCATAGACAGGGCTCACTTGAAAATTGAGAGTTCTTGGCAGAAAAAGCATTACCCATCCTGCCTTCTAGAACCTGTTCCTAGAACATGAAAGTCGTTCTGAGAGTACCAATAATGATGTCATCATTACGGTTATCTTGATTGGGATTTGTCACCCAAATCACCCCAGGAGTAACAGAAATGTTGTCCGTGAGCTGGTACTTGTAGAAGCCTTCAATGTGCCACGACTGGTCATTTCTGAAGCTCCGCAAACTGTTGGCAACCTCAAGTTTATCCAAGTAAGGCTCACGACCTACCACAAAGCCCAGCAAGTTGCCTTCTTTCCCTAAATCGGGCAAAGCCAAAGTAACTGCGTAGTTCCAAATTCTCGCATCGCCGACGCCGAGAATGCGGGCATTGGTTAAACCAGCCCAGCCCCCAAGGATAAACCTGGGGTTCAGCCGCAACGAAGCCTGAGCGCCGTAGGAGTTGCTGACAACTTTGCGAGCGCCAAAGCCGGTAAAGCCGTCACTCAAACCGTTGATGGAGTTCGCTACACCGGTACCGGTGAAACCGCCATTCCCTAAACCATTGTCAAACCCAAAGTTACCTCTGTTAAAGTAACCGTGGTTGTAGTTCAAAGCAACTTGCAAATTGCGTCCGGGGGTAAAAGTCAACTGCCCCATTGCCGCGTAGTCGCCGTTGAATAAACCCGCGCCCTTGGTAGGATTGGCTGCATTTGATGCCAAGTAGCCGAAGGACAGAGAAGTCGGGCCGAACACGCCGCCCAGCAAGCCCCGGCCACCGAAGGCGTAGTCAAAGCCGATACCCGCACCGCCACCTAGGCGGTAAATCGAGTTCCGCTGTCCAAAGGCGCTCAATGCCCCGTTGCCGCCGTCAAAGTCTTCAAAGTAAGGGTTGGTAGTCGGAATAATGTCGTCCCAAACAGCGTTGGCTGCAAGGGTAACGTTCAGTCGCTGACCGACGGGGAACTTGTACAGCAAGCTGTCCAGGGCAAAAACGTTGTCGGTTCTGCCGACTACATTCCAAGTTTGAGTGCCTTCGTTGGTAGCCCCCAAGTTAAACCTTTGACCGTTGCCGACTTGCAGCCTGGTCAGCAGCAAGTCTCTGCCGGTGAAGCTAGTGTTTAAATTGAGACGCACCCGCTGTTGGAAGACAGCTTCGTTGTTGTTGCTGTGGCCTTTGCTACCAAAATCGTCGCTGAGGGCGAAAATTGCTTCCCCAGTCAGCTTGGTAGTGGTGGAGAATTGGTTGGCTTCGAGTTCGGATGTTTTAGCTTCCAAGACATCGACGCGGCCGCGCAGGGTTGTCAGTTCCGCTGCAAATTCTTCTTGGAGCCGTTGGAGGGCCGCCAAGTCTTCTTTGGTGGCTAAGTTGCCGGTGCCCGATCTAATTAGCTCGCTAACCTTGTCTAAGCAAGCGTTTAAACCAGCGGCAAATTCGTAGCGGGTCATGGCCCGGTTGCCGCGGAAGGTGCCGTCGGGATACCCGGCGATACAGCCGTAGCGCTCGACTAGGGATTGCAGTGCTTGGAATGCCCAGTCTGTCGGCCGCACGTCGGAAAGTTGAGATACTGAGGTAACTTGACCTTGAGTTTCACCAGCGCCTGCACCTTCGGAGCTGTACTCGGTGAGCTGTTCTAGTGTAGCGCCTGGGTTTTGAGTTGCTGGTGCGGTGGTTTGGGCCACAGATTCAGCGGGTTTGGGCAAACTTGGTTGTGCCGACTCTGCCACTACCGGGGCGATGCTTTCTAATTGAACAGCACCGATTTGCTCTGGTTGGGCCGACTCTGCCACAGGAGTTGCTATTGGCTCAACGACTGTGGGTTCAACGGCTGCTAAAGATTGCCCTCTCGGTTCTGATGCCGATGAGGGATTTGTCGCTTCTGGGGCTGTGTTGGGTGCGATCGCACTTTCTGTAGCAGCAATTTCTACAGGTACTGCACTTGGTGGCTGGGTTTCGCTGACAACGGATTGGGAAATTTCTGGGACTGACTGGGCTGTGGTTGTTTCGGCAACAGCAGCTAAATCATTGAGATTGGCTTCGGAGATTTCAGCGGTTTCAGTTTTTGCAGTTTGAGGCTGAATAAGATCAGCAGCCGACTGAGCGTCTGCTGCGATCGCGCTCGAAGAAACTACTAGGGTAGCTCCTAAGACTGCTGGACTGATCAGTAGATAACTCCACAAAAATTTCGACATATTCACTCTCCTCCTCACACCGATTACACTAAAGAAACTTTTTTAGTCTTCTATGTGGTCAGTAGTTGCCACACTAGGATACTTGAAAATTAGAGCCAAAATTTACTTTTTATTGGGATTTTTTTGGGCTGACTGAGTGTATTGATGTAACTAGCTGTTAGGTTGGCTGGTTTTTGGCTCTGTACTAAGCAGCTCCTGTAAACCCGACAATCGGTAGGCTATTGATTGATTTGGCGACAGACACTTGCGATGCTGTGCCCGATCGCCTATTTACTTTTTAGCACAGTCGCTCCAACTCGTCTAGACTGATTCGGCTTTAACATCCAAGCTGTGTCCCAGAACGCTGAAGACTTCCCGGCGATCGAAAAGTTCCAATAAATCGCTATTGATTTTGTTGTGAGCCGCTTCTTCTCGCAAAATTTTCATCGCGGCATCTGTGCGTAAAGCTCGCTTGTAGGGGCGATCGCCTGCTGTCAGGGCGTCGTAAATATCTGCGATCGTCATCATTTGAGCTTGAATTGGAATTTCTGACTGTTTTAGACCTAGGGGATACCCTGTACCGTCCAGTTTTTCGTGATGTCCATAGGCGATGCCGGGAACATTTTTTAGATCTTTTGTCCAAGGAATTTGCCTGAGAAACTGGTAGGTGTCGGTTACGTGAGATTCTATGACCGATCGTTCTTCCACCGTCAGGCTGCCCCTCGACACCATCAATTGTAGGATTTCGTCTGGACTCAGCAGGGGTTTAATTGCGCCGTCTATATCTCTGTAAGTTTGTCGAGCAATTTCTCGCAGTTGAGCTAGGGGTTCTGATCCCAAAATGTGAGGCTCATTTGCCTCTAGCAGCACTTCCCAGTATTCTGCCAATCCGCTTTTGGCCTCTGCTAGCTTAGTGTCTAGCTGTGCTATTTCCTGGCATTGAGCACACTCTGGCTCTTCACTAGGATGTTTGCGGTACGCTGAATGGGACAGCAAGTATTGATATTTAGACTGGACGCATTCCATTTCCATTGTCCGCTGAGCCAAGGCAAAACGGTGGCGAATGATTTCTAGCTGTGAGGGGTAAAGCTTTTTCTGCTTGGTTAAAATTGCTTCTGGAACTCCGATTTTGCCAAAATCGTGCAGCAGGGAGGCGTAGCGAATTTCTTGAATTTGGCGATCGTTAAAGTAAATAGGGCGTAGCCATCCGGTGCTGACGGCGTTTACTTCTTCTGACAGGCGCACGGCGAGGGCTGCTACTCGCTCTGAGTGGCCATAGGTACAGGGGTCTCGGGCTTCTATTGCTTGCACCGAGGCCTTGACGAAGCCCTCAAACAAGTTTTCTATGCTGTCTTGTAGTTGATTCCGCTCGATCGAGATTGCGGCTTGAGAAGCGAGCGATCGAACTATCCTTTCTTCCCACTCCGAATAATGCTGCGTCGATTCCCAGGCATTTTCCGCAGTCAGCACCGTCTCTGCTTTTGTTTTGCGGTTGATCAGTTGCAGTACACCGATTGTTTCCCCCTGTCGGTTTTGCATCGGCAGCACCATTACAGAGCAAGTGCGATAATTAATATCCCTGTCAAAACTGGTATCTAGCTGATAGGGCACGCCGGGGGGCGAGTCGTAAGCATCCGACAGGTTCAAACTTTGACCTGTAATTGCCACGTATCCCGCTAAACTTTTGTCTGTCAGCGGCAGGGCAAATTCCCTAAACGAGAGTCCCGGTTTAGAAGCATTTTGGGCTACCTTGAACAGCAATTTAGATTTTTCGTCGCTGTGATCTACTAGGTAAACGCTGCCCGCATCGCTGTAGGTGATTTCCCTACTTTTGGACAAGATTAAATTTAACAAACCACCCAAATCTTGGGCGCTCGACAGAGCAGCGCCAATATCCAAAAGCTTTTCGATCAGCTCAGTTCTTTCAGCAGACTCGTTCAATAACTCTGGCTTTTCAAATACGATCATGGTCTAAACATCTAGCAGCGACTGCTTTCTGGTGAGCGGAAACGCTTTTAATTGATCTGAGAAATTTCTTGAGCTAGGGCAAAGTCTTTCTCAGTTAAGCCTCCTGCATCGTGAGTTGTCAAGTTAACTGTTACTTTGTTATAGGAAATTTCTATGTCTGGATGATGTGCTGCTGCTTCTGAGGGTTCGACCAACTTATTCACCCATGCGATCGCCTCAATAAAATCTTTAAATTTCCGGGTACAACGAAGTTGCTTGCCTTCAACCATCCAACCTGACAATTGAATGACGCGCTCTTTAATTTCAGTATCGCTGAATATTGAAGCCATAATTTTTTTGAAATTTGGAATACAGCAAGAGGAAATTAACTGTTCGCCTCTCGAAAATCCTACCAAAAACTATCCGCTCTCACCAATAGTGTTGAAGCTCAAGTTTTAACACTCAAACTTTAACATTATTTGGGGCGAGAGCGGTCTAGCGGGTCTTCAGATTAGAACCTGACTGCCGGGAGGTTCCCTAGCTCAGCCTGGTTTCGGAGGAAAGTCGCTTCCAGTGGAGAACGACGGCTGACTGCTAGTGAGCAGCCCCGGCGCACAGCCGGTAGTTTCCAATCTGATGACCCATGCGTTTACTACTTTCGATCATGAGCATCACCTCCACGTTTAGCTAAATGGTTTAATATTTGAACGCACTTCATCTAAATCCAAGATTCAGTATGAAGATTTGTGTGCTACCCATTGGCAGCATTACCTGAAAAACCTGCGTTATGAGTCTTATTCAAGCATTCACAATTACTAGAATAACACAAGGAATCAGAAGTGGGGGGATGCTGGTTGAAAATTTTGCAGTAAGTAGGTCAACCTAAAAAAACGTAACACCCAGATCCCCGCAGCACTTGAAGAAGTCGGGGTTCTAGCAGTGATCTTATCGATCGCACGTTAATCCGATCGCACAACTGTCACCATCAAGAAGGCTCCTGTCTGTTGACAGGATCCTTTTGTGCTTTCTAAAATAGCTGAATTTTCTAGCCTTC
>DPLL01000519.1 GCA_003542015.1 Microcoleaceae cyanobacterium UBA9251 | reverse complement strand
GTTGAAAATAGTGGATGACTCATGGCTAAAAGCTTCAACTAAGATTAATTAAATTAGGGCGACGCTCCACCCGAATTAACGCCTGTGGACAAGAATGAGCCGACTCCCTTGGATGAAACAGGAAGCAGACCCTTCAGAAGTAATTCTGATTGAATGGTGAGACTTAAATAAGTTTAGCCAAGTTTTGTGTAGCAGCTTTGTCATCTGCAATTAAACTCTTCGGCTCCCTCTCGCTTGCTTTGGCCGCGCTCGTTTCCCACTTACCGATGGATTAGACTACGCTCACCATAAGGTTTTGTTGATGAAACCACAAAGTGAGGCAAACCTCAAAAGTGTCAATATCCTCGACCGCATCCGATCGAGCCAGGACACTCAAGCGGAAAAAACTTCTCTCTCTCATTGTACAGAACGCGGTTGTGTAAAGGATGCGAGTAAAACATGGACTTCAAATATCTAGTCCAGTCAAGTTGTAGAGATTGAAACTTAAGAATGTTATCAAAGAAAAAACTAGGATTTTTTGAAGTATGAGCCAGTCAAGCATATCCTCTCACGGTTCCTCTGAAAAAGTGGAAGTATCTATCCATCTAGATTCTGAACTGCTAGATCAAATTAAGCACTTGACGAATGACCCCAGCAAAGTGATTGAAACTGCAATCAGACAGTGGCTCAGAGGCGAGCGCCGCGAAGACGATTTGGCTCTGAGCTTGCGCCGCAACCCCCCAGTCCCGCCCCGCGGCGAGTGGAACGACTGATGCCTTCCACTCCTGTTTCGGTACCCAGTTGTTGATCAAAGAGTTGATCGAAGAGGGCGATCTTCCTTCGGGAAACCGCTGGCTGGGGAGTGTCAACCAAGATGTCTCTGGGCAATATCTATCTTTCTACTGGCAAAAAGCTAAGCAATACAATCTAACTACAGCATAAATTGTCGATCGCCGCGCGATCGACACGCTGCAACCTCTTCCCCCAGCGCCTTACTTCGATCGCCTGCGACGGGCGATCGAAACCCTCGAACCAGAACGGTTCAGCTATCCATTTTGCCAAGCCGAAAAATATTTTCTCTTCGATTTAACAGTCGCTCCGATCATCGCCTCAAACGGCCAAGCTGTTAAAGTCTTAGCGATCGGGCTGCTGCTGTCTGACCAAGACGAACCCAATGCACTGATCTGTTTGCACCGCTGCGGAGATTCCCCTCGGTGGAGCGAGATCGAACTTGGGTATTTTATCAAAGAAGCCACCGAGTTATAGCAACCGCCAAGGCTGTTAAGGCGAAGAAGGTCATTGCNNCACCGCTCCGCTCAGGGAGCAATGACCTTATTCGCCTTGGCGACTGCTATAGTTGCTCAAGTCGGAAGTGCGATCGCCCACGCTACCTTCTATCAAGAATTAGAGTATTTTGTCAAAGAGGCCCGCTCCGAAGCGGTGGCCCTTTCCCACCTCAAAAGTCAGTTTCTGGCTAATACTTCTCATGAACTCCGCACCCCCCTCAACGGCATCCTCGGCTTCTTGAAACTGCTGGTGGACGGNNATATCTTGGATATTGCTAAAATTGAAGCTGGCAAAATGCAGTTAGACTTTGCTCCTGTCAAACTCGACGAACTGTTGCAGGAAGTTGAGGGTTTGACACTGGCCCAATTGCAGCAAAAGGGATTAAAAATCCCAATCCAAAAGCCCGCTACTGAAGATGAAATTATCTTGTACGGTAACTACCAATACCTGCTTCAGGTATTGTTAAATCTGACTGGAAATGCCATTAAATTAACCAGTGAAGGCGGAATTCGCATCAGTGTCGAAGTTATTAAGAAACAGGTGACAGTTCAGCAACAGCAGTTCTCCGGGATGGTAAAAATCTGAGTTGCTGATACTGGGATTGGCGTTTCTCTCGAAAAGCAAGACAAATTATTTGAGTCGTTTTTTCAGGTAGATGGCGATCGTACTAGGCAATATGGCGGCACCGGTTTGGGATTGGCTATTTCTCAAAAACTGATACAAGCAATGGGGGGTACAGTAAATTTTTATAGCATGGGGGAAGGACTGGGCTCCACCGTTACTTTCACAGTGCCACTTGATCGAGAACCGCTGTTGACAAACTAATAATGGGGCATGGGGCATGGGGCATGGGGCATGGGGCATGGGTAACTGGTAATTGGTAATCGGTAACTGGTAATCGGTAACTGGTAATCGGTAATAGTTAGTAGTTAGTGGTTAGTGGTTTTTATAATAAAAAATAACCCATGCCCAATGCCCTATGCCCAATGCCCTATGCCCAATTCCCTATGCCCAATGCCCAATTCCCAATGCCCTAGGCCAGTACAAGATTTATAATCAATTAACCGGCGTGATATAACCCGTTCATTTAACTGGGTTATTCACGCCAAATTGCAATTTTTCCGATCGCATAGTTCGATCGCTCGCCCCAGTATCAATTTGTACTTTGCCCATCCCCATGCTCCCTCAAAAACCACTCTAGACTGAGGGCGATCGCAGCAGGGGGCTCTGGGGGACAAGGATAACAGCTCATCTGTATGACTCCATTTTGGGCTCTCACCCCCTATCAATCGGCCTGAAAGTCGCAACTTAATACAAACTTCTACAACTGATTAATCTGGCACATCTGGTTACGTAAATTATTTTTAATAAAGCTTGACTTTCCCAGTTGAATGTGATAGTTGTAAATATATTGTAAAGACACACTGAGATGTGCTAGTAATTATTCACACAATGTGGCAACATTATAAATGTAATTACGGAAGTCCCAAGTCGGACAGCCTGTGGCTCGCCTCTTCAGCTAAAACAGCAGGAGGGTCACGTCACAATCTCTGATGAATGTGAACTAAGGAATGGGTGTCATTTGCGGGAATTAGACACTCCCAAAATTGAAAATCTAAGTATTAATGGTTTATACAATAACGCCAGCTCTATGCTATTGTTTAAACATGAAATACACGACTCAGTACAAAGCAATTCCCAATACCAAGCATCAGCCATATCTAAAGGTCTGGCGGAGGATTTATGAATACTGGTACAACCGTCTGTTGGGGGAAAAGTTTAATTATTTATTGTTGTAAAATCAATCGTTCATCTGTTGTAAACGCCTGTAGACTTGTTTCACAGATTCCAGTATTGCGAGAACAGCCCAACTACTCCAGCCATAAAAAGGATCTACCAACGCTAAAAAAAGAGTCGATCGCGGTGCAATGGTGGGGCGAAAAGCTAGATTTATCCCAGCTAAAACATTACAAGCAGTCTGCAAGGGGGTCGATCGAGGGATTTTGTTGAGGTAATTTCAGCGCATGGGGAAGTAGAATATGTCGCTTGAGTAAGTGATATTTTTTTAATAATTTCCCTCTCGAAAACCTGTTTCAAAGTCACGACGCAAGCTCGCAAAGCCAGAGAAACGTCAAGATCAAAAAATCGCCAACTCCCGTAAATACTTCCTCTGTGATTGTGGGATCGTCGCTAAATTCCTGCTCTGTTACGGAGTGGTACATTTTTGCCAGTCTAGTAGAAAAAGGGTAACAATGAATCAGCAAATACCAGTTCAATCGCAAAAAGTTTTACTCCAAATTGGCAGAAATATTCGCCGAAGTCTGGATCTTGATACCATTTGGCAACAAACTGTTAACAGTCTCGGAGAAACACTTGGCGCTAGTCGGTGCATCATTTTTCCCTATGAAAGTTCTAGCCTGCAACTCAAAGTAGCTGCTGAATACTGCCAAGAGCCATTTTCAGCGATGCTGGGAACGGAAATCTCACTAACAGCAGCATCTCATTTCGTTCAGGCTCTAGCCACCCTCGAACCTGTGGTAGTGGAGTCCTTTGCAGCCGATGATCCCTTTGGGCGACAGTCGGTGCTGGTGGTGGCTACCGCTTATCAAAAGCAAGCTAACGGCATCATTAGCTTACACCGATGCGGGAGCGCAGAGACGAGGCCCGATGGGGGCGATCGACCTTGGACTCAATCCCAAATCGAATTTGTACAAGAACTCGCCGATCAGGTAGGAAGCGCCATCGCCCTCGCAACTCTCTACCAAGAGCGCAACGAGCGAGTACAAGAACTTTCTGAGCTCAAAAAGCAGTTCATGTTGAAGGCGTCCCACGAGATCCGCACTCCGCTGAATCACATCATCGGCTATCTGCAACTAACTGTAGATGATATGGCAGAAGATCCAATAGAGGAGAGAGCTTTTATCCAAGAAGCTCACCGTTCAGCAATCCATCTTTATCAGGTAATTACCAATATCTTGGATTACATCCAATTAAATGAAGCTTGCCAGATCCACGCTGATTTGTCTGCGGCCAGACTCAAGGAAGAATCATTGCGCTAGTAAATAGTTTATATCGATTCCAGTTGTACGAGCGAGATGATTGTTGACGGTTGACTATTGACGGTTGACCAATAATTTCAAAGGTGGTACAAGCCCCCGGATTTATTCCTTCGAGGACTCAGGACGGAATCAATCCAAAATCCCAAATCTAAAATCCTCAAGCCCCCGCATTTATCCGTGGGGTAAATCTAAAATCTAAAATCTAAAATCTAAAATCGATTGACGGTTGACTATTGACGGTT
>DPLL01000523.1:2948-3457 GCA_003542015.1 Microcoleaceae cyanobacterium UBA9251 | reverse complement strand
GAGCGAGATGATTGTTGACGGTTGACTATTGACGGTTGACCAATAATTTCAAAGGTGGTACAAGCCCCCAGATTTATTCCTTCGAGGACTCAGGACGGAATCAATCCAAAATCCCAAATCTAAAATCCTCAAGCCCCCGCATTTATACGTGGGGTAAATCTAAAATCTAAAATCTAAAATCTAAAATCGATTGACCAAAACTTACCGGTAATTCAATCTGTTGTGACTGCGTTACAATCGGCGGGAATGAAAGTGGATCAGGTGCTAGGGCGTGTTTTCAAACTTTCCAATCAAACCCGGAGATCCCCCTCGCATCCCCCTTAAAAGGGGGAGTAGGGGTTGACGAAAGAGTGCTCTTTTCCCCCCCTTATTAAGGGGGGNNGCCTTGGCGGTTGCTATATTATTACTGGAGCAGTTTCTCCGTCGAAGCTAGAAGGACTAAGGAGCCTACCGGGTGTCGCTGGTGTCGAGGTCGATCGAGAAATGCAGGCAATTTAAACTAATCAATC
>DPLL01000523.1:0-2907 GCA_003542015.1 Microcoleaceae cyanobacterium UBA9251 | reverse complement strand
TCAAACCGACAAGGCAAAATCTCTACACCTTCACCGATCGCCTTTCTGAATAATTCTCCGTAAGTGCGATCGGCACTATCCCCAGGCGCAAAATCTGTACAATCTCCGCGATTAATAAAATACAACATTACAGCCCTGGAACCCTGCTGCACAACTTCGATCAATTCNNCTCTTTGGCCCAAGTTGTATTTTTAACTTCCAGAAAAATCGGATTTTCCTCGCCAGTTAGCCAAAAATCAATTCGACTTTTTCGAGCTTTACCATAAACAACTTCCGGTTGAATCACACTGTAATTTCCCAACTCAGGAAACAATCGCAATTCCAAAGCTAATTTAATAACTCGATTCGGCAAACCCGTATTAACTCCCACCCAAGTTGGTTCGGTGTCGCACACTTTAATTAATTCCCAAGTATAAGCTAACTTGCGTTTAGGATTGTCGCTGGCAGATACTAGCACTGGATTACCGGGAATATAAACACCCGTCATCGGGCCCGTATTCGGACAGTGTGCGGTGATGATTTCTCCCGAAGCAAGTTCGATATCGGCGAAAAATCGCTTGTATCGCTTGATTAAAATGCCGGGTAAGAGAGGGGGATATTTGTAAATAAAGTCAGTCATCATTCATCAGTAATTAGTTATTTATCAGCAGTCATCAATATACCAGTCATCAGCTACATTAACCAAGTTATTGGGTTCACTAATATGGATAAAAATTTTAAATAAAGGTAATTGAGCCTAGAATTTTTCGGAATAGATGTTACCATAGTCCACATTTGTGATTAAAATAAGTGAAGCCTTTTAGCATTACCGTTTGTAACCAATTGTGGCAGAATTACAGAAGCCCTCTCGTTCCCTAGCAGGCATTGCCGGCATTGTCGCAGTCGCCACTCTGATTAGCAAAGTTTTCGGGTTAGTGCGCCAAATTGCGATCGCCGCAGCCTTTGGAGTCGGTGTCGCCGTCGATGCTTACAACTACGCCTACGTCATTCCCGGTTTCTTATTTATTTTACTCGGAGGCATAAACGGGCCATTTCACAGCGCCATAGTCAGCGTTTTAGCCCGCCGCGACAAAAAAGAAGCAGCACCCTTAGTCGAAACTATCACCACCTTAGTCGGTGGCTTGTTGCTGTTGGTGACGATCGCCTTAATTATTTTTGCCGATCCGCTGATCGATTTGGTAGCACCTGGATTGAATAAAACACCAGAAGGTTTACAAATCAAAGCGATCGCCGTCCAGCAATTTCGGATTATGGCGCCAATGGCATTACTTTCGGGCTTAATCGGCATTGGTTTTGGCACTCTCAACGCCGCCGATATGTACTGGTTGCCATCAATTAGCCCTTTATTTTCCAGCGTTGCACTTGTGGGCGGTTTGGGTATTCTCGCACTGCAACTCGGAGACAAAATCACTCAGCCGCAATACGCACTAATTGGCGGCTTAGTTTTAGCTTGGGGAACTTTAGCGGGAGCAATTTTGCAGTGGTTGGTGCAACTAGGGGCACAGTGGCACGCGGGCTTAGGAAAATTGCGGTTGCGGTTTAATTTTAAACGGCCTGGAGTTCAAGAAGTAATTAAGGTGATGGTACCTGCTACTTTGTCATCAGGAATGCTGCAAATTAATGTCTATACTGACCTTTTTTTCGCATCCTACATCCCTCAAGCTGCCTCTGCGATGGGCTATGCAGGCTTGTTAGTTATGACGCCTTTAGGCATCATTTCTAATGTAATTCTAGTGCCATTTCTGCCAATATTTTCTCGCCTCACAGATCCCAAAGATTGGCCGGAATTAAAAGATCGAATTCGTCAATCTTTAGTTTTGACTGGCATTACGATGCTACCATTGAGCGCTTTAATGGTGACACTTGCTGGGCCCATTGTGCGCGTTGTTTATGAACGCTATGCTTTTAATCAGTCAGCCTCGCAGTTTGTCACACCGGTATTAATGGCTTACAGTATTGGAATGTTTGTGTATTTGGGCCGCGACGTTTTGGTACGGGTATTTTACGCTTTGGGAGACGGAGAAACACCTTTTCGAGTCAGTATTATCAATATCTTTTTGAACGGATTGCTCGATTATTTATTGGTAGGATTTTTTGGCGCGCCCGGATTAGTTTTGGCGACTGTGGGAGTGAATCTTACTTCGATGATTATGCTTCTGTACTTATTAGATAAAAAGCTGGGTGGGTTGCCTTGGCGGGAGTGGAGTTTGCCATTTCTAGGGTTAGCTTCTGGGAGTTCTGTAACTGGTTTCGTGGCTTTGGCTACTCTGCGAGGATGTCAAAGAGTTTTGGGTACTGAAGGTTTGCTAATTCAATTACTGGAGTTGAGTCTGGCAAGTTTCTTAGGATTAGGATTTTTTGCTGTGTTTGTCAGTCAGATGAAATTGCCGGAAGTTGATATGTTTGTCGATCGCATTCGGGGGCGTTTTGGAAAATAAATATCAGAAATTTGCGGCAGATTCAAGGAATCAACAAAAGTGCGTGAAGCGCAGCTATCCCGTAGGGAATCGCCCTTAAGTACAAAAAAGATCAAAAAGGGCGATCGCCCTTAAATCCAAATCAAGATTCATCCGCGTTAATCTGCGTATATCCGCCACCATCTGCGGTAAAAATTCCCAAAGTAGGGAAACGGCACTGCGGTGTCCCTACTTACGATGGGGGCCCAGAAACCGGGTTTTTTACGAAAAGACTTCGTTGCAGCCCGTAGATTCGATGAAAAACCCGGTTTCTTTGCTGTGCGTAAGTCCTATAGACGAAAGTTTCTGTTGTGTTACGAAATATTAAATAAACATATAATCTCCAAAAATCTGCCCTTAGTATGATACAGTTGTCTCGCATCTAATTATTACCAACCCATTCCAACCCAAGGCCAGTGAAAGCCCACTTCATCTCAGGACTACCACGCTC
>DPLL01000522.1 GCA_003542015.1 Microcoleaceae cyanobacterium UBA9251 | reverse complement strand
TCAGTCATCAGTCATCAGTCATTAGTTAACAGTCATCAGTCATTAGTTAACAGTCATTAGTTAACAGTTAACAGTTAACAGTTAACAGTTAACAGCCAACAGTCAACAGCCAACAGTTAACAGCCAACAGTTAACAGTTAACAGCCAACAGTCAACAGCCAACAGTTAACAGCCAACAGTTAACAGCCAACAGTCAACAGCCAACAGCCAACAGCCAACAGTTAACAGTTAACAGCCAACAGTCATTAGTCATTAGTTAACAGTTAACAGTCAACANNCAACAGTCAACAGTCAACAGACTTCTTTGCTATGGTTCTGAAACGGTACACGCCCCCCACTTGCACGCTGGAAATTACAGCTAAAAGTTCGCCTCTATCTCGCTGGGCGGGCCAACCCCTGTTGAAATCTTTAAGTTTTGAGCTGCGACTAGATGATCCGCGACTACCAGAAACCGAACACGTCACTCTCAGGGGCGATCGCACTCAACTAGAAGCCCTTCACGAAGCTGTCAGCACCTACGTACAAAACTTTCTCACGGAATCCCGCGTTTGGGAAAGCAGCCTCACTTCTGAAGTCAGCCATACCGTTTCCGAAGCCGACTCGCCCCAGGCCACCCGCAGCCCAGTCATGTTGGGCGAAGCCGTCAACGCCCATGAAATCGCAACTTCCCCCCCCAACACTTCTTACCTGCCGGTTCATCCCCACTTGGAACCTCGCGGCTTACTCGCCCACAACTTATTTTTAGGCTCTTTGAGTGTTGCAGAATCCGGGCCAGTAGTGCCCTTAAGCACCCTGCAACTGTTTGACTTGGCGACTGCTTTAGATGAATATGCTGCGGAGGTGATGGCACTACCCAAGCTCAAGCGATCGCCCGGAAAGCAATTTTCTGCACCTTGGCTGGGGGCGGCAGCGATGGTTGTGGCAATTGTGGGCTTGACGGTTAATTCAAGATTGCGATATCAACCCCCCAGGGAGTCACAAACAGCCTCAGCCCCCGCACAGCAAGCCATCGGCACACCGGGTAGCCCCCTTGTTGCAGCCACACCCACAGCCACACCCACAGTCACGCCCACAGTCACCTTGCCGCCCCTACCGCCCCCGCCGATCGACGCGATCGCATCCGTCAGCCCCAGCTTGCCGCCGATCGCCCTCTCCTCAACTCCTGCGACTAACAAGCCCAGCCCCATTCAGCAGCCGCCCCTGCTATTTCCGGCTAACGACAGCCCAGCGATCGCCCCACCTCCCTCTCAAGAGCAAGTGATCACAATTCCTGCTCCCGTAGAAGCACCAATTTCGGCCACCCAGCCTCCTCCAGTCCCCAATCGACTCCCCCCCCTGCCGCCGAGACTCGCACCGGCTGTAGCCCCACCAATGCCACCGCTACTGCCACCTTTACTGCCACGGCTGTCTGCTTCCCGGCTGGAGAATCCCCAACCGCAATCTGCTATTCCTCCCATCGGGGCGATCGTTCCCCCTGGGAGTACCGAACTGCCAACCCTTGAGGACGCTCAACCAAAAGCTGAGTCTGAAGACAGTCAGCAAGCGGCTGCGAACCAAAAAAATCGTACTTTATTTGATACTATCCCCCAGGTTTCGGAAGCTAGAGCTTATTTTGAGGAACGCTGGAAGCCCACCGAAGATATGCAAGAAACTTTGGAGTACAGCGTGCAGATCGATGAAAAAGGGTCAATTCAAAGTATTATGCCGATGGGGAAAGCAGCAGGAGATTATATCGATCGCACTAATATGCCTTTAGTCGGTGAGCCTTTTGTTTCTGCTGTTTCTAATGGCAATAACCCCAGAATTCGAGTTGTTTTGAGACCAAATGGTCGCGTACAGACGTTTTTGGAAGCTACGAATTGAACCATCAAAAAATATAGTCCTAATTTGAAATCTAGGTTGCTTGGAAATGTTGAAAGAGTTGAAAATAATTGAGTTTTTAGCTGCGACTGTCGCGAGTATATTGACAATTACTCCAGTATATGCTGCAAGTTTCTCTTTACCGGCGCGGCGAGCAGAGTTACCTGTAAAAGATATTTTGGTTCAAAATACTGGTGCCGAAGAAGTTTTTCAGCAAGGCTTAACTTTTTCGGCGCAACAAAATATGGCAGCAGCAGAAGGAGCTTTTCGCAGAGCAATTCAAATTAACCCCAATTTTGCCGAAGCTTACGCTAACTTGGGCAGCATTTTAGCTAATCAAAACAAGTTAGCAGAAGCAATTCCCTATTTTGACAATGCAATTCGGATTAAGCCTGATGTCCCAGAATTTTATTATATGAAAGGTCAAGTGCTGTATGCACAAAATAAGATGGCAGATGCTGTAGAGTCGGTGAAAAGAGCGAGGGATTTATTTAGAAAGCAAGGAAAAACTCAGGAAGCTAATACGCTTGAGCAGGTTTTGAAGGATATGGGTAGTAGGTAATATCAATTCCGGTTGCATCGTCAGGTGATTGTTGACAGTTGACGGTTGACGGTTGACAGTTAACGGTTAACGGTTTACAGTTAACAGTTAACAGTTAACAGTTAACAGTTAACAGTTAACAGTTAACTCGAATTTACTATTCCGATGAAGAGAGGATTTGATCTAATAAGTAAGTCCACCTAAAAAAACAGAATACCCAGATACCCGACTTCGCAGAAGTTGTCGGGTATCTAAGAGAAGATTGATTTTATTGCATTTTACTTCTTCCTTCTTCCTTCTTCCCGTTTCCTGAGCGTAGTCGAAGGGCCTTCTTCCTTCTTCCTTCTGCTATAGCTTTTTTTCTATCCCAAATTTCTCCGATTCCATAGAAAATTACCAGGCAGCCAAAACTGAATAGAAATCTTCTATACTAGCAGTAGAAGAGGGCAGTTAGGACTCTCAGATTGCTAAAACCTTTGAAATACAAGGATCTTACTCCTGACTCCTGACTCTTGACTATCGACTTATTCCTCAATAATCTCCACTAAATCTTCAATCATCACATCAAAAGCTCGCGCTAATTTGTGAAGGGCGGTAAAATCAACCATGGATATGGACGATCGCCTCGCATAGGTTGTGATCGTGCTGTATATTACACCAGAACGATCGGCAACCTCTTTAAATGTCCAGCCCCTCTCGGCGGCTAGTTCTCGAACTTTGATTCTGACTAAACCCATACTTGACAAACTATTCACGTGCGTTTATAATCATAGCATCTAAAACGGCCGATCGCCTTGAAGTCTCGAAAACAGACTCCTGACGACCTATTAAGCTTAATCTGGACAGATGGTCTCTGTCTTGTACACTTACAATCGATCAATGCACTACCATGATATCAGAAAATCAGTCAAGCTCCTCGGCGATCGGCGAATCAAAAATTATTCATAAATCCACCTCGGTTGTGAATCCGCGATCGAGATTTGTCACCGAAGAAACAGTTGCACTCTTATTCAACATCTCACCCGAACAGATTTACCGGATCGAATGTTGTCACTACATGGTATATGTTCACGCCCAAGGAATCAGCCGATTTGTCAGCTACGCCGATTTCCCCCCAATTGTAGAAGTAAATCCCCCCACATCTGAAGATTTTACCGGATGGTACAAACGCTGGAATACCAAGCAAGCACCTCAGTTTTGGACGCAATTCTATACCTACAATTTCAAAAATGCTTTTTCAGTTGACAGCTTACTTGAGTGGGGAAAATTGGTAGGTACTATTAAATCGGTAATTGCACTTTCAGCGCTACAACAGCTACGGGATGTTTACGCCCAAGAAAAAGATTTGATGGAGAATTTTTAAAGAGTTTTTAAGCGTAAGGTTTTAATTACGCGATCGCGAATTTGTCGCTTAAAACTTTTCCGCTAGATTGCTGTTATTCGCTGGAGGTGATTTTGAGCGATCGCTTTGATCCGGGTGAATTAGCGGCGGATGATTTGATGGAATTAGAGATGGGATTTAGGTGTTAATTTTTGTGAGTTTTGAGTAAAAATCTTGATGTGGTAGCTATATTAGGTGAAAGCGATGGTGTTAAAATCATATTACCATCGGGATCATTCCTCAGTTAAAAAAGTTTGGGTTTTGACTCCGGGCGATCGCGGAATGCTGGGAAATGCTTGTGTAGCAGCTAGAAGTATAAATCAGGATTGACCATGAGCAACGACGATTTGCAAGTCCGGGTGAAACATTTTGCTGCGCTGAAATCTAAGTATCAAGCAACTAAATATGAAGATTCATCACCATCGAGTCTTCTCTATCTCATTCTGCGAAAAGCTGATTTAGAATTTGAAATTACTGAATTCGAGTGGAATTGGTTACTAGATCATGAGCTTTTGGAAACAATGGAGGCGATCGAGTATGAACCCCAACGTAGAGCAGAAGAACTCCGAAAACTCGATACAGAATTTTCTCAACTCAAGTCTAAGTTCAAAGTCACCAAGCGTCACGATTTGCGGCTATCTAGTCCTTTGTATCCTATCCTTTGGAAACTTGACTCAGAAAATCAGCTAATTGACTTAGAAGTTAATTATCTAAAAGAGCAAGGACTAACTGAGACGCTAGCGATTGCTCAAGAGATGGCACAGTTTGCAGCCCTCAAGGATAAATACAAAGCGACTAGATATCAAGGTGCTTTTCCTGATAGTCCGTTGTATAAAATTCTGAATAAACTGGAAGCAGGAGAGCATTTAAGCGATGCTGATTCTAACTGGATTCTAACTAACGAATTGCTAGAAACACTTGAAATTTATTGGCAAGTAGAGGCAGAAAAAGAAGCTAATTTTTCCCATCTTAAGGCTAAATATCAAGTCAGTAGGAATCAGGGTAAATTTGCCGATAGCCTTCTATATCCTATTCTGCAACAAGTTGATTCAGAAGAATTGCTGAATGAATATGAAATCAACTGGCTAGTGCAGGAGAAACTGTTTGAAATTGTTACTATCAATCAGCAAAGAGCGGAAAAGTGGAAATTTGCTAGATTGAAAGTTAAGTACAACGCCAATCAATATGAAGATTTATCGCTTTCTAGCCCTCTTTACAAAATTCTCCAAAAGCTTGAAGGAAATAATCAGTTAGAGGAGGCAGAAATTGGCTGGCTGCAAAAACAAAGGCTGACTGATACTTTGACAATTGCTAATGAAAATTATGCTACCTTCCTCAAGGATAAAATAAAATCAGGAGAAGATGTGAATGAGTCAGAGGTTAAATGGATAAAACTTAACGACCGTAAAGATATCCTTGCTTTTTTAGAGCAAAAACACTTTGCAGCACTCAAGGCTAAGTATCAGTTTGTAGACCTAAGAAGTGAAATACCGCGCGAAACTATTTACGAGATTATGCTGCAATTAGAGGAAGGAAAAAGACTCGATCGCTTGATGGTTGCTCAACTAATAGTTAATAAGCAGCTATCCCCTGATGGAAAAATTGCTAAAGCTCACCACACGCTTGAAGCAACTTTTTACGAACAGGAGTACAAGCGTACTGGCAATAAATGGAACTTGGTCAGTGCTAGCAGTGATTGGCGCAAGGCAAAAAATCCCCAAAAAGCATCGGAACTGACAAATAATTTTAATTTCAACAAAATACCAGGAGATGAACTCAAATCAGCATTGTTAACGACTAGAGGTACAGCCTTCCGAGATGTTGAAAATTTCAGTGAGGCAGAAAAGTGTGCAAAACAAGCTATTGACTATTGCCCTCACGGTTATGAACCTTACCTTCTCATGGCAACAATTTGTAAGAGGCAAGAGAAATACGAGGACTATGTATTTTGGGAAAACGAGGCAATCAAACGCGGCGCTGAACTGGGAGATGAGGATTACGAGCTCAAACGAATGGTCAAAAATATCAAGGATGAGGTCAAGCTTCAAGAAGTTGTAGAGTATCTTCTGAAAGAAGATCCGCGTCAGTATGCTTGGGCGAACTCTTATCTAAAGCAGCAAAAAGACAAAGGTAAGTGATATCAATTCCGGTTGCACTCAGACATGATAGGTCGGACACGAAAATGCCGTTTTCCTACCCCGATTAATTGTAGGGAAACGNNGGGGGATCTGGCCTTAATAGTCAAACAGCAGTCTCTGACTGGGCTTGAAGTTATAGCAACCGCCAAGGCGCTTTGGTCATTGAGCGGAGCGTCGCCCGCTCGCGTAGTCGAAGGGTCGAAATGTCCACTTCGACGGAGTTTATCCTGAGCGTAGCCGAAATGTCCACTTCGACGGAGTTTATCCTGAGCGTAGCCGAAGGGCTCAGTGACCGGAAGCGTCCTAACCACCTTGGCGACTGCTATAAGTTGACACTAATGGGCATTGCCATATCCTGACTTTGGTGGGTAATATTAATTATCTCCCTTTATCTTCCAATTCCCACATATTGGAAACCAGCCGCTTCTAAAACCTTCTTGTCTAAGAAATTACGGCCGTCAATCATCACTGCATGATTCATCAACTTCGCCATTTTCTCATAGTCTAAATTGCGAAACTGCTCCCAATCAGTTACCAACACCAAAGCATCGCAACTATCAGCCAGTCTTTCGGGATCGGTTTCTACCAAAACTCCCGACAAACCGTGACGCATCCCGGTTTGAGAAACAATCGGATCGTAAGCTTTAACTTTAGCTCCCAATCGGTTCAAATTCTCGATTAAATTCAGAGAAGGAGCATCGCGCAAATCATCAGTATCTGGCTTGAAAGTCAAACCCAAAAGTCCTACAGTTTTGCCTTTGAGAATCTTCAAAACTTGCTGCAACTTTTCAATAGCAATCAATCGCTGATGTTCGTTAACTGCCACTGCGGCTTTCAGCAAATGTGCCTCGTAGCCGTAATCGTCAGCAGTGTGAACTAATGCCGAGACATCTTTGGGGAAACAAGAACCGCCCCAACCAATTCCTGCTTGCAGAAACTTGTCGCCAATCCGCGAATCTAAACCGATACCTCGGGCGACTTGAGTAACATCTGCACCGACACGATCGCAAATATTAGCCACTTCATTAATAAAGCTAATTTTTGTTGCTAAAAAAGCATTAGCTGCGTACTTAATCATCTCGGCTGAACTGATATCAGTCTTGACTACGGGCACCGGTGGTAATGAGGTATTGTCGGCAAATTTGCGATCGACAATCGGCTTGTACAATTGGATCATCATGTCCATCGCCCGTTGAGAATTGCTCCCCAGAACAATGCGATCGGGATTAAACGTATCGAAAATAGCACAACCCTCTCGCAAAAACTCCGGGTTGCTAACCACATCAAATTCAGCACCATTTTTTACTGCTACCTCCTCCCCCGTAGCCCCCTCGCTACTTTGAGCTTTTTGACGTTCCGCTAAACCGTCGAGTACAATCCTTCGCACCCAATCCCCGGAACCGATGGGCACCGTTGATTTATTTACTAACACTTTGTAGTCGCCGTCGAGGTGAGCTCCAATGCCGCGTGCAACCGCTTCCACGTAGCGAGTATCGCTTTCTCCTGTAGGCAAAGGAGGGGTGCCCACGGCAATAAATAAAATCTCTCCATGAGCCACTCCGGCTGCCAAATCCGCAGTAAATTCTAGATTGCCCGACGCAGATGCAGAAGACATTAATTCAGAAAGTCCGGGTTCAAAAATTGGCGATTGTCCAGACTTCATTAACTTGACTTTTTCTTCGTTGTTGTCTACGCAAATCACATGATGTCCGATGTGAGCTAAACAAGTGCCGGTGACTAAGCCAACATATCCAGTACCGATGACACATACACGCATAGAAATGTCCTCAAAGTAAATAAATTAGATGGAAACGAAGGAAGTTGGGCAACGGATTTTGTAACGGATGTAACGGATGTAATCGATGGCAGAAGGCTTGAGTTATCTAGGAGAGAAGGAAAAACATCTTGTAGGGGTAGTGCCCCCGTACCCCTAGAGGCAACCACGGGAGGTTTGCCCCTACTGTTTGTTTCCCTCGATGCGATCGCGAAAATCTTTCACAGTCAACTCCAAACCTTGATCCAGGGGAACAGTCGGTTCCCATCCTAACCAAGTTTTAGCACGAGTAATATCCGGTTGTCGCTGTTTTGGGTCATCTTCTGGCAGCGGTTTAAAGATAATTTCCGCCCCTGGGTTAATCATGTTTTGAATTTTCTGTGCCAATTCTAAGATAGTATATTCGCCGGGATTCCCCAAATTCATCGGCCCGATNNCCATAGGTATTGAAAATTCGCACAACTCGAATGTCTACACCATTTTGCCGATGGTAGTCAAAAGATAGGGTTTCAGCTACTCGCTTGCCTTCGTCGTAACAACTGCGAATTCCGATACAATTAACGTTGCCGCGATATTCTTCTGTTTGGGGATGCACATCAGGATCTCCGTACACTTCGGAAGTGGAAGCGAGAAAGAATCTGGCTTTTACCCGTTTGGCTAATCCCAACATATTCATCGTGCCGATGACATTTGTTTTAAGTGTCTTGACAGGGTTGTACTGATAGTGTACTGGGGAAGCGGGACAGGCTAGATGGTAAATCTGATCTACTTCTAGCCGAATCGGTTCGGTGATGTCGTGGCGGATTAGCTCAAAGTACGGGTTGTCCATCCATTTGAGGATATTGCGTTTAGTCCCGGTGTAGAAATTATCTAAGCAGACTACCTCGTGTCCTTGGGCCATTAGGCGATCGATTAGGTGGGAACCGATGAAACCCGCACCGCCTGTGACTAAAATTCTCATGGTGGAAACTGCCGTTCTGTTTAGGTGGTAGGACTATGGTACAAAAATTTAGGCGATCGAGTGAAACTTGCTAATAGGATAACAAAATTGCGATCGCCAATGTAAACACTTATTGTTAATATTAATGAAATGTTTGATGCTGTTGGCATTTTCAGATACATTAAAGTTAGGGCGATCGATCTTGTATCTCAGCTAGCAATGATTATTTAAGGTTCGATATTTCCGCACAAATACTCTTGACAATAATTCCGTTTTGAGTTAATAGTTATTGGTTGTTTGTTATTTGTGATTGGTGATGCGATCGCTTCTATGTTGAGTTATATAAAGAGATATGACGCGCGTCGAGGTGAGAAACCGGGTTTCTTCGTAGATCTAGTTGAGAAAGCAAATATTTTTCAGAGAAACCCGGTTTCTTTGGCCTTAGTCGCGATGAACCAACTGCGACGACGGCAATTAGAATTATACAGTGTCGCTATCCGATCGCGCTGGAATCTCAGCAGCAGTTATAGTCACGATTTTACCATCACGCCAGATAGTAATTGATTGTCCTAGTCTGCGGTGTTTCTCAATGGCTTCGGCGATGGCTGCTTTCACACCTGCGTCAATGCGATCGGATAACTTGACAAGTTTTTGTTCAGTCATGTTACTAATTTATAATGCGATTCCAAGTTTCACTGTCAGAGATGAGGGTTCCGTCTTCTGCACTACCTTCAGCAATTAGTCGGATCGTATCTCTAGAATTATCATAGACTATCCAGCGATCGCACAATGGCAAATATAATGAAGTTAAGTTTCTGCGTCCGCGATCGCCCCGCAAGACAAGGTAAAAGTACGATCGCCCTTCCTGATTTTAGTCGCTTCACTCTACCAATCAGTTGAGTTCTGGCAAAATTTTAGTTAGAATTGTTATCGTTGATGTCTAGATTGTCTATTGAGAGTTCTGAAGGTAGCGGTACAGTTATTTGTAGGTATACACCAATTGTTATTTGATTGTTCTCAAAAGTTATATTAGTTACGTTAACTTTACTATTTTCAGATAAACTGTCTTGAATAGGTAATTTAGCAGGTGGCTTAGTTTTATATCCAGCATCCTCAAGCCATTCAGCAATATTTCTCCAGTTTTCCATTTTCTCAGTGGATTTACTGACAAGGCTTTTGACATATTTATACAGAGTAGCACAGAGGTCAGTTTCAACTCCCTTGGGGGTTTTTTGGAGTTTTTCGGCGATTTCGGTGGGGCTGAAACAGCACAGTAATCCACGTAAGTGTAGCTTCTCCATAGGGGTTAGGCGCTTTCCCTTTGCCGAGGCTAGGTCTGTGTAGAGGGTTTCTAAGTCCCAGTGGTTTGCTGCTTGGTTAAATTGCTCGTTGGTGAGTGCCATCGGTTACATGGTTAAAAATTCCTGATGGAAGTCTAACATAATTCCTGATGGGCGTCAGGTTATTGCCAGCTTTATTTAGCGTATTGTATTTAAAAGCTCAAGTGTAAATGATGCAAGGTACAAGTCAAAAAGTTTGTGGGAGGGCTTTTGAGCCGTCACTGATGGCAGTTAACGACCTGACAGGGGAGTGGGGCTGAATTTTGGTAAATTTCTCGCTTAACTGTGTGATTAGTTTTGAGGTGCCGGAGAACGTTTTAGTCGAACGACTGAAAAAACGGGCTATCAAAGAGGGGCGTACTGATGATACCCCAGAAGTGTTGCGTAACCGTTTATCGCCTCCTCATCCCCCAAAGCGCCTAGCTCTGCTTAAAGCGATCTCACTAAACTGAGGAAAAAGTCAAACCGAGGAGGGCTATTGAATCCGTCAGATAACTTTCCTTGTCAATTATTAGCATTAATTGCCTATATTTCCTAAGAAACAGATATTCATCGTCAAGGATTTTTAGCAATGAATTCAGATCAACAATATGTATCGAAGATACACATAGCCCTTTATCCCCGATGGGCTTATACAGGCGGTTCGATTTCTGCAACAGTCAAAGGAAGGGAGGTGACTCTTCAAGGTTATCAAGAACCCAACGATGAAGAGTGGAATTTGATTGTTAATAAAGTTCACACTGCCTTGGGATTTGAACCAAAGATAAAGTTCTGTAAGCTAGGTGAGAACCCATCAAATCTGGGCGAAAAAGTAGATCAAGCTCCAACACCCAATCAACCGGCGGCAGAAAGTATCATGGGCGGAAAAGTAGATAAAGCTTCAACACCCAATCAATCGGCGGCAGAAAGTATCATGGGCTTGCTGAATTTTGTGATCGACGCTAAAAAAGCTATTGACAAAAAATCAGCCAAAGACATTGAAATATTAAAGAGCTTCTTGAAAGATTGTCAAATAACAATAGAAAAAGGGACTCAAACTGTAGGAGGAGGGGTAGGAGATACAACTAAAAAGGTATCTCATTTGCTTAATGAAGCAACTAAGGGAGTAGGTAAGATACCAGCCTCTCTCAGGAATACAATAATGACTTTATGGGATACAACTTGGCGCGATCGCCTATTCTATAATCTTACCCAAGGCGTTGACCTGGATAAAGCTAAGGATACTGTTAAAAAGCTAAAAGCAGTTTATCCTAGCGAAAAACCTAGCCAGATTGCCAATCGTCTCATTCAGGAAAAAGCAATTTTTTCAACAGCGGTAGCAGCATTGGGTGTGGGAGCCACGATAATAAGTGGTGGTTTAGCTGCACCAGCTACAGCATTAGTTGATTTTTATAATAGCAGCTTACTATTGGTAGAACTTTGCTATCAGATTTCAGTTGTGTATGGATTTGACGATATCGACGATCCAGCACGTCAAACAGAACTTTTAGGAATTTTCAGTCTCGCTCTTAGTGGTACAGAAGCTACCCAACTAGGTCTAGGATTTTTGTTCAAACATACTCCAATTGCTAACTGGACAATTAGCGCTTCCACTAATGTATTCGTATTCAATCTAGTAGGCTATACAGCTTGCCAGTTCTATGAAGCCAAGCTCAAAGGAATGGCTAGTCCAATAACTTCCGAAGAGGATTATTCATCTTTACTAGAAAAAGTCAAGATTTGCTCGAAGGACAGCTTATCACAAAAAACAGTTTTCGACAAAATCGTTGCTCAAACTGCTGTCATATTGCCTAGTCTTTCTGAGGCTTGAGCGGTATAAGGAAAGAGCAATTCTCGGAGAGCGATAACTGCGATCGCCCTTAATCTCCCAAAGAGCGATCGCCCTTAATCTCCAAAAGAGCGATCGCCCTTAATCTCACTCAAAGAAACCGGGTTTTTTACCGAATTTACGGTGTGTAACCAAGTATTTCGTAAAAAAACCCGGTTTCTGAGCCCCCATGAGCCCTATTAAACTAGATTTTAGTTGAGCTCAACCAATTTATTTCGTCAAGTGCGATCGCGCTTAATGTCCAAAAGAGCGATCGCCATCCTAAAATTAGTTAATGGTATAATCATCAATCAAATACCATTTAGGAGTAAACCAATTATTTTGAATAATGGGACAGATACTTCTGAAGACACTCCAGAAGTTATAGAACAGGATATAATAGACCAAACGATTGAAGTAGGAAGTGGTTGTGACTGGACAGGCAGTGGAATAGAACCTCAGTGGGATAATCCAAAATCCATCAAAGCCTACGACCATATCGATCGCCATCATGGCCCAAAACTGAAACCCCTTAATTTTAGAGGCAGGGCAGCATCCAAAAATCAGCCTCAAGGTCAATGGCTAAATGCTCAAGACTGGGTAAAAGCTGAACAAGCTACACCGAAATATCCCGGTCGTTACATTTTAAATTTCAAGCGTTCTATTGGGAAAGTTCACTATCCAGATGGAACAATAATTGAAAATGTTACCCATGCTTTTATTAGAAGGAAACCAGATGGAACATTCAAATCTGCTTATCCTGTTCTCAATGATGCTACGCTGTCCTCATTAGAAAGGAGCGATGAAAATGAATAATTATAGCAATTTTACAATTCACCTAGAAGCACCTAATGGCGAAAAATATGCCGACGCACCAGATGACTCATTAGGAGAACTTTCGCATTTTGAATTAGGCCTGAAACTATTTTGCTTTGAATGTGACCATCTAGTATCAATAGAAATCGGTGAAGAAAAACTAAACGTTTTTTTAGACCCCGATATTTGTATGCTCCTAGAAGATGAACTCCCCAAAAAACTTAGTGAGTTATCCCAAGGGAAACCCATCAAAATAGAATTTGTTGAAAGTGTTTGTCTTACTCTTGAATTGCAGCCCTTAACCAACGATAAAATTAGCTGTAATTTCAAAGAATTTGGATATTTATCTCCAAACCAGTTTACCCTAAAATCCAGAAATCAACACTTTGAACTGAATAAAACTCAAGTTATAACTGAGTTAAAGGGATTTGTCGAACAACTCATGGAAATGGCTCTAAATGGTGGCTATATCACCCCCGAAGAAAAGCAAGAATTCCTGATGCCACTCCGCGAAATTGCGCCTGCTTCGGCTATTTGTTAATTAAGTGCGATCGCCCTTAATGTCCAAAAGAGCGATCGCCCTTAATCTCACTTCCCTTAATTACAAAACAAACTCGGCTCTACATGAAAAAAACTCCCTAGAATAAATGCCAACTCTTTGCTAATATCCCGATCGCCATTAACGACTTCAGACACTCTTTTTTCAGATCCCATAACGGGCACCAAATCCGCAGGCTGTAACTCTCTTTGTTCCATCAAAAACAGCAATATTGAATGAGGCGTTGCTGTGGCTGCTGGTGCGTAGTATTCTTGCTCAAATTTTTCAATCAATGCAATCAGCAATTCATATAACTCATTTTCTTCAGGAGTGCGATCGCGCTGGTGCATCAACTCTTCCACCATAGTCAGAGCCTTTTCATTCTCCGCTTCATTTCTAATTATTTTCGGCTGGTATTGAGACAATAACTCTTTGTATTTAT
>DPLL01000524.1 GCA_003542015.1 Microcoleaceae cyanobacterium UBA9251 | reverse complement strand
GTCCCTACTTCATAAACCTGGGATACGCTGTATTGATAGAAACCGGGTTTTTTGGGCCTTAGTGCTGACTGCTGTTAGGCTGCATCGCGGAGGGCAAAATGGTCAGATTTTTTGGGAGTTAATTGTGACGGTGTAAATTCTCTGACATATCTGGATACCGATCGCAAATAATGCACCTCCGAACGAATAGAATCCACTGTTGAAAGACTTTCAACTAACTCATCGAATTCATCAGCAGTAACTCCAGCACTTTGTAACACTTCTCGATCGAGTCGGCCGTACATTCCTTGCAGAAGTAGCTCGATAATATCCCTGTAGTCAGCGATGTCAGTTCCGTAACCTTGCAATTTCTTCGGGTGTACTCCCCACTGCAAAATCTTTAACAAATCTTTGGCTGAACTCCAGGAAAAAGAGGAAGCAATCACTTCTTTTTCCGCTGCTACAAGAACTTGTTTGATTTGTGCTTCCGGGAAATCTCGATCGCTGATTAAGCTTTCCAGATGCGACACTTGTCGATGGAACACTCGGAAAGAAAAAGGAGCCACTTCTGCACTCACTATATCGCCACAATCCTCAATCATTCTAAAAGGGTCTTCGAGAACATTAATCAGGAGGTGAATTTCTGTAGGTTTGCTCCAGTCAAACTGTCCGAGGAAAAATGGTTCTTCGTATCCCGGTAAAAGTCCTTGAAAATAAATCGGCAGATTTTTGCCTGAATCAACAATTTTATAGAGTGCTACTTCCAGTGTTTCTGTGGGCCAACCGAGATTTCGCACCATGAGAAATTTGAGTTTTCCGGGAACGGACAAAACTAGGGCGTTCAGCAATAAATGTACGGCTTCGACCAAATTTTGAGCGGTGACGTAGCGGTGGGGAGCGTGAACGTTGACAGTCATACCTTGCTGTACTTTGTTGGACATTTGTTCGCAGAACAAGCTGTTTTCCAACATATGAGTAAAGCGAACCATTCCGTAAATTACATCTCCTGCTTGAGCTGCTTTGGCAAATTGCCATTCTGCAAACTTTTTGGAAGCTGCGTAAACTTCGGTGGTAAAATATCTAGATGTTTTGCCTGTGGAAGAAAAAACGCAGTGTTCTACGCCGTATTCTTCGCAGAGTTGGATGACATTTTGGGTGCCTATAAGGCTAGTTGTAACTGTTTCTCGGATTTGGATTTCAGCTAGTCCGGGGGAGCGTTGAGCTGCTAGGTGAAAAACAATGTCTGGCTTTTCTACTTCAAATATGTATTTCAGCGCCTCAAAGTTGCGAATGTCAGCGGCATAGAATTTTACTACACCTTTGCTGTTATAAACAGGGCGAGTTTCTTCTAGGTTTTGACATCGGGCTTTGTCTGCGGAAATTATTTGATTTGTGCCTAGTTCGAGGAGTTTTTCAATCAAGAATTTGCCGACGCATCCTTCTCCACCAGTTACTAGGATGGTTTTTCCTTTGAGTTTGCTGCTGACTCCGGCGGCGTACAGGTGCAGGGAGCGATCGCGCACGTCGCAAAAAGGATCGTTTTCTAATTTCCCGTCTGCTTTGTAGGCTGCGATTAACTGGGCGGTCAAAGTTTGTAAAGCAGCAAGGATTTCAGGGTTTTGTGGTTCGCCAGAGCCGGGGGGAACTAGCTGTTGGATGCGATCGATGATTTCCGCTTTGCTTGCACATTCAAATACTTCTGAGGGGTTAAATGCACTCTTCACTTTACGTTCTCCTTGATTTTATAGCGATCGGGTTGCTTTTTCAGGGTTGTTAAACAGATTTTCGAGGAACAGGATCTTTAAAATTTTAGCTGGGTTTCAGGATTTTTTAGACTGAAAGCGACTTAATCGGAAAGACAGGCGATCGGCTCCTCCACTAATGCTTGTATTCAGCCTACTTGTAGTTTTATTAAGTGCTTTTTCAACCTGCTTACTTTTGGGATTGGTAGAGTCGGAACCTTTTCTGCAATAATTTTGTCTCTACAATTATAAACTCAAGTTACTGGCTGTTGCCAACAGTCTCAACATATCTTTACTATTTCTTTGCAATCACCTACGAGTTTTCGCGCATTTTTCAAGTTAATGTAAAGTAAGGCTGGTGTTAAACAAACTTAATAGTAAACTTGACCTCTATAATGTAGGGAAAAGGGTAGAGAGTCAAATAGACTCTTACCCTTCTGCGAGCTTCTGCTACCTAGCACTAACGCTGCGTTCTTTTTTGCTGCCTTTAAAGTCGCGAGCATCCGCAGCATCGTAGCCTCCTGTCCGCAAGCGGCGGTCTAAATCGCTGGCGTCGGGAGAAGCTTTCGCTGCTTCTTCGATCGTAACTCTGCCCTCAAGCACAACTTTATAGAGAGCCTGGTTAATAAGCTGCATTCCTTCGTAAGTATCATGTTCCATCAACCGGAAAGCTTCGTCCTCATCACCTTTCATCAAGTAATCGTGCATAGCAGGCGTATTAACTAAAATGTCGTGAACTGCGACGCGACGGTTGTCAACTGTTGGTAGCAAAAGTTGTGCAACTACAGCCACCAAAGAGTCGCAGATTTGAATCCGCATCCCCTGCTGTTCATCAGGGGGATACATATTTAACAACCGGTTGATAGCGTTAATGGCGCTGCGAGTGTGGAGAGTGCCCAATACTAAGTGACCAGTTTGAGCTGCTTGCAAAGCTGTATTGATGGTGACACGATCGCGCATTTCCCCAATCAGAATGACATCGGGATCTTCCCGCAAAACAGCCCGCAAAGCTTGTTGAAATTCGTGGGTGTGCAAGCCTACTTCCCGCTGGCTGACCAAACATTTTTTAGAAGGGTGAATGAATTCGATCGGGTCTTCTATTGTAACTATGTGCTTTTGCTCCATCTGGTTGAGGTGGTCGATCATCGCAGCCACTGTTGTCGATTTTCCTGAACCAGTAGGCCCCGTAACTAATATTAATCCCTGGGAGCGCAGGATGATATTTTTGAGGACTTCTGGCAACCTCAAGGAGTCGATAGTAGGTATGTTCAAACTGATCAAACGCAATACGATCGCGCCGCCGTTGAGGGAATCAAAACAGTTTAGCCGACACCGCACAAAGCCTGGGTAAAAAATAGCTGTATCTAATTCCTTGCTACTTACAAATTGTTTTCGCTGTTCGGGGGTGAGAATTTCTGCCAAGTAATGTTCAAAAATTTCTGGTGTTACTTTGGGGTGACTGGTGGCTACTTGCATCACGCCCCGAATCCGAAATCGAGGCAGAAGGCCGACTCGAATGTGAATGTCGGAAGCTCCGGCGCTATGGGCATCTCTGACCATTTGCTCGATCGTACTGAGGGGAGTCTCTTGAGGCTGCGGGGCTGAGGGCGCGGGAGCAGGAGGTGGGGGAGTGATAGCCAAGGGCGGAGGTGGCGGTGGCGATCGGCGAGCTTGGGCGTCTGGTCTAACGGGTGTAGGATTATTTAAGGGGTTCATTTTTTGTCTCCGGTCAATGTAGATTTTTTGCTAAAAAATGGCTGATTTCCAATCTAATCGCTAAGAGCTAATTCGGTGGTGAACTACCCACACTGACTTGGAGTACCAAGTACAGTGTCGGCTTCTGTACTCACAGGCGAATGCCCCATCTTAGACTTTCGCCCAAGATGGGGTCTGACATCCCCTCCTACAGCAGAAACGGCTGAACCATCCGTCTTTAGCATTCTGATCCCCTCTGCTCTAATATTGATAGCTGCGTTTCCATCTCGATCGCGATCAGTACCACAATTAGGACAAGTCCATTCACGAACATCTAATGGCATCTCACTGACTTGATAGAAACAATTAGAACAGAGTTTGGAACTGGGAAACCATCTATCTATCTCAACTAACTTAGCGCCTTTTCGTTCTAGTTTATAGGCTAAGAAATTAGTAAAAGTTCCCCATCCTGCATCAGATATTGCCTTCGCCAATTTATGATTACGAACCATGCCTTTGACATTAAGATTCTCTACTGTAACAGCTTGGCTATCGCTGACAAACTTATGACTAAGTTTATGTAGAAAATC
>DPLL01000521.1 GCA_003542015.1 Microcoleaceae cyanobacterium UBA9251 | reverse complement strand
CGAGTCATTCCCATCCCCATCGGAGTTTTCCTCCCAACCCCGCAGTAAAGAGCAAAATCAGCCAAAGCATTAATTTGCTTAATCACCAAAGGCTCCGCATCTCCCAAAATCCGATAACTAACCTCCCCAACCATCCCAACAAAATTGGTTTCATAGTTAGTCAATTTTTCTGTCTTGATATTGACAAATGTCGAAAACAGTGCATCGAAGGAAAGATCGGGAATTGCGATCGGGCTGTACTTATTCCACCGACTGAGAAGACTATTAAAAACGCATTCTCTAGTAGGAATCACCGAATCGAATTTACCCTGCCTAAAAGTTGTAGGAGTCGCAAAACTAAAAGCAATTAAGCGGTTAGTTTCCGAAGCTTGTTCGTACAATTGAGAGTAAGTACAAGCATTAGCCCAAGGTTGATTTAATTGAGCAGTGCCGAAGATATTCGTAATCAGCAAATCCGCCGGGCCAAGGTGCCACGGATGATCGGGATTAAGATTGAGCCAAAGGTTAGTTAATTGGCTGAATAGACTGTCATCTAGGAGAGTAATTCGCCACCAGCAGAGGGTATGTTCTGGAATTGGTTCTGTGTGTTCCCATTGGAGGGAATGGTGTTTTTTGAAAGGGCATTTTTTGGTTTGCAAAGGGCTGAGAGTGAAGGATTTTTGGGCTGTGGCTTCGTGGAGGTAATCTCCGAGTTTTTTGTCTGCGGTGCTCACGAGGGTGAGGAATAGGGCGTGCAGGTGTCTTCCGGTTAGGTATCCGGGGGGAATTGGGGCCAGGGGGAGGAGGTTTAGGATGAGGCTGTGGGGCATATTTGTTAATGGTTGGTTGTGTTGATTTTCTAAATAATAAAAGGCTCATCATCGGGAAGACGTAGCTGCTTGCTTTTCATTGACATAGTTAAGATTCCTGCTAATCCAGGTAAAAATCTGTAATGGTCTTTTTGAGCATCATTACAAGCAATGACGATCGGATATGACACAATTCCTTGCTTTCGGAGTTGGAAAATAGCAGCAGCATTTTTGACTCCGCAAACTATTACCCCCGGTAGCAAGTGTTTTTCCAAGACTTTGAGAAGAGGAGTTGGTGCGATCGCATTTTCCAGCCGTCGTTCAATCCGACAATTCGGAAAAGCAGTTAACTTGTTGAGTTCTTTATTGACAAAATCTTGGTAACTGTCGCGATAGCGCAACCTAAAATTTAATTGATAGGTAGCTTTAGCGCGGGCTGTTACTTCAATAAATTCGCCATCTTCAGCAAATTCGTAATAACGCAAAAGATGGAGAGGGTCTAAAATTGTTTCTTCGGATTCATCCAGCAATAAGCCTTGAGGATCGCGGATGGGGAGACTTTCAAATAAGCTGGAACGAAATTGAAATAGCGGTGCATAGCTAGCACTCCAAATCTCAGCAAAGTCTTTTAATTCTTTGCCAGCATCAGCATCTTCTTGAAACAACTCTTCAAATTGTTCTATGCTGGCTCTTTTTGCTTTTAGTTCCTCAACTTCCAACGGATAATGAACCTCTAAAAACTTTCTGACAAAAGCTTGACCGCCCTTGATGTATTTCCACCGACTTTTGAGAGTGAGTTTTTCCGCAGAGACTTTGACAATCTCTTCCGCCCCGCGCAGAGTCCGCATTCGGCCGCGGTAATAGTCCCAGTCGCGATTTCCTCCGAGTGTTTCTTTCAGAGTATTAAAAAGTTGCGGTATTAATTCGTTACCTGGTAAATTCTCAAATTTTTCTTCGAGTTCTAACAGAGGACGAGCAATTTCTAGGAAGGCTTCGGAACGCCAGTAAACATCTAAAAAAGGTTTGTCTAGACAGGGAATACTGTCAAGCATTTCCTTGAGTGAGGCGCGTCCTCCCGCACAGTCGAGAGTGGATAAACCTTGTTCCCAAGCCTTATCTGGTAAATAGCCGATCGCCTCGGAATCAATGTTAGTTTCAGATTTACCTAATACCCGCCCAACTCGTCCCAATCGCTGCCAAAAAGAGAAGCGATCGCGACTTGAAAAAATCAACCAATCTAAGTTTTGCCGCGTCGGTGCAGGATTTCTTTCAAAGTTAAATCCGACATCGACAGTGCTTGTTGCTAGAATAATCTGGCACTGCATTGCTCGTTTCCTATCTGCAATAGGTGCAGGGCCAGTAATTCGACCGATGACATTACCAAGTCCTCTTTGTTTCAGCAAGTGGTATAGATCGTCAATATTAACAAGAGCATCCAAAATTACAGCACCATTTTGATCTGGATTCTCCTGAAAGCGTTTAGTCACTTCATCTGCTAATTCTTTCAACCATTCATTTTTATCAGGTTGCGATCGCAATTCCAGATTAACTGCTGTTTGCGATGGTAAAAGATGAGAATTGTCTGTTTCTCCATTAATCCAGGCTATTTTGACACCCTTAAACTCTAAATTTTTCAATGCTAACTCACAAGCTGGTTCTGGTGTTGCTGTCAGCAAAACTACTCGTCGCCCGTATTCAAAAAACCCGAAAATGTAAGAATAAGCTAGATAAAACAGTAAACTAACCAACTGTTTAGCGTCATATAGATGAAATTCATCAAAAATGACAGTACCAAACTTTTGATAAAAAGCACTGGCGATGTTTGTGCGATCGAGCTTATTGTATGCAAAGAAAGTCGCGTAGTAGAAAATATCAGGATTTGTCACCAAAATAATTGGTCGATTAGCCCCGACATCTGAGAAAACTGTAGCCGGATTCCGCAATACATTGTACAGCTTCTCACCAGGGCGGTTGCCAACTTTATCATTAGGCCATTCCCTAACTTCCCTAGCAGAAGCAGATTTCACAACGTGACGCAAACCTGCTGCGCGGACAAACTTTTCTAAAGCTTCCCGCTGTTGTTCTACTAATGCATTAGTCGGCGCGACATAAACAGCACTTTGAGTGGGATTATGCAGTAATACTGTACAACTAGCTTCCGTTTTTCCAGTGCCAGTTGGCGACGAATTGAGAACAATATCGGCATTCCGAGACTGTTCAAATACATCAACTTGATGCTGAAGTGCATTTTTCATAAATGCCAACTCAGGCGGTAGCGATGCACAAGCTGAAATACTTCGAGGTTCTAGCTTAATAACTAACTTTTCATTAGCCATTTTGTCTGCCTCCGCAACAGAAATATAAATTGGCTGGAACAATCATTTCACCAATCTGCCAAGCTGCACCTCGAAAGGAAAGGTTTTTTAACAAAGGTGCTGGCGGCATGGAAATCAAATCAAATGACAAAAGCTCTAAATTTGGCGGCAGATCTGCTACACTTAAATAAGCCTGACTTTGATAATCGCCGATCGGCAAAAGAGCTATTTCAAGTTCAGATAAAACATTCACTTTGACTTTACTCATGAATTTACCCACGCGAATATAATCCGGTAATTCGCAATTTCCAAACACCACAGTTTGAAACTTATTGCCCCGTTCAATCATCCGCAACCGTCCAGTTTGAGGGAAATTACTTGCCCTAAATGAACTCGGTTTTTTTCCTTGTCTTTGGATTGGCAAATCTTCACGGGCTGTAGCGACGCGGTTATTAGTCATAGCGTACCAATAAGCATCAGAAAGTGCATTGAACCGCTCAAATCTGAATGTTACTCTGCCATTTATTGGCGAAGCTGGCAATACATAACAAGTTTGTGCTATTGGTTCTAAATCTTCTTTGTAGGTTGGTCGTCCTGTTTCCTCACCTTGAAGGCGATAGGGGGAACGTACCCAGCCAAAAGCATAGGCAAGAGCATAGTTCCCGATCGCACCTTCAGTGTAATAGGTATCAGACAACTCCCTAGAGGCAAAAAAGACTGGTTCTGCACACCACAGCTCGACTATTTTTGCCTTTTCAAACGGAAGTGTTGACATAGATTAACTCTCTGTTTCTACAGGTGTCTTTTTACTTTTGCTTTTGCCCTTTTTCTCAGCAGGAGGCAGACGGAAAGGCTGGTAGGATTTATCCAATCGCTTCAGAAATTCATCGCGTTCTGTTTCAGACCAGTGACGGTCTACGTCGGCAATTAAACTATCTAATTCATCCTGAGAAAGCTGCATCGAAACTCCGCGCTTGTTAGTCCAACTTGCAATGACTTGCTTGATTGCTGCACTCAAAACATCAATATCGAAAGGATGCTCTAACGGCTTTGGCAAAGCATCATAGGTAGCTTGTACCAATTCGAGAGAACTAGGAAGTTCGGCAATGCTGCCAAAGACTCCTAATATCTGGTTTTCCATCCGTCCGACGCGGCTGGAAACAGCGCCGTAGCGACTTGTTAACAGAATATTGCCGATGACATAGCGTAACTCATCAGCCGTGACATCTTTGAGGGTGACGACATCAATAAAATGCACTCCCGGTTTGATATATTCACTGGTATTTAAAGCGGTTGATGCTTTGCGATTTTCGTCGCGCATTGTGCCGTTTTCAAAGATAGCATTGATTGTGCGATCGCCCACAGCTTGACCCGCAGTCAAAATACTAAAAGCATCTTCAGTCCAAACCCGGCTTTTTTGAGCGCCACCGCCTCCAGCAGCAAAACCGTACAGAAAACAATCTACACACATTTCGCAAGGTGCATTTGTGTTTAGCGAACAAAGAGCACCTTCTTTCGGACTTGTATAAAGAAGTTCGTGAGCTCTTAAGAATTCGCGTCCCCTGCGCCTTTCTGGTGCTACCTGTTTGCGCTTAGTCATCACCAAACGTTGCACGATTGTTTTTTTATCTTCTAAACCGGCAGGCACAAATTCGCTGCACATTGGTTCGCCAGAACCTTCGGTGCGAAAAATAGTTTCAGAATGGGTTGTCCTGAGAACAACTAAAGTGATAATGCGCCCTTTGGGAAACTTTTCGTAAGTGGGAGCAAGCACAGGATTCAGTTTGTTAATTGACATGGGAACCTCTTAATTAATTAGACTGATTTGGGGGTTTCAACCGAATCATTTTCTGACTCGTTTTTGAGCGAACGACGAGCATCTTCTAAGAAAAATAGATAAGCTGCTTCTAGGGTTTTTTGGTCGGTCAAAAGCTGGTCAGCGCGCTCGTTGTAAACCTCTTTGTACAGCTTTTGCAAAACCCCATAGTATGCTTTGATTTGCTCGTACTTAGTGTTCCCGACTCCATGTTCGCGAATGCGATCGAGGCGAGTATGATATTGCTGTACTAAAGCAGCAAAAATTACCTCCAAATCTAAATGAGCTTTTTGGGAACGGATGGCGGAAGTAAAAGCTGTAAAAGGTTCGGCTTGGGCTGTGCGCTTAAAAGAACTTCCCCAAATTTTAGCTTCCGCCGCTATTTGAGCCGCTTCTTTGAGATATTGGGTTAAAAGTGCATTTTCAGTGGGCATAAGACTCTCCAGTAAACTATTTAATGGGTCGCGAATGCGAATCCAAATTACACTCAGATTAGGTTCATCTTGTTCTCGCAAAGTCCAGCGCAGCAGCACATAATAAAGGTCAAAAGGTTGTGCTGCGGCACGGGCTAAATCGTACAAACAATCATCGGCTTTCTGAATGCTGGCAACTGCGATCGCTAATTGACCGATACAACGCAGCCGCTTGAGAATTTTCTCGGCTTCTTCACGGCTGTATTGTCCGCTTCCTAGCAAAGTTTGGAGTGCAGCCGGAATTCCCTCTACTCGCCCGTAAATATCTGATGATATTTCTACTTCTAAATTGCTGCTGAGAGTAAAGGGAAAGCCAAACTCTAAGGATAAGGATAATTCTAAAGCTAGTCGCAGTGATTTGAGCAAGGCAACAGAAGCATTAGCATCTCCCCAAACAATGGCTTCGGTAACAGTTGCATGGATAAATTCTGGACGTTTGGGAAATGCAATTCCGACAACTTTGTTAGCTTTGAATTCCAGAATATTGTCTTTGTACAGCTTAAACTCGTCAACTGTTACAGTACCGCCTTCAGCATTGGTAGCAGCAAGTTCTTTTAAATGTTCTCGCCAAATTCTGAGTAATTCTGGAGAAGAACCTTTCGGTAATGCTAGGTGCAAATAGATCGGGTCTTTTTTATTGATAGCCGGAAAGTTTGCCCCGATCGCCATTAACTGATAAGCTAAAGCAGCCATTGAGTCTGCTTGCCTTTTTGGTTCGGCGCTGCTTCCACCGGGTAAGCGATTTGAGAAAACTTGAACTTTTGTACCGGGGGGCATATTGCCAGAAACTAAGTCGTCTGTTTCGGTGAAAGTAGACCCCAGAGAACAGCGTTTGCGAGGATTTGCTTCGATATAAGCATTCAGTTCGTCAATTCCGTTCCATTGAAGTGCGATCGGCAAACTCAAAGTTTTGGCAACTGCTGCAATTATTTCTTCTGAAGCCTCAGATATCTCTGGTTTGTGGGTGCTTTCTTTTCGCAATTGGAAAGATTCGCGCAGTGCTTCGAGAATGCCCTCTAATCCTTTTTGAGCGGCTTTAGCTGCAAATAAAGGTCGCCCGTATTGTCCGTTAAAAGGTTCAATTGCTGCCCTTTGCTGTTGTGAAATGCCAACATGACTGGAAATTTTGTCCCAAACTTCTTTAGGGTTGATTCCGGCTTCTCGATAGCTGAGATAAGCCGCTTTCAATCCTTCGGCGATCGCAAATTCTTCTGCACTCCCAACAGCCAGTAAACCAACGGCTGCTGCATTCTCCACGGCATCTGCGCCCGCAGTATCGCCCCACTTGGCAATATCTTTATTGATTTTATCTGCCTTGAATCCAGCTTTTTTCTTTTCCAATAAAGCCTGCACGTTTAGCAGCACTTCCTCAACATTTTGCTGGATGGCTGATTGAGCAATTTTAATCCCATCTTTGGTCGCCCGTACCAACCGTTCGATATTATTACCAAAAACTCCGTCAATTTTTCCTTGCCAACAAGCAGCTATCTCCATTGTTAAATCAACAGTTGGTAAAGTTTCTCCCTCAAACAGTTCTCCATCAGGAAAAATTGCTAAGGTCGTCAACCCGTATTTTTGTAAAACTTCTTCGCAAGCGCCTAGCAACAAGGCTGTGATGTAACCTCTATCTTCAGATACGCGCACTCGAAAAAGTTTACTGGGACGATTAAAGGCAACAGTTAACTCTGTTTGAACTTTCCGAAAACGTTCAGATTCAGAAATTCCTAAATCGAATAAATCCGCCCCTGTTAACATTGCGGCCCAGCGATCGATCGCCGGATCTTCGGGTAAAAATATCGCCGCATCGCTGCGGTTGTGACCTGAGTGGCGTTCTATCAACTTTCTGGCCAATTCAAAGTCATTTTCTGTAACAACAAAGCTGAGTACACAAGCTTTTTCTAGTTGTTCTTGCAAAAAAGTTCGATTTCTAGCCAGAGTTGGTAGATTGCGTTTTTGGGGATCTAATTTGTTGAGGTCGTGAACAGCCGTTGCTGCTAGCAGTACAGGTCGTTTGTCTTCGGGGACTCCCCCGATGCGGCTGACTGTCAACATGAACTGACAAGCCGAGTCGAGATGCTCTGCAAGGGTTGTCCCTTTCCTAACACCATACTGGTGATGAGCGGCATGGCGCTCGTAAAGCTGGGGTCGAATTTCGCTGAAATACCGTTCCTCTAAGGTTTTGGGAGGACGGTTCAAAAGTCGGTGCTGGTTTGACACGATCGATTCCTCATGTAAAATTTCTTGCTTGGGACAAGTTTTTGAGTTGCCAACAACTTCTGTAAGTGCAATGATTGTACTTTCTGGGTTTCGAGACAATTGCTGTTTACAATAAAATCAATATAGCACGTATTTTGATAAGTGCAAGTATATTCTGAAATGCCGCGAAAAAAAGAAGCACTCACCCTTTCAGTCCCGCCGGAAACCAAGGAACAGCTAGAAGCGATCGCCCTTCGCCTCGGTATCTTCTGGGGTAAATCCCCCAGTGTGTCTGGGTTATTGGTCGCGATCGCCCAACACCGAATAGATGTAGGCGAACCTTTCACCCTCAACTCCACCGAAGTCGCAGCCTTACAACAAGGCATCAGACTGCTGATCGACTCAGGCTATGTTGAGCAAGCGCGATCGCTCTCACAACTGCTGATAAGTCGGGGAAACCTCGCAGCCCCGCTGCGCCAGTCCCTCCTCCAACAAGTCATCCAGCCCACCGCAGCGTGGCGCATTCAAGCCGAAGAATACATCAACGAGGAACAACCCTTTCTTGTCCTGTACCGCAATCCCAAAGGAGAGAATTTGGCATACACAGCGCGCTATGCCGAGATTTCCTTTGAGGAAAAGCGGTTTTACCTAGAAATTTGGTGCGAAGAGACTGATGACATCAAAAATCCCGATTATCCCGAACTGATCCACAATCGCTGTTTGCGCTTCGATCGCATTCAGTCGATCGTCAAAACGGACGGAAAGTGGCGCGATGAAGGCTTGGATTATTTAAAAGTGTACTTACACTTTTATCGTGGCATGGTCAACGCCTACGATCCGAGGCCAAGAGATATCAGCAATGAAGTCGTGGGAGATATCCGCCAAGTCGTGCGGAATGTCTCTAATCCTTTTTGGCTGATGCGAGAGGTATCGCGGTATTGGGAAGATTGTGCGATCGTCTCTCCAGACAGCGTGCGCGATCGCTTCCAACAAAAACTGATCGCCCTCTGCCGCCAGTACAACCTGGAAATCCGCGATTAGCCAAGAAAGAAACCGGGTTTTTTAGCGAATCTGTCGATCGCAGTCAAGTATTCTCGTAAAAAACCCGGTTTCTGACCACAACCAACAGATTAGCCGTCCAACAAAAAGCAGCCCATCACAGGCTGCACATCGAAAAAACCGTTGTTTAGTTGTAGGAGAAAACTTTAAATCGAATTCAAATTGCCGTTGTTTCAAGTCTCTGGGACTCCGGCGAGGCGATCGGCAGCCAACCAATTCGCATCTTGATCTACCGCTGATTCACCTTACGCTGCTGCTGAAAGTTCGTTGACCATTTTCACCCGGCCTCTGAGCACTGCCCGCAACAAGCGGTTCACACAGCCTCTATCTTCGTCATTCAGAGACTCGTCGAAGGTGGCGGCCATCAAGCCGTAGCGATCGGCCAGAGTCAAAACGCCTGTATCGCTGACAGAAGCGATGATTTCAGAGATAGCGCCGGGGAGGAGTTGTACGGGGTTCATGGCAGTGCGGTTGAATTCGATATATACATCATCTCCGTGTTTCCCGAAAAGATCAGTGACATTGATGAGGTGACGAATGTGATTATTTTGGTGAAGGTAAGTGATCCAAGTAGCGTAAAGTTGTGACCCAAGTCACTGTACGTCCGGCCGACAGCTCCAAATCCACCTGTGCGGGATGCGCCCACACTAGGGGAATCTATAGATTTGGTATGATTTCTAAACCAGTTCAATTTTTACCCCGGTACTAAAAATGCTTGATTTTCTCAATCCCATTTTGGGCCGATCGCCCGATCGCATCAAAGCCAATGTTGAAATCTATACTTGGCAAACCTGTCCGTACTGCATCCGGGCAAAACTATTGCTGTGGTGGAAAGGCGTAAATTACACAGAATACAAGATTGACGGCGACGAAGCGGCTAGAAATGCAATGGCCGATCGGGCTAATGGACGCCGCAGCGTACCCCAAATTTTCATTAACAACCAACACGTAGGCGGCTGCGATGATATTCACAAACTTGATGCAGAAGGACAGTTAGATCCGCTGCTAGCTCAAGCCACCGTTTAAATTAATTAGTTCGCGATCGCATAGGTGACAGAAACCGGGTTTTTGCGAAATACTTTGTTGTAACCCTAGAATCGGTAAAAAACCCGGTTTCTT
>DPLL01000520.1 GCA_003542015.1 Microcoleaceae cyanobacterium UBA9251 | reverse complement strand
ATGACAAGTAAGCGTTTATAGTAAGTGATTTACCGGACATGATATGACAACTAAAAACTTACAACCAACAAATAACAACCAACAAATAACTAATAACAAATAACCACCAACAAATAACAACCAACAAAGAACCAATAACTACTGACCATCAATATATTGCTTTAAAATATTCCGAATTTGTTTAAGCTGAAATCCTTTAGCAAGTTGGCGCAAGCGGTTGACAAACGGCACTAATTTGTGTTCTAAACTTTCAAGTTTAGCACTCTCATCAAAGATGCCTTCGATGTCGCCCATAGCTGCGAGTTTCACCAGCATTGCGATCGACTCAGAAGCCGTAGGTGACAGAGAAGCATAAGCCGGAAAATCAGTAGCATCTGATAAACTTGAAGTTGGAGGCTTTGGGCGATCGGAACATTCCTCGTAAATCCATTCTAGTCCTAAATGCACGCGCAACTGTTCCAAAAACTGATTGGCTTCGATCGGCTTGGGGAGAAAATGATTGTAGCCTGCGTTCAGACTCTCTTGTTGTGTGTTCTCGAAAACACTAGCTGACAGGGCAATTAACACCACATCTTTTAATTCAGGCAACTGCCGCACTCGCCTCGCAGTTTCCAAGCCGTCCATTACAGGCATCAACAAATCCATTAAAATCACATCGGGTTGAAATTCCACTGCTTTGCAGAGGCATTCTTGACCGTTTTCGGCCTCTGCAACTTCAAATCCCAAACGCACCAGCAGCCGGCGTAATAAATCGCGATTTATTTGATAGTCGTCCACGATTAGCACTTTGCGCTTGTTGCCGACAAACCCGACAACCCAGCGTTTTTTCGGCAAAGGATCCACTTTCGAGTACCGTTTGGGTGCGGCAAACTCTAAGTCCAGCCAGAAAATGCTACCTTGGCCCAAGGTGCTTTTGACGTGAATTTCGCTACCCATCATTTTAGCTAATTTCCGGCTGATTGAAAGTCCGAGACCAGTACCTTCAACAAATGTATTGCCGGCTACTTGGTGGAACGGAAAAAATATTTCTTCTAACTTATTTTGCTCTATGCCAATGCCAGTATCTTCGAATTGAAAACGAATCTTGAGAGTGTGTTTAGCGACGAGTGCGCTGTGGGAGAATCGCAGATAATTCTGTTTCAGTTCCTCACTCAAAATCGAGAATTCACAATTTTCGCGTCCCTGCTTCCAGGCTTCTGTGCCGACATAGCCGACTTTGAAAGTTACTCCACCGCTGTTAGTAAATTTCACGGCATTGCTGAGTAAATTTATGATAACTTGGCGCAATCTTTTTTCATCGACATAGACGTAGTTAGGCAGGGAAGAGACTTGTTCGTAAGAGAAAACAATGCCTTTTTGGGCAGCCCGCATCTGGAAGAGGTTGGCAATGTTTTTAATAAAGTTAGTAAAATTTAACTCTGCGGGGTAGAGTTCCATTTTCCTAGCTTCGATTTTGGAGAGGTCTAAAACATCGTTGATTAACATCAGCAGGTGTTGACCGCACTGTTGAATGTTGCTGAGACTTTCTTGGTGATCGGGGTTTAAAGTTTTATCTGTTTTGAGGATTTGAGCGTAACCTAAAACGCCGTTTAAAGGCGTCCGCAGTTCGTGGCTCATGTTGGCGAGAAATTCGCTTTTTGCTCGATTGGCGGTTTCGGCGGCTAATACGGCTTGTTGGAGGGCGGATTCTGCTTGTTTGCGATCGGCTATTTCGGTTTGTGCTTGTTGAAATAGTGTCGATTGCTGGATGGCGATCGCCAATTGCACGCACAATTGTCTGAGGGATTCGATTTCTGAGGAATCCCAAGAACGTGAATGGCTGCAATCGTGGGCGATCAGCAGTCCCCAGAGCGGATTTTCTGCGATCGATAGAGGATTCTCAATGTTTTCTTTTGCTTGTAAAATCGGAACTACTAAGTTAGCTTTTACTTCAAATTTGTTGAGAAAATCCATGTAACATTCACTGAGATCGGCACTGTAAATATCTTCTACAGCTCGAATCCAACCTTGTTGGTAAAGAGCAACAAACTGCTGTCCAAAGCAGGGGTCGTCAAGGTTTAAGTTCCGCAGCGATCGCCGATTTTGGGCAACGGACTCGACAACTACCACGCCACTCCAATCGGGATTCAAGCGGTAAATAACTGTGCGGTCTGTTTGCAAAAATTGCCGCACTTCTTCCACCGCCGTAGTTAATACTTCTTCTAAATTGAGAGAAGAGCGAATGCGATCGAGCATAGCAACTACCAGGCGTTCTCGCTTTAATTGCCGTAGCAGGGCCATGTCGGCTTTTTTGCGTTCGGTGATGTCGGTAATTACTCCGACTAGCCCGATTAAATTGCCAGTTGCATCTTTAATACTGTCGGCTCGAAATAAAGTTGTTACCAGTTCGTTACTTTGAGTTTTGATTTTGATTTCGCCTTTCCAAGATTTGCCTTTGCGAATGGTTTTAAACATTTCTACCAGCACTTTATTTTTGGGGTAGATGACCATTGCTCCGCCGGCGGCGTTGAGTTCTGCTGCTGTATAGCCGTACCGCTGAATAAAGGCTTGATTATGATAGATCGATCGCCCTTTCAAGTCAGCAATCCCGATCGCATCGCTGGTGCTTTCCACGGCTTGAGTAACGCGCAGTAGGTCTAATTCTGCTTGTTTGCGATCGCTAATATCAGTAATAGTACCAATGTAGCCTTTAATGTCATCACCATCTCCGACTTCTGCTACGGCCTGACCAATCACCCAACTTACAGTACCATCTGGACGCTGAAAGCGATATTCAGACTTAAAAGGAATCTTGTCAATTACAGCCTGATACCATTCAGCTTTCACCCGCTCCGTGTCATCTGGATATATGGCGTTCAACCAGCCTGTTTCTGCTGCTAATTCTGAACTCATTCCTGTGATTTCGCTCCACCGCTGATTGACGTACAGGCAATTTCCAAATACGTCGGTGTGGAATATGCAAACTGGCGATGCTTCTGCTAAAGTTTGGTAGCGGCGCTGGCTCGCTCGCAGCGCTGACTCGGCTTGTTTTCTGCCGGTAATATCGCGAACAATACAAATTATCTCGCCATCTGCAAGCATTGTCATCGACAGTTCTTGAGGGAAAGTAGTACCGTCTCGGCGCTGGCCAGTGGCTTCTATGTTGCAGTATCCTTTTTGCTGAATAGCATGCATTATTTGTTGTTCCAAATGTTGAAATTCAGATGTTTTATAGAGCATTTTCCAGCTTTCACCCAACAATTCTGAGGGATTAGAAAATCCATACATTTTCAGATAAGCGTGATTTAAATAAATATATTCTTCACTAGCATTGAGGATGGCGATACCGTCATAAGCAGCGGCCATTGCTAGTGCTTGCCGCTGGAGTGTGGACTCTGCTTTTTTGCGGGAGGTAATGTCGTGGCCGACGGAGTAGATTAAGCCTTCTTCGCTAAATGGCGATGCCGTCCACAGCAGGAATTTGTAAGAACCATCTTTGCAGAGATAGCGGTTTTCAAAGTAAATGCTTGACCTACCGGCTATGAGCTTTTCACTCTCCGCTGCGGTGGCTGCTCGATCGTCTGGATGAACAAATTCCAGCATCGGCTTAGCAAAAAGTTCAGCACTGCTGTAGCCAAGGGCATTTGACCAAGCGGGGTTTAAACGTTTGAAATAACCGTCAAAACCGATAATACAAAGCAAGTCTAAGGAAATGGTAAAGAAGCGATCGCGCTCTGTTTGTGCCTGCTTCAATTCAGTAATATCCATTACTAAACCGTCCCAGACGATATCAGATCGATTTCCATTTTTTGCCCGATCATTCAGCATTTCTGGTCTCGAAGCTCCTTGCAGCCACTTAATTTTTCCTGATGGCAAGACGTACCGCCACTGCTGCTGCCAAGGCTGCATGGT
>DPLL01000125.1 GCA_003542015.1 Microcoleaceae cyanobacterium UBA9251 | reverse complement strand
TAGTCATTAGTTATTAGTTATTGGTTGCTTCCCATGCCCCATGCCCCATGCCCCATGCCCCATGCCCCATGCCCCATGCCCCATGCCCAATTCCCCATTCCCAATTCCCCATTCCCAATTTCACTTAACCACCTCAAAAGTTACAACTCTACTCAGCGACAGTGGTTGATTTTCCTCCACACCTTTCGGACGACCTTTAGTAGCAGCAATTTGGATTCTGTTGCCGTCTATACCTTGTTTAACCAGAGCTGCTTTCACATTTCTCGCCCTCGACAGTGCCAAATTTTGATTTTCCCCAGGATTGCTTTTAAAATCGCTGTAGCCAATTACCCTAAAATTATTGGCGCTATTTTCCTGCATTAATTCCTTGACTTTGTTAAGCTTTTGTGTTACTTCCTTCGGATTCAAAATTGCAGCACCAGCATCGAAATAAATGCTAATTTCCATTACCTTTGACGGTAGTTCAATCACTACTCTCACTGTATTTGTGACCGACTTCACCCCGGGAATTTTTTCAAAAGCTTCCGTTATTTTTTGAGCATCTGTCGATCGGACCACACTACCTTTGACGGCAACTTTCCCCCCTACATAACGAGCTGATATATCAATACTTTCTACTTTATTCAAAAGAGCCACAGTCCGTTTGACATCTGCCTCGGCTAACACCGGGTCTGGAGGTACTTCAACTGCTATAATTTGATTATCTAGCCAGAATGTGGGAACTGCTTGCTGAGCGATTTTTTCGGCGCGCGATCGCAACTTTTGATTTGGCACTCTTCCCGAAAGCCTCACTACTTGATCTCTCACATCTGCCGTTAGACGATAAACCGACAATTCGGGAGCAGACTGTAAAGCTAAACTGATATCTGCCTCTAATCTGTCTTCAACTCCGCTCCGATATTGATTAATTCCCCAAGGTACACCAATTAAACCTAAAGCTGCCAAACCGACAATTAATAACAGGGGAGGTTTCTTAGTAGATTTAACTTCTACATCTGGATGAATTAATTTCTGCATCTGAGAGGTTACTGCAACGGGGACAGTTGCTTGATCGCCATTAAATGACTTAATTTCATTCCCGTATTCTTGAACAATATTTTTTAAAATTGATCGCATTTTGTACTTAAACCACTGGCGGATTTCTCCTTGCATCACTGCGGCTAAATAACAAGAACCCGCTACTTCCAATATGATCGTAGATGTCCCGTATTCTATAGCATCAATCTCTGCAATATTTCCCGATTGAGCTATGCAGTCATTGACAAAAGAGCGAATAGCAGTCAGCATCCCCGCTACCATATCTGATTCTAGCTGTTCCTGTTCAGACTGCTGCACTCCTGAAATTACCAAACCAGATTCTTTTTGAATTAAAAATACAGCTTTAACAGTCTGTGGCGTTGTTTCTTTCATCAGCAATTCTGCTTCCGAAATTCCCTGCAATTTAGCTTTAACTTTGCGACTAATTCCCTCCACGCTTACAGCTTGCTCCACTTTTGTATTAATCTCCTGCATCGTCTCAGCCAGGTACTTTAAAATCGTGCCTCCAATAATAGGATAGAGCGCATCCGACATGGCTTCTCGATCGAGATTAATCTGTTGTTTAACAGCAGAGGCTATTTCCGGTGCGATCGCCTTGGCAAATTCATCCGGCGCTTCAATCATTCTGTAGCTGATTCCCACAGGAATAGCCGGCCCTATAGCCCTGCCCATTGACTGCCTGTTTTGCCTAGTTTTGGCATTAATTACTTCATCAATTATCGGAGCTATTGTTTCTGTAAATGCCACTTTAGACTCGTTAATTGTTCGCAGCATCATTTCGGGAAAAATCTCTTTAATTTTGACCACTAAATCTTGCCTACCGCCCCAGGATTCAGTGTTAGTTATTTTCCCTTCGAGACTCGCCACCTTATCGTTAAGTTTATAATTATAATTTACAACTTCATCTAATAAAGGTAAAATTGATTCGATCACAGATTTTTCCAGTTGGGCGTGATGGCTAACCATCAGCTCGTCAATCAAAGGTTTCAGTAAATCCGTAAACAAATCTGTAGATTCATAAATCCGGTGTTCGATCGCGACAATCTTTTGTTCAATCTTCCCAAGTCTTTCCTCAATCCTTTTATTCTGAATGATTGCATCCACAGCGGGGGCGATCGCCGCTTCAATCTCTAGCTTTGCTTCGCTTATTTTCCGGGATAACATCTCTACAATCCTTGGCATTATCCTGGCCATCAACCCTTCTATTTCAGCGACAACTTGCTGCTGAACTTCCACAATGTGATTTTCATTTCTTAATACTTGTGCTGCAATACCACTCTGATCTATTGCGGCGCTGACAGCCAGTGCGATCGCCTCTTTTACCTCTAACTTTGTCTCATTGATCTTGCGATTTAGCGACTCGATCATTAATGGCATTAGCCTGGCCATTATCTCTTCTGGCTGAGAGTTTTGCTTGCGTTGGAGATTATTTACTTTAGTTTCGACATTGGCCAATTTTACTGATACTTCTTCTTGATTAATCGCTGCTTCAAGCGGTGCGAGCTGCGCTTTCAACTCTAATTTTGATTCATCAATTTTCCGGTTCAGTAACTCAACTATTCCTGGCATTAGCAGAGCCATTATCTCTGCCGGCTGCTGAATTTGAGACTGTTGGCTGGCCAGTCTGCTGGCTATTATACTTAATACTTTTTCTTCTATTTCTACCCAAGCAATTCTCACCTGTACTGACGGTGTAAGCGCCTCTATAACCTCTAACTTTAACTCACTAATTTTCCGCTCCAGCAACTCGCCAACTATCGGCACTAGCTGTTTTACTAAATCTTGTGGCTGAGCCAGGAATTTCTGCTGAATATCCGCAAATTTATTGTCAATTATTAATACTTTTTCATCGAGTCCATTTAGATGATGAATTACTTGATTGACTGTTGGTGCGATCGCCGATGCTATCTCTAACTTGGACTCCTCCACTTTCCGGTTCAGCAACTCGCCCATTATTGGCATCAACAGTTTGATTAATTCTTCTGAATTATCAACTTGCTGGCGGCTGTCACTGAGCTCTTCGACTTGGCTCATGAGCCACCTAGCCGAAGTGTTGTAGTCAGCAATTTCTTTTTCCAAATCTGCTAACTTTGCTTGAATTGACCTGATATCAATTCTCGCATCCCTAGCCTCGATCGCCCTTTGAAATTCTGACTGCAAGTCCTCAACCTGTTCTTTCAAAAAATCAGAAATTAACGGTTTAACTAAATTCATCAACTCTGTCGGCTCAGACATTAACCTTTCACAATTCTCTAACCTCTGTTGTACACTCAAAACATTGCTGTACAATTCAGGTAAATCTCTCCCAAACAGCAGTTGCTGCAACTGCTTAAACTGTGGCACAGCCTGTTCTAATTCTTCCTCCGACTGCCGCTCATCTCTGACTAGCTTTGCTGTTCTCGATGAATCAGATTCCTCGCGGTCACTCAGCCCAACGACTGCGTTTACCCTGAGCGAAGCCGAAGGGTTCAGGATAAACTCCGCCGAAGTGTTGATATTTTTTGCCCCTGCTATCTCTTCACTGTCTTTCATTATTTCCGGTTTAACAGCAGGTGGTTCAATCACAAAAGACCACGAATTTTCCCGATCGCGATTTTCCTCAAGTCGCTCTGCGGACTTTTCAGAGGGCGGTAAGTTAAGCTGTCTGGATGTCTTTTGTGAATTCTTTAATAACTGCAATTCAGTCAGTATAACCACCAATTCCTGAAGTTGATCTACAGCTTTAGGAACTGCGGAAATTGGCTCAGAAGCATCAGTTTCTGAGGGATTAATTTCTCCTGAATTTTCATTAAATGCTGCCATAGTGTGCTACCGGGATTTGACTTTAACTGATGAAATTAAATGAGCATTTGCTTGCCGCCAAGCGCCTGCGAAAATCAATCAGAATGACGCAACTTTCCACAGCGTCAGGGGTACTAAAGCGATGGTTCGACACTTCGGCGAAGCTGAGCGTGCGACGCTTCGCACGCGCCTACCATCGCCCCATTTTAACTACCCATTTTAACTGCTGTTCTGCGACTTGCTAACTCCACAGCAAGCTGCAATGCTGCTTTCATGCTCGAAGCATCCGCAATCCCTTTACCTACGATATCAAAAGCAGTGCCGTGATCGGGAGATGTGCGGACAAATGGCAAACCGATCGTAGTGTTGACTGCTCGATCGAAAGCCATCAATTTGACTGGAATCAAGCCTTGATCGTGATACATTGCCAAGTAAGCATCGTGAGCCGGTTCGGCTAAACCGTACCAAGCTTTACCGGCTTTTACCCACAGGGTATCAGGCGGCACTGGCCCTTCTAACTGCACTCTCGGAAAGCGATCGCGCTGCCTTTCCAACCACGGTATCATCCAATCTTGCTCTTCATTTCCCAGTTTCCCATTTTCGCCACTGTGAGGATTTAAGCCAGAAACCGCAATTCTCGGTGTTTCTAAGCCAAAATCTGCCCGCAAACACTCGATCAGCAATTCTAGTTTTTCGCTCAGCAATTCTGGACTCAAAGCATCTGGGACTTGACGTAGGGAAATATGTGTGGTAGCCAGTAAAGTAATCAGCATCCAGTTGCTGTGGGGAGATTTGGCGGCAAACAGCATTCCGAATCGCTGCGATCGCGCCTTGGATGCCAAAAGTTCTGTTTGTCCAGGATAATTGTAACCAGCCGCCTGCCAGCAAGTTTTGGAAATCGGCCCGGTGACGATCGCCGAGAATTCACCGGCGAGGGTACCGGCGATCGCCCTTTCCATATACGCAAAGCTAGCCGCCCCGCTGGCTGCATTCCCGACACCAGGGACAATTTCCCCCCATGTACTATCGGATTCGACATCAATAATATCTAATGCTTCTGGATTTGCCAAAACTGCTGTCGGATCGGACGATCGCAGACGATCGTAAGTTTGCTGCAAAATTAGCCTAGAGCCGATCGTTGTCACCCTCAACACTTCGACTTCGCTCAGTGACCGTCTTTCGCTCAACACTTCGACTTCGCTCAGTGACCGTCTTTCGCTCAGTGACCGTCTTTCGCTCAGTGACGGCTGTTCGGCTAACACTTCGACTTCGCTCAGTGACCGTCTTTCGCTCAGTGACCGTCTTTCGCTCAGTGACGGCTGTTCGGCCAACACTTCGACTTCGCTCAGTGACCGTCTTTCGCTCAGTGACCGTCTTTCGCTCAGTGACGGCTGTTCGGCCAAAGCCTTAAGAATTACCTCCGGCCCAATTCCCGCCGGATCTCCAAGAGTTAAAGCTAGTTTTAATGGACGCTCTGGATGCATTCGTGATCTTCTCCAGAATGTTACAACAGTTTCAGCAATGAGATTTTAGCATTCTGGTAGACGATCGCCCGAAATGATACTATCTTAATTTAATGCGATCGACTAAACCCACTGGACTTATTTGTCAGAACTCAGGTCTAAAGACACGCTCGCTTGTAAGAGCAAGTCTCGAAGCAAGCTATTCTGACCAGCCTCAGTCTTAACTGACTACGTTATTTGGGTCACGACACCGGGCGAATGCGAAGCTAGTTAAGAGCT
>DPLL01000124.1 GCA_003542015.1 Microcoleaceae cyanobacterium UBA9251 | reverse complement strand
GGTAACGGGCGATCGCCTCTGAGGCGATAACACCCGCTTTTCCGCTTTCAACCAGCGCAACACAAGCACCACCAAAACCTCCGCCCGTAAGCCTTGCACCGAATACTCCGGGGGTTTCCTGCAATATTGCGGCTAGGGCGTCTACTGCTGGTGTCGAAACTTCATAGTCGTCGCGCTGGCTGGTGTGAGAGGCATTCATTAACTGGCCGAAACGCTCTGCCGGGAAGGACTTCAAGGCTTTGAGGACGCGGTTGTTTTCAGTAACGACGTGGCGAGCTCGTCTCCTGAGAGGTTCTGGTAATACTTCCACAGCTTGCGAAGTGGCGATATCTCTGAGGGCTTTAACTCCCAGTAACCGGGCGGCTGCTTCGCACTCGGCGCGCCGCTGGTTGTAGCCACTACCTGCTGCTAGGTTATGGGTTTCGCCGCTGTCAATTACTAAAATTTCTGTGCTTGTGGGAAATGGCACTGGGCGGTATTTGAGGGTGCGGGTGTCGAGAAATAGCATGGAGTTGGTGTCGGCTAAACTCGATGCCATTTGGTCCATGATGCCACAGTTCAAGCCGGCATATCGGATTTCGGCTAGCTGTCCGATTTGAGCTAGCCGCACGTCGTCTAGGGGGAGGTTGAGGAGGGCGCGCAATCCTCTGAGGGTGGCTATTTCTAAGGCTGCGCTGCTGGACAAACCGGCGCCGATCGGCACATTGGAGGTAATGTAGAGATTTATTGGCGGTATTTTGTATCCTTCTTTTTCTACAAGTCTGATGCAGCCGCAGATATAACTAACGAATTTTTGCGGTATGGTATCGTCGTCTGAAAAATTGATCAGTTCGTCAAATTCTACTGAATAAAAATGATGTTTGTGGTCGCTACTAAATCCTAGTTGTACTGTTGTGCGTTGGGGAATAGCAGTGGGAAGTACAAATCCGTCGTTATAGTCTGTGTGTTCGCCGAGTAGGTTTACTCTGCCGGGGGCGCTGGCTTGGGTTTTGGGTAATGTACCAAATACTCGTTGGAAGTTCATTTTTGGGGAATGGGGAATGGGGTATTGGGCATGGGGAATTGGGTCTGGGGAATGGGGAATGGGGCATGGGGATTGGGGAGAAAAAAAAATATTTTTCATCGTTGCTCCTTGTATGATGACCAATTTTTTTCCTGGATTCAAGACCTGTTAACAAAAAGTAACCATGCCGGAATGGCGGCAAAAACTATTGGCTTGTGATATAATGAGAAATTAAGATTTTTCCCAAATTTCAAAAAATGCGATCGACCATCCCCCGGAAACAGTTTGCTCAACATTGGCTCAAAAGTGAAAAAGTTTTAGATAGGATTATCAAAGCTGCGAATTTGTCAGGCGATCGCGTGCTCGAAATCGGGCCTGGTACTGGCATTCTCACCAAGCGCTTGCTGCCTGCGGCTGAGTCTGTTGTTGCTGTGGAAATCGATCGAGATTTGTGTCTCAAGCTAGCCAAACAATTTGGCGCATCCGATAACTTTTTATTGCTGCAAGGCGACTTCCTAGAGATGGATTTGGATGCTCAACTCGCTGCTTTTGGCAAATTCCAAAATCCGAATAAAGTTGTTGCCAATATTCCTTACAATATTACGGGGCCGATCCTGCAAAAACTACTAGGAACGATATCTGTTCCTGCTGCTAAACCCTTCGATTCGATCGTGCTGTTGGTGCAGAAAGAAGTGGCGGAAAGACTTTATGCTAAACCGAGTTCGAGAGCCTTCGGCGCGCTGTCGGTGCGGGTACAATATTTGGCAGAATGCGAGTTAATTTGTGACGTGCAGGCTAAAGACTTTTTTCCGCCGCCAAAAGTTGCCTCGGCGGTGGTACGGCTGCGTCCGAGATTGATAGAAACTCCTGCTGTTAATCCGCGCCATTTGGAGAATTTAGTTAAGTTGGGATTTAGTAGCAAGCGCAAGATGCTGCGAAATAATTTGAAAGGGGCTGTGGATTTAGATAAACTCGTTCAATTGCTAGAAGAGTTACAGATAAATCCTCAATCTCGCGCGGAAGATTTAAGCGTTGCGGCATGGATAGCTGTGAGTAATAATTTGTGGCCTGAAGATATTGTTGAGCAATAATTTCCGGCGATCCCCTAGGAGATCTTTGCGAATAAATATTGTCGGTTAGCGCATCTGAGGCAACATGAAGCCAGACTAACTTGGTGTGCCAAAGATAGCAGTGACCGTGAGGAATAAATGACCCGGAAATAAAAAAAGTTTTCTAGAATTATAGCAGAATATTTCCTTTGAGTTGTGAGAAAATGGACTCGGACTGGTGTCAATTAATTTCAACCTGGGGTTTCCTTCACCGCAGCTTAATCACTTATGCGTTCATATTCTCTGCTAGCTTCAGCAAAAATCAATCTGTATTTAGAGATAATAGGCGATCGCCCCGACGGATATCACGAACTGGCGATGGTGCTTCAAAGTATAGATTTAGCCGATCGCATTGACTTGCGGGCGATCGGTACAGACACAATTCGCGTGCGCTGCGATCACCCGCAAGTCCCTCCTGATAAGAACAACCTCGCTTACCGGGCGGCCGATTTGTTGGCGAAGCAATTCCCCGATGCTTTGGCGAGATACGGGGGAGTCGAAATTGCCATTCACAAGCAGATTCCGGTGGCGGCGGGGCTCGCTGGGGGTTCGGCAAATGCGGCGGCGGTTTTAGTCGGGATGGATTTGTTATGGCAATTGGGACTCACTCAGTCGGAGTTGCAAGAGTTGGGGGGAACTTTGGGATCGGATGTGCCTTTTTGCATTGCTGGAGGTACGGCTTTGGCAACCGGCCGCGGGGATGAACTCTCGCCACTGCCGGATTTGGGGAGTTTGTGCGTGGTGTTGGCGAAGTACCGAAATCTCAGTATTTCTACGGCTTGGGCGTATCAAACTTATCGCCAGCAGTTCAGTAGTTCCTATTGTGCGCCGGATGATTTGGATTGTCGCCGGGAACGGCTGCATTCGGGCCCGATGGTGGGGGCGATCGCCCAAAAAGATCGATCGAAAATTGGTCAATTGCTGCATAATGATTTGGAGAAAGTTGCTTTACCTGTGTACCCGCAGGTGTTGCAGTTGCGCGAGGCCTTTGAGTCGGCGGGGGTTTTGGGAACGATGATGTCCGGTTCTGGGCCGACGGTGTTTGCGTTGGCTGAGTCTTTGGCCCAAGCCGATGAGGTTCGGGAACGGGTTAAAAGTGCGATCGCCTCTCCAGATTTGGATTTTTGGGTAGCAAAGTTTAGCAATACTGGGATTCGGATTGTTTCGGATGGAAATGATTTGAAACCGTAGATGAACGCCGACACGGATGAATCTAATTTTTTCGAGAGTATCAGCTTGAAAAACTGGTAAAATGGAACGAAACACGGATTTTCATTTTGGTCAATTAACCCGAAATCTAAAATCTCAACTCTCAACTCTAAAATCGAAATGGCTGATTTAACTAATCCCAATTCTAGTTCTAAACCTCCAACTTCTGCTGAGGATGGTTCGTCGGGATCGCCTCAGCCGCCAACGGTATTGCGGTGCGTGACTGGTTCGCTGATGGCGGGCGGGTTTGCGGCGGCTTTGTATGCGCTTACTTTGTCGATCGCTCAAACTTTTGCCAACAAGCCGATTCATTCTGACAATGTGACTGTGATTAACATTGCGGCGGCTGTGCGGACTTTGGTAATGGGAATTGTGGCTTTGGGAGGCGGTGTTTTTGCTTTTGCTGCTGTGGGTTTGATGGCGCTGGCTTTGCAAATTTTGATTCAAAGTTTTGCGAAGAAACCCACAGTTTAAAACAATCGGGTTAGACAAACTTTCTTTCCTTGGCTGGCGCGGACTGAATACCAAAATAAAAGCAATGGAATTATTTACGATCGGTCACTCAAATCTGAGTATTGAAGCGTTTGTTTTGCTGCTGCGACAACATGGAATTACCGCAGTGGCAGATGTGCGATCGCACCCTTTCAGCCGCTATTTACCCCATTTTAATCAATCGGAAATTAAAGCCTCTCTGTCTGGTGCCGGCATTCAATACGTTTTTTTAGGTAAAGAATTGGGCGCAAGACCGGAAGATTTAAGCTGTTACGATGTTAGTGGTAAAGCTTTATACCAACGCATCGCCGCCACTCCTCTATTCTCCGAAGGAATTCAGCGCTTACTTAAAGGTGCAGCCAATTATAAAATCAGTTTAATGTGTGCGGAAAAAGACCCGATTACTTGTCATCGGACTATTTTAGTTTGCCACAAACTGAAAGATTTTAACTTGCAGATTAATCACATTCTATCCGATGGCAATTTAGAATCGCACCAGGATTTAGAAGCCAGACTTTTAAGCAAGTTTAACACTTGTGCTGAGCGTAGTCGAAGTAAAGGCAAAAAAAATGATCAACCAATTCAATTAAGTTTGTTTGAATTAGAGCCTCGTGTGAAAACTGAAATAGTTGATTTAGAATCAGCTTATTATCGTCACGGATTGGAAATCGCTTATGTCACAAAAGAAGGCCATTAATTTATTTACAATTGGTTTTACTCAAAAAAGTGCTGAGCAGTTTTTTGGGACTTTGATGCAAGCGGGAGTCCGCAGGGTGATTGATACGCGACTAAATAATGTATCACAGTTGGCTGGTTTTGCTAAGCGGAAAGATTTAGAATATTTTCTGCGAACAATTGGTAATATTGAGTATGTTCATGTGCTGGATTTAGCGCCGACTCAAGATATTTTGGATGATTATAAAAAGAAAAAGGGAGATTGGGATGTTTATGAACAGAAGTTTTTGAGCTTAATGGGCGATCGACAAATTGAACACAAGATTTCGCCGGATATGATGGATTGTGCGTGTCTGCTTTGTAGCGAACCAAAACCTCATAATTGTCACCGCCGCTTAGTGGCTGAATATCTCGGCGATCGGTGGAAAAATGTCAAGATTAATCATCTTTGATATTTAGTAAGGTGCGTCAGATCGGAGATTTTCAATCATCGCCCTAGAACTTCGTCTGACGCACCCTACCACTAATCTATAATCTAAAATCTAAAATCTAAAATCCCATGACTCGGATAATTTGTCTCGCTAATTCGTGGAAACGCGGCGACAGATGCATCGCCGGAATTAATGAACTTCAAGGTAAGTGGGTTCGCCCAGTTTCCGACTTACCCGATGGTCAAATTCCTAAAGAAATGCGACAGATAAATAGACTTGAACCCGCATTATTAGATGTTCTAGAAATTCCTCTGGCTAAGACGGGGCCGGACTTTGGCTTTGAGTGTGAAAATATCTCTGTTTTACCGGGAAAATGGCGGCAAGTTGGGAAGGTTCCGCCAGCATATTTGTTGAAATATTGCAATAGTCAAGAATATATTTTGCACAACGATTTGCGATATGTTACAGTGGAATATATGCAGTCTTTGCCAATGTGCGATCGCCTGACTTTGCAATTAGTCAAAGCAGTAAAATTTACGGTAAAAAAGCTAAGTCAAAGATTTGAAGGTGCTCATAAATGGGAAGGATCTATTGTCACGCAGCATGGCCAAAGATTGACCGCAACAATTACCGATCCGGTGTTTATTAGAAAGTTAGAATTGGGCTATCGACCGCAAAAAGCTTGTTTGGTAACGGTGAGTTTGAGTATGCCTTGGCGGCCCGATGATTGGGAGGGAGATGACTCTTGTTGGAAGTTGATTGCGGGTGTGGTAGAGTTGCCGGAAGATCTTGTTGGCGATCGAGTTTTGTTTTGACCGAAATGGCGATCGATGCTTAATTTTTGTTAATTGTGCGTATTTTGTGCTATAATCATGCCGGACTTTACCTGACAAAAAAGAGGTGCTGTTTTATGAAAGCAGAATTTTATTATGACCGTTACAGATATACTTGCAGTTTAGTTCAAATGAATTTTACGCAAGAATTGAAAATTAAAAATCATCAAGGCTTTGTATTAGCAGTTAAGCAAGGAGCCAAAATGGGGATTTTAGGCAAAACTCGCGAGAGTGCGAAAAAAGTTGATGTCAGTAAATCTCATTTTTATAATGTAATTAAAGCAGCCATGAATGCTTTGGAATTAGAAGCTAGCAATGAGTTAATTTTAGAGAAGAATCGGACTATTTATGAAGCAGAGGAAAAGATTCAGGAGCAAGATAGAGAAATTCGGGTGCTGAATGAACAGCTAAGAATACTTACAGAAAGAGTTGAGCAGTTGTCAGCAGAAAAGCAGCAATTAGATAATGAAACCATAGAAAGTGAGATTGGTCAAGAAGTAGAAGAATGTTTAGCATCACAGGAAGATTTATCGACACAGGAAACACAGTTATTCATAAGTTAATCGCAAGATCACTTTTTGCATTAAAACAAATCAGGGCAATAACTCCCTGGATTCGAGATCAAATTGTTTAATATTCCGAACTGTTGAAACACCGGAGAAGACAAGCTGACTGGTAATGAAACTGGCCCGCACGGATCCTTATTGTCTTTGAAATACACAATTCCCAAATAAGATTGAACACCTAATTGTTTAGACAAAGCTACTTGAATAGCCAGTGGCTTGTTATTATAAGCGGCAATTTTTATCCCGTATAAATAATTGTTTGTTTCTGCTACAGAAAAGCCCAAAGATTTCAAAAGACCAGCCGCAGAACTCGGTGTTTCTGGCTGCGGAAATGAGAGAGTGCCGAAAGAGTTTGTAAATTCAGATCCTTCTAAATATTCCGCAGTTTGGTGTTTGTTCAGATAACTAATATATTGTGTAGCTTCACTTTCTTTAGCTTGGTTGATTAATCTGAGGAAAGTAGGCAAAGCAATAGCCGATAAAATCCCAATGATAAATATCACAACTAATAATTCAATCAAAGTAAAGCCGTGGGAGGGATTATGACATTTTTGTTGTCGTAAATAGCGTTTATGGTGACAGATGTATAACAAAAAGTTTTGAGTAAATACAGACATAAATACCCCCTAAAACTGAACTAGAAGTAAAATAAGACCAAGGTCAAAAAAACCGGGTTTCTCCGAAAAATCGTGCATCAAACCAGAGATATTAAGACAGAAACCCGGTTTTTGGCCCCGCGTGGATTCCGCCATTAAGTATTCTCTTGCAATTCTCGCCAAGTCTTGGGAAACTCAGCTTTATTTTGACAGATAACCGGCAACCAGCTAACACCGGGAATTTGCTTATCATATTTATCTTTTAGACGCTTTCGGGCTTCTCTCACCGAAACATAAAAAGATTTGCCACCAACAAAGGCTTTGAGAAAAGCTTTTAGAAACTTCTGGGCGATTAAATCCGGCACCAGTTCTCGCATCACGATAATTTGAGGGATATCTAAATCTTCTAATTGCTTCGCCAATCCCAAACCATCGCAAGAGTTAAAGATTGCTATTTCCAAACCCTTTTGAATAGCTATTTTCAAGGAATCTTTTAGCTGTTCCACAGTTAAATTATCTGTATCATTGATACAAATCACCCCCGTACTGCCATCTACTTCGCTCTCACTGTGACCCGAAAAAGACAAGATATCCCAGCCTGTTTGATCTGTAAGATATTGCTCAAGTAGCTGGCGACTTGGTTTCTCCAAAAATATTGTTTCGGCTCCTTGCAAACTCTTCAAAATCTGCCTATCCTCATCAAGATTAAGGTTTTCACTTGCACCAAAAATGGCCAATATTCTTACTTTTTTTCTAGAGCGTACTGATTTTTTAACTCTGTTAGATACTTTGCGAATTAAAGCTACTTCTGCTTTACCGTAGCTCTCAAAAAATTCCCATTGATGCCAGGGGAGTTTTCGCAGTAAATTATCTTCAGTTTGGATCATTACCCGCACCTCGTCATTATAGTTTAACTTGTCGCGCAATCCATGCTGGATTGGGTGAAATTGTTCTGATTCCAGCCAATTCTTTACATCCATTTCTACTTGCTCAACTAAGGGTTTTAGCTCCTCTATGGAAAAGTTAGTGATTTGGCCTTTGTTTACTTTTATGGCACGGCTGTTTCGCTTAAGGTTAAACTCATACATTTTTTGCCACTTTTGATAGTTTTCTGAAAGTTCAGGTTTGGGTGGCAATTTGCCTTCTAATGTTATCTCTAAACGCTTGCGATCGCACAAAATACCAGCACTCACCTCAAACCCTTGTTTCAAATCACCACGCTCAATTTTTAAGGTAACTACTTGTTCAGACAACGGTCTGACTATATCCTCCATTACTGATATTAAGTATTGGCGCTGTTCTGCTGAGTTTTGCAGGGTAGGAACTTGTCTGCCGAATATTTTTAGCATTTTTTGATAGAAAATATTGAAATCATTATAAATTTTTTCTTTGTCCGCATCAGGAGGTACGCTGACTTTGACGACAACTGCATTTCTTTTGTTTTCAATGCTTTGAATGTTGAGTGGTATACCTTGATGTTCTACTTGCACTTGTTGGAAAGATTCTACAAAAGCTTTCCAGTCAAAACCGTGGTTAAAAATTAAGTCAACGGTATTTATAACTTCTTCAAAAAAGGTGGTAAATTCTCCTGGTTGATATTTGTCTGTACCGCTGGGACGGCGTTCGCGATCGTCCGTTTCCGGTTTCGGTTCTTCTAGCAAATAAACCCACCTACAATCAACCCATTCTAGTTTCGTAGTGCTGTCAATATTCCAGGTTCCCAAACCGCAAACACCAGTCATTTTCGCATTGCTAAAATCAGTGCCGATCGCCTGAACTTGACTAAATATGGCATATTCTAAATTAGCAGCTTCCAAAGTGGCTTGACTGAGGTCTGCTGTTTGCAGTTTAGCATTTCTGAGGTCTGCACCTATCAGGTTTGCTCCTCTCAAATCCATGCCTTGATAGGATTTTTGATAACCGTTGCCGGTGACAAGCAACTCTCGCACTGCTGGATTGATTAATATTGTCTCATCGACTCTTGCCCAGTCGAGAAAACGAGCGTGACGCCACATAGTTCGGTGGATATTTGCAAATCTAAAATCGGTGTTTTTGAGGGTGGCGTTGCTGAAGTTAGTATGGGCTAATTGAGTATTGCGAAAACTTGTGCCACCTGTCGCACCAATGATGATGGCTAACTGCCGAATTACGCTGTATTTATCATCTTCGGCTAACACTCTCTTAGCAATGTAATTTCCTAACAAGACCAAGGCTACAGCTACAATTACAGATCCAGCGATCGCCGCAATAACTACAGGCGGATCGGGAAAGTTTTTGACACAATTATTCAGGACATCATAGCATTTATTGTTTCTGTTGTCAACTACTCCAGCTTGGATTAATACGGATGCTTTTAAATATCTCAAGGAATTTCTGGCAATAATTCCGGTGGCGATCGCACTTATAGCCACAGCTTCAAATAGAGCCAAAGCTGCTATCGTCCGCCCCAGAACAACTTCAGCCAATGTTAGGGCTAAAGGCAGAGCGACAACTGCGATCGTAGTTGCAACGACAGCCGCAGTTAAAGTCACAATTAAAAACGGAGTATCGCTAACCTTTGTTTCGCCAGACAAGGCACTAATTAAGGCACCTGTTCTAAAAGACCTTAACCAGGAAAGTATGGGATGTTTATCATTGGAGAATGCAGAGAGTAAACCTATGAGAGGAACAAAAATAGCAGCCGCAATACCTAAATAATCTAAAGCTTTTTGTATCCCTTGGCGAATCATGGTAGTCAACAGCATAGCATTGACTAATAAGATGATTGCGGTTGGTATAAAACCGATATGCTCCGTTGTTTTGGGGATGAGAGATTTGAAGGTANNTCCGCAGCGAGCGCGATTGAAATTAGCCCCATTGAGAGTTGCATTGGTAAAATCTGCACCTCGGATATCTGCATTAGAGAAATCTTCATTGGTGAGATTACGACCTTTGAAAGAACGACCTTGGAGATTTTGACCGCGAAAGTTTTGAAAGGTTAATGATGACATAGGGGAGTTCGGCAGCGGATTTTGTAACGGATTTAACGGATGTTTGGCAGCGGATTTTGTAACGTATTTAACGGATTTTTGGCAACGGATTCCTCGTTTTTAGGCTGTTCCCATTGGTGACAACTTAAGACTGGAATTCATAATAAATGTCGCTTTTAGGCNNTTAAGGGGGGTTAGGGGGGATCCAGATTTCGATACAAACAAGAGAGACTATCAGTTTAACGTTAAGTTGTCACCAATGAGCAGAGCCTAGTAACGAGGAATCAGGAACCAATAAAAATGGCTGCTCTACATAAGGCCTACAGGATACAATTACAAACGAAAAGATTGCCTGATATTTGCATCTCCTAACGCGATATTAATGCTGAACAATTCCCTTAAATCTGGAGTAAATTCAAATTTAATAAAGTTGTCAGCTTTTCTCGATTCTACCTGATAAAGTAGCTCTTCTGACTCATTAATCAGCATCAATTTTAAGCCTGGAGGCAAATAAGTTTGATTTCCCATTGGATGCACTTCTATCTCAATATTTACTTCTAAATCTGGTTCTGGCGGCAGCGTGACTATTAGTGCTACGGAGTGTTCTGCTAGTTGCATTCCTAGGTCAATTTTATGGCCGCGATCGATAGGTAATGCGTTGTTGCTTCTCGAAGAGCGAAACTGAAATTGTTTTGGGTTTAATAGCTCGTCAATTACTTGCCATCCCGCATCAAAAACTTCATCGAACCAGTTCATTAAATTAATTGGTTTTAGTTGTTTAATTCGATTCATGTAGACGAGTAAATCTTCGAGGGAATTCATTTCATCCAGAGGTACTTGTTTAGCTACTTTTCTGGTAAATCCTAACAGCGTTGCTTGTCTCAAAGATTGGTCAAACTGTACGGCTACATAACCAATTCTGTCTCCCCAAGCATCGTAGGAAATCTCACAAGCGTCGGCATCTGGTAAGACGGGACAGCATTCTATTTTTCCTATTTGTTTAACGTGTAAATCTGCCACATCCATCAGTTTCAGCATTAATGGATTGCGACTGTCGCTAACAGGCCAATCTGTCTCAAATCCCATGCAGCGCAGGTAAGAATCTACTGCATACACTGCGAGGGTATTGAGATAAACTTGTTTGAATTTTTTCGGACTGGATTGTTTGCTGCACTGTTGGGCAATTTCGTGCGCTTCAAAGGATAGTGGCACTGTGAAAGTTATGGTTTCAATCATTTTACTCATCATTAATTTATCCGCTGCATCACTCAACTACTACTGTAATTTATTACGAATGTAATCTGAAAATTTCCGCAGATTTCGATCGAAAAAACTTTGGAGTGTTGAAATGTTTTTGTCAAATCTTTGAGATATATTCTCCCATTTTTCATCATCTAATCTAGCTAAAGCTATAACTTGCCAAGTGATATCTGGACGACCTCTGACTGTTGTGTTTCGGAAAATATTGTCTGGGTCGTCTTCTATTAATTTACGCAGCATTTCAGCATCCTCCACAATTTGCGACATTGAAGCTTTATCTTGATAAAGCTCCCATTCTTCTTGTTCCAAGTTGAATCCTTCTAAGTTATCGATCGATAATATTTTGATTCTTGTTTGGTTCATACGGGGTCTTATTTGGTTCGTATATCGATCGCGAACATCTTGGAATCTAAAGTTAAAGAAGTGATTCACCCAAGCCATGACTGGTTTTTTTGAATCATAGATGTCAATGTTTTGACAGATATGCTCAACTATTTTCAACCGGGCTTCGCTGTAAATATCTTCGTAAAGATGAAGAAGGCTGTCATCACCTATGTGGGGACGAGTAAGTCTGTTATGACGGTAAATTTGGTCGATTAGTTTGGTTAATGCTATCTGTCGCTCTTGGCTTCCGGCTGGGTGCTGTTGAGCTTCTAGGGCTAGCTGTTTGAGCTGCAAATCGATTTCGTCTTCCATCGGGCTCTCCTCACTCCTGTGGGTATTTTTGTGCAGTCTGGCGGAACTTCTATTTATATTTCGGATTTGGTGGCCAGTTTTTACGCATTTAGGGGGAAATTGTTACAAAACTTTACTTTTGAGGGGTTTTGGAAAAAAAGTTTTGAGGTTTGCGGAAAAAGTTTGGGTGGATTCCGTAAGTGAGAATAGGGGGCGATTTCCTGGGGTATGGCTTTGCTGGCGCGGGCTTTTGGGGAAAGGGCGATTCCCTACGGGATANNATTCCGTAAGTAATAACAAGAGGCCGATCGCACTTTTGGAAAAACGGGCGATCGTTCGGTTTTATTTTATTGTATCACTTTTTATTCAATCACAGACTAGGAGTGCAATCTCAATGACTACCGTGAATGAAGTTTCAAGCAACCTTTTGTTAAATGATGTTTTGACAACTGACACTTTACCGGGAAGTGCGGCCAACAATTCCATCCTCAACCCTTTAAGCAACAGCAACAGTCAAAATATCGGCGGCAGTGCTTTGATAGCTGACAGCAAAACTCAGCCAGTTATTGAACCAGAAAAGCTATCGAGTCCGACTGATACGCTTAATTCAAAAAATGCGATTACGGAGCCAAATAGCAAAAAATTAGATGATTCATTAATTGCTCCAGATATTCTCAAAAGCAGTTTAAGCGGCTCAGCAAGTGGCAATATTAGTCTGGACACCCTATCTGGTTCCCAGTCAGATACAGCAGTCAAAGATACCCTGACTGGAATCAGCAATGATGCACCATTAAGTGCAATTAAAGATGACACTATTACAGCAACTGATTCCTTGACGAATCCTCAGAATGCCGAGGAAATAGCATCAGATAAAACTCCCGGTATATTAGCTGAAAAAGAAAGTAAGCCAGAAATGGCGATCGCCCAAAATACTTCTGTTGTCTCAGAACCGAAAGAAACAACGACTCCAGATACCTTAGCCACAAAAGAAAGTAAGCCAGAAATGGCGATCGCCCAAAATACTTCTGTTGTCTCAGAACAGAAAGAAACAACGACTCTAGATACATTAGTTGCAAAAGAAAGCCAGCCAGAAATGGCGATCGCCCAAAATACTTCTGTCGCAGAATCGAAAGAAACAGCGATTTCAGATACGTTAGTTGCAAAAGAAAGCCAGCCAGAAACGCCGATCGCCCAAAATACTTCTGTTGTCTCAGAACCGAAAGAAACAACGAGTCAAGATACATTAGTTGCAAAAGAAAGCCAGCCAGAAACGCCGATCGCCCAAAATACTTCTGTCGCAGAATCGAAAGAAACAGCGATTTCAGAAGCGATTAAACCAGATAATTCGACAGCAGAAAAACCAGCCACTACAGTCGCCGATGTTAGCAAAGACAGCAACCCAGAAAAATCTCCAGCTAGCAGCACAGAAAACAACAAACAATCTACAGACAATACAGAAGTTGTCGCAGTTGAAACACAAAAAGAACTCAGTCCAACCGTTCCTAAATCAGAGCCAGTAGCCGATAATTCATTTACATCCGGGAAATTTGTTGTTGACTCTACAGGTCAAGTCGGCATTGATTTCTTATTTGACGGTGGCTTGTATAAAGGTCAACTAGCTATCATCAGTCTCAAAGGAATGGAGAAGTTTTCTCCGGGTTCCGAAGAATTTCTCAAAGAAGTGGCTTCGAGAGCACTTAGTAACTCTGCAAAAGGTCATGTAGTGATTAATGACTTGAGCGAAGGTGCAAAATTTACGGGTAATTTACCTGAAGGAAATTCTAACGATGGAAGTTACTTAGGAGTCAAGACTTTTGCGATGACTCCGGGTGAGGAATTTGGGGTGATGTTAGTACCTAATGGGACTGTGCAAGAGGTGCTTAATAATCCGGCGATCGGAGGAGACAAACGTCCTTTGTTTTCAATGGTGACAGCGAATCCTGCTGAGGGATTTTATCTGGGTCAAATTGCCGATGTAACGGGTAGCGGCAAGACTTTTACAATGGAGGATATGCGAGTCGATTTAGGGAGCGATCGCGATTACAATGACTTCGTATTTCAGGTGCGGGGTGCAACTGGTCAAGCTGTGAATTTAGATAGTGTGATTAATGCTGATAAAGATTGGCGCAAAACGGATATGGGTCAGGCTTTGATTGCTTATGCTAAACCTTACGTTGAACCGAAAGTAGAGCCTGTAAAAGAGGATGAAAAAGCGGCAACTAATACTGAATTTAATTCAGTTTTAGATGTTCCGATTTCGGATACTTTACCGACTGCAAAAGAGGATGCAAAACCTGTCACTAATTCTGTTACAACTAAAGATGTGGCGGTTTCTGAAACAAAAGTAACGCCGACTGATGAAGCTAAAACAGAGCCGATCGCACCTGTTTCTACTGCTATTGAATCTGTCTCAAAAACCGAGGTTGCTACTTCAGATACAACTGTAACGCCAGCGGTGAAAATAGAAGAGGACAAAAAGGCGATCGTACCTGTTTCTACTGCTAATGAATCTGTCTCGAAAACCGAGGTTGATACTTCAGCAGGACTTACGCATGGGGAATCAGAAACCGGGTTTTTCTCCGAAAATACTTCGTTACAGCCCACAGATTCGCTAACACCTTCGACTTCGCTCAGTGCTTTGGTCGAAGCGGATCAGCCATCTTCAGATACAACTGTAACGCCGGCGGTGAAAATTGAAGAGGAAAAAAAGGCGATCGTACCTGTTTCTACTAATACTGAATTTGTTGCAAAAACGGAGGTTGCTACTTCAGATACAACTGTAACGCCGGCGGTGAAAATTGAAGAGGAAAAAAAGGCGATCGTACCAGTTTATCCTGCGGTTGAATCTGTCTCAAAAACTGAAGCAGCGACTTCAACAAAAATCACGCACGAGGGCTCAGAAACCGGGTTTTTCTCGACAAATACTGCGTCACAGCCAACAGATTCGGTAAAAAACCCGGTTTCTTCAGTCGCAGCGCATCAGTCATCTTCGGAGACAACTGTAGCGCCTGTGGTGAAAGTTGAGGAGGATAAAAAGGCGATCGCACCAATTTCTCCTGCGGTTGAATCTGTGTCAAAAACCGAGTCAACAAAAATCACAAACGAGGGTTCAGAAACCGGGTTTTTCTCGACAAATACTTCGTCACAGCCAACTGATTCGGTAAAAAACCCGGTTTCTTCAGTCGCAGCAGATCAACCCTCTTCAGAAACAACTTTAACTGAAAGTTCAACAAAAACTAATACAAATCAGTCAACATTAGAAACTACTAACGCTCAAAATCCAGTTATTCTCCCAACTCAAGAAGCTCCTAAATCACAATTAAATATTCCTACAACTAACTCATTGTCTAATCTCACACCGGGAGTATGGACTGTTGGCGAAACGGGTCAAGTCAGCTTTGATTTCCTTGTTGATGCAGGTCTTTATGAAGGCGAAATTGCGATAGTTAATTTATCGGGAATGGAGCAATATCCGCTGAATTCCGATGCTTTTAAACAAGAAGCAATTAAACGTGCCTTAAGCAGTTCAGAGTTGGGTCATGTTGTGATTCGCGATCGCCTGGAAGGTGCGAGATTTAGCGGTGAATTTGGCGAACCGAATGTTAACAGCGGTGCATACCAAGGTATCAAAACTTTTGCCATGCCGCCTGGGGCTAAATTTGCTGTGATGTTAGTTCCTAATGGCACTGTGCAAGAGATATCGGAATCTCCCAGTCTTTGGCCGGATAAAACTCCTCTATTTTCAATTCCAGCAGCTAATCCCGAAAGTCAAGTAATGTTGGCTGATTTCACTGGCAAAGGTAATACTTTTGCTTGGGAAGATATACCAGGAAACCAGGCAGATCGCGATTTTAATGACTTGATTTTTGCGATCGATGGCGCGACTGCAAACCTACCAGAACTCGCAGCAAATGTCAATGCTAATACTCAATGGCTGGACTCAAAATCAGGCAATGAAATTTTAACTAAGGCCCTCGTTAACGATCAGGCTCCTGCGATTAAACCCGTGGTAGATTTTGCCTTAACTCCGGCACAACCTACCCGCAAAATTGACCTTGCTCAAGTATTTGTTGACCCGGAATCCAGCACTTTAAAATATGAAGTGGTTGAGGGTAACAGTCCATCTTTAGATGTTAGTTTGCATGGGAATAATTTACAACTGACAGGATTGCCACAATCAGGCGTTACTGATGTCGTAATTCGAGCAACGGATGCAGCAGGTAATTCTGTCATTCACAACTTTGCAGTTACTAATAGCAATCTGAGTACGGAGTCAATTGCTGCTGTCAATACTGCCCTGACAGATTTAACGAAAGTTATCAATCAAAATTCGCAAAATTTCATCGAAGGTTTGAGCAGCGATGCGGCAGCAGAATCCCTGGAAAATTTCACAACTTTATTAGAACAATATCCCGATGCCCTGTCGCTGTTCAATAAACCAGATTCTCTGGCTAAACTTGGCATAAGTGACAGCAATATTCCGACTATCCGACAATTACTGCAAAGTCCAGAAGTAGCGGCGGAATTCGGGCTGTCAGTGTCTTTAGGGGAAGCTTTGAGTCATCCTGATTCCACGGGATTTGATGAGTTTTTGTTGAATACTGATGAGGCGATTTCTCTGCTTCCCTCTGATGCTAAGCAGCCGAAAATTGGGTTTATTGATTTTACTGAGGGAGAACACGTTCAGCGAGTTACTTCTGCATTTTCTTCGATTAATTCTCTGGCTAATTACGATACTTTTACTGTCAATAGCGGGGATTGGGCGGAGCAATTGAGGCGGTTTGTAGATGGAGTGAAGGAAAGTGGTGAAAATCGGGCGATCGCAAATCTGAGTTTAGATTTATCCCAATTAGATGATATCGGCATTACCACTCGTTACGAGCTCACTCCTGAAGAACAAGCAGCGATTCAATATGCCCGCGAAAATAATGTTTTGCTAGTTGTTGCATCTGGCAATACTGGCGGTGTGATGTCAGCTTTGGGGGCGGCTAGCAAGATATTTGATAACATTATTACTGTCGGTGCTGTCAATCAATTTGAGTCGAAAACTGACTATTCTGCCTACGGTGACGGACTCGATTTAATGGCTCCTGGGGGTTCGTGGAGCAACGATCCCAATGCTTTTGTCGGCACTTCGCGATCGGCATCTTATGTAACAGCAGCAGCTTCTTTAGTTTGGGCAGCTAATCCAGCATTAAGTTTGACACAAGTCAAGCAATTGTTGATAGATACGGCAGCGGATTTGAATGCACCTGGATGGGATGAAACAACTGGTTTTGGGTTGATTGATGTTAAGGAGGCGATTCGCAGGGCTCAGTTAATTGAACCTGATTTATCAGGGGTTAAACCTGTTGATTTTACTCCCTCTCCTTTCAGTGGGGAAGGGCGAGTCGAGACTTTAGCGCGGCCTACTTCTGAAGAGACAGAAAAGGCGATCGCCCTTCTCCAAAACATTCAAGAAAGTTTACTTGAACAGTGGCAAACTTTAGCTGATTTAGGCAATCAGGCTTTAACGTTAGCGGATTTAGATGGGGAAGTAAAACAGAAAATTGCTGCTGCTTTAGACGAATATCAACAAGTTAGTACCGATGCGGGAATTACTACGGCGCAAGCGCAACAATGGGCGGAAGCTTTGGCCTTAGCAACCCAACATTATCAAATTGAAAAAACGCGATTGCAAACTCTGTTACAACAGCAGAAAGAATTGCAAAATCAATTAGCGGCTTTGGGGCAACAAAAGTCAGCATTAGAGACAGAAACTCAGCAAATGTTGGCGGATATTCAAAAGCAAATTGGAGTAGCAGAATCGGATTTAGCGAAGGCGCAAGCTAAATTAGCTAATCCCTTTGCTGATGTTGATGATAATTTACAAATTAATCCTCAACCTTGGCAAAATGCCGCAAATAATGAAGAACAATCTGCCTCTAATTTCATTGAAAAATCAAATTTTCAAGCCGCAGAAGTAATACGTTACAATAATACTGCTAATAGCATTAATCCTACTCGTTGGCAAGTCGTAGGATCTACAACAGGCCGTTCCGGGAGGACAAATCAAATTTGGGGATGGGGGAACGATCCCAATTTGTTAAAACAAAAAACTCAATTCCAATTACAAGGGCAAATTTCCAGTCAAAATGTCCAAGTTTTCCAACAGTTAGCTCAACAAGCAGATCAACAAAATGCTGCTTTAACTCAATATGCAGAATTCCTTGACAATCAACAAAATCTGAATGTAGGCAATGGCAATACTAATGATGCGAATACTGTTTTAGAACTGCTGAAAAAACAGTTAGCTGACCAGGAAAATATTGCCAAAAATTATCAAAATTTGACGAATTTAGCTGAGGCTCGACGAGCACAAAATCAAAACAATGCTGATTGGAATAATAGTCAAATCAACCGTTGGCAACAGGTAGGAACTCGACGCACAGGACGCTCTGGACGCAATACGGAACCTGTGTATGGATGGGTGCATTATCCTGAACATATTGCTCCTCGCGATCAATCGCAACAATTAGCCAATCAAGCAGCACAGGAACGGGATGTTTATAAACAGTTAGCTTCTCAATCTCAGCAACAAGTAAATGTGCTGCAAGAACAGGTGCGTAAACTTTCAGAAAGAGTGCAAGATTGGCCTGTTTTAGAGCAGGGAATTGAGTATGAAATTGATGCTAATGCACTGCGTTTGCAAGCAGAAAAAGATTTACTCGCGTTACATACACCCGTACAACAGCAAAAGTTAGAAACCCTGAATCTACAAATTTCTCAAGCAGAAGAACAGTTACAAAGGTTAGAAAATCAGAAAATTCCCACGCAACAACAGGCGACTGATTTAACAGAAAATCGGTTGAAGGAAACGCAGACAGAAGTAGAAGCAATTCAAACAAAACGCGCTGAGGCACAGAAGGATTTACAGAATTTCTTGGAAACTGCTGGTTTCTTATTGCCTTATCGGGAACGGTTGGCGGCTGTGCAAAAAACTGTTGAACAATTGGAAACAGAAAAGCTAAATGTCCAGTCAGTAATGCAGCAATTGGCTAATTTAATGCTGCAAACACCTAGTGATAGTTTGGGTGAGCAACTTAATTATTGGAATGACCATTTGGCAACTCTGAATCAGGAGTTAGATTGGGCGAAATTACAGCAGGATCAGTTGGCACTTGCGATCGCGGATTCTCCTGAAAGATTGGCGATTTCTGGGTTGATTAAGGAATTGGAGGGGGCAACCACGGGAGGGGCAACCACGGGGGGGGCAACCACGGGGGGATTG
>DPLL01000122.1 GCA_003542015.1 Microcoleaceae cyanobacterium UBA9251 | reverse complement strand
TTTAAGAAGTCGGGGATCTGGGTATTCTGTTTTTTTAGATGCGCCTCAGCTTATTAACCACAGAGGACACAGAGGACGCAGAGGAAAAGAGGAAGAAAGAAGATGGATAATTTTAAAGCCTGAAGTCAGCAATTTTTCCCCAATCCTAAATCTCAAATCCCAAATCTCAAATCCTATTGTGCGGCTTGAAAAATCATAAAAAAAACTCGGTAAGTGGGAAACTCAGAGGCTTGAGCCTAGAGAGGAAAACAGCTCGGCGGTTTCAACCGCGTTGAATCCCCAAAAGGGGTTGGAGGGGTATGGTTGCCCCTCCGATGAAATATGGTTGCCTCGGTCTCCCTTGCGGGGTGATGTTAGCTTCGCCAAGGTTATAAGGGCTTGCGCCGGCTTGCAGCACTATCTCTGTTACCTTAAGACTGTTTAACCGCAAGCGACAGAGCAAGGGACTAGCTTCGCATCCACAGGGTGTCGTGACCCAAATAACGTAGTCAATGAAGACTTAGGCTGGTCAGCATAACTTGCTCAATTACTCTTACAAGCTCAGTCCCTTTAGGGCTGGGTTGCTGACTTCTTGGAAATGAACGGCGTCCGATCGCGGATCGCAGTGGGTGACTTTGACTTCTAGTCGATCGCCTATTTCGATCGATCGACCAAAGCGCATGGCTAATTCTAACCCCAATTCTTCCAACAAAATCAATCCCACATTACTGTCTTCCCGTAGCCAGCGCAGCATTAAAGCCTCCCAGACTTCATCCGGGTTGCGCCGCAAATATTCCAATCCCCAATAGCGGTTGGTTTGACGTTCAACGCTAGAGGCTTCTCTGACTGCGGTGCCGAGACACATCACAATTTCCTGCATTTCTTCAGCAGAAAAAGGCAACGGTTCGCCTCGCAGGTGAGCTTTGATTTGAAAGTGAGTCAGCAAGTCGGTATAGCGGCGGATGGGAGAAGTAACTTGAGTGTATGCTTCCAAACCCAAACTCGAATGCCTTCCGGGGGTCAGACCCATTTCGCTGCGAGGCATACAGCGACGCACGGCGCAAGCCCGGGCAGGCCCGGCGGGCACAGCTAGCAGTTCTTCCTCTGGAGGGAGTTCTGGCTGGGGCTGATAGCGGTAGGGTATGGGTAGACTGTGAACCTGACCGTAACGCGCTGCGAGTTCCCCAGCTAAAATCATCATTTCGGCTACTAGCTGTCGGGCTGGGGAGTCGTCGATGACGTAGATTTTGATGTCCTCACCGTTGACTTTGATCGCGGATTCGGGCATGAAAATGCTGATGGCGCCTTGGGTTTCTCGCCATTTTTGCCGCAGTTTTGCTGCTTGTGCGATCGCACTTATTTCCGGTTCTGCTTCGATTCCCAACTCCAACATCTCGTCTACGTCATCGTAGGTTAAGCGGTAGGTAGGTTTCACCGTGCTGATGTGAATGCTGTAATCTTGGGCTGCACCGGTTTCATCTAAGAGCACACTAAAGCTGAGAGCGCTGCACTCTTGACCTTGATTTAAGCTCATCGGCCCGGTTGCCAACTCTGGGGGAAACATTGGTATCATCCCCGTGGGCAGGTAAACTGTGGTGGTGCGCTTTCTGGCTTCGAGGTCGAGTTCATCTCCGGGGGAGAGTAAGCGGGTGGGATCGGCGATGTGTATCCACAGGCGCTGCTGGCCGTTTTCCAGGAATTCTAAGCTGAGCCCGTCGTCTATTTCGGTAGTGCTTTCGTCGTCGATCGTGTAAACCTTGAGGTGAGTTAAATCTAGACGACTGGTTTCGGAGTCGCTTGGGGGATTTTCTAGGCAGCGTTGGGCCACTTCTAATACCTTGGCGGATAGTTGTAGGGGAATTTGGCTACGCCGCAAAAACAGGTTTTCGTGGTGACTCCACAAGCCGAGATCGACTAAGAGTTGAAAGGCTGCTTCGGGTGTTTCGGGACGTTCTAAGCTGGCTAAAGTTTCTAGGGCTGGGGTGCGGTGTGTTGCTTCTTCTCCGAGGGTCGCAAATCGTTCTAGAGCATCGAGGCGGGTGCGATCGCTATTTTCCCAGTCTACTTTTTCCCCTGCTAGTCGCTGCTTGACTCGATCCCAAAATCCTTGGGATTCTTGGTGTCTCTGCTGTTCTACTTCTTGCTGGTGTTTGATTTCGGCTACTTGGGCGACGGAACGCGGTTCGTATCGATCGCCCTTTTGTTTGAAATACAATTTGTCTGTTGACAGCAAACAATAAGCTGCGTAACACTGGGCCGCACTGCGATCGGAAAATAGTAGCACTGCTAAGGATTCTGGATCTGCGGTTTCTCCGTCCCCGACTAGCAGTTCCCAAGCTACCTCAAGACTCGAAGGATCTGAGTAAACTTCTACTTCTTTGAGAAATTTGGGAATGTCGGAGGGTTTGTAGGTTTCTCCGGCTATTTCGTAGGTGATTTGTTTAGGCGGTATGCTGTGCGGTTGACTGTTTTCGTCTACCAACACCCAATTTTTTTTGCCGTCGGGGCGATCGGCAACAGCTAGACGGCGGTCGCCGTGCAGTCTAAATTCTACTAAGGTTCCCTTGTCCACTTGCCAGTTGTATATTTTATATTTTAGATTTTTACATTGGCCATTTGTCAGGTTTCGATTTTGGGATTTTAGATTTTGGAGACTTGTATTTTTTCTGGTTAAATGACGTAAAAACGTTACTTTCGCCTAGCTTCTATGACCGTCCAAAATCTAAAATCTAAAATCCAAAATCCGATTAGCCTTCTTGGTTTACGAAGGGCATCAAAGCTACAATTCTTGCTCTTTTGATGCTTCTGGTCAGGTCTCGTTGCTGTTTTGCTGTCAAGCCTGTAATCCGCCTGGGCAGGATTTTACCCCGTTCTGTGACATATTTTTTGAGCAAATCGACATCTTTGTAGTCGATCGGATCTCCTGGTTTAATTGGCGAAACACGCCTGCGAAAGTAAGTCATGGTTTTTGGGTAATTGGTAATTGGGCATTGGGCATTGGCCAAACAGGGCATTGGGCATTGGGCATTGGTTACTGGTTATTGGTAGCTCATCACAAATAACAAATAACAAATGACTAATGACTACTGACTACTGACTAATGACTAATGACTACTTGATCTCTTTGTGGTTGGTGTGCTTGTTGCAGTGGGGGCAGAACTTTTTGAGTTCTAGCCGGGCCGTCGTGTTGCGACGGTTTTTGGTGGTGGTGTACCGAGAAACGCCTTTTGAGCGTTTGCTTACGTTAGTTCGGCACTCAGTACACTCTAGGGTAATTATGATGCGGACGCCTTTAGCCATAATTCTAAATAAATTTCGACTAATTTAAACACAATTTATTATCTTCTCACATTGCTCTGCACTTGGTCAAGCAATCTTCTAATCTTGATGTCCAGGGAGTAGCCACGGCGGGTGCCGACGATGATCGTACCGGCGAGTCGATCGTGAAAAGCTTGGGGAAACCGGGTGGTGTCGGTGCAGGCACGGCTACAGTCGATCGCCAAGGGCAACATTAGCAGCAAAACACCAGCGTTGGTGGAGGTGAGTCCCCCTATACCTGCACAGGCTAGGGCCGCGCAGACGCCAAGCAAAGCCTCGCGTTTGCACAGTTCTTGCAGGCCGGGAGTGCGATCGAGTCTGGGATCGACAATTTTCATATCCAAAGCCCAGCGGCCGAGACTTTGACCTTTATTTTTCCTGACGATGGCTACCCGCATGATCAGCCACAGCAGGATAAAAAATATGGTTTGGACGATCGGATTAGCGCCGAGAAGCAAGCTGGGCAGCCCTACTGCGATCGCGTCGATGCATAAGGCACCGGCGCGACGGCCGATTGTCACTTTGGGCTGGAGAGGAACTAGGTCGGAACTCATGGGCAAAAAGGGCGATCGCGACTAGCTACTTTTTTATCTTAAGCTCTGGAATAGTCGATCGGCATCAATCAACCTCAAAACCAACCCTAATAATTCAAGCCGAAAACGGATCTTCGCCGACTCCCAACTGCGTTTTCGACTTTTCCACCTGTTGCCAAAGCGCGTCTATCTGAGTAAATGCCTGTTCCACTGACATTTTACCGTTGGATGCCAGAGCGCTAATATAACCCACGCGCTGGGTAAACTGTTGTAAATTCGCATTAAACACCAAATTCTCTGGCTTTACTTCGCCGTAGTAGCGATTTTGGGGATATAAAAAATTTGAAAGTGCTACCATTGCTTTAACCTCAGATCAAAAACTTATTTCCTTCATGTATCAATACTATAAACTGCGCTTCCCTTATAGATGTGTGATGCAAGTAGCAAAATTTATGTGATCTTTTGCTATTTTTTGAGTGATGGAAATTACACACAGATCTCCTCGGCAACAAAAATATAAGCAATCGCAGTCCTTGACAAAGTGACAAAAAACCTAAAAAATGGATCTAACCACTGCTGGGAAAAATAGTTAAACTTTTAGTTAAAAACTGCGTAATGTCTCCAAATGCGCGATCGCCAAGTCCCAAACCCCGACTCAAGCAAGTTTTAATCAGACTTGTACTCGCAGTAATTGCTGCTGTCATCGTCATCAACATTCCTCACTCCTTAATTCCCGTGTTCAAAGAATCCGTATCCCAAGCTAGTCTACCGCCAGAAATCGAGAATATACTCGCCGGTAAACGCAAAATTGTGACTATTGGCGACAGCATCACAGAAGCTGGGAAATACCCCGGAGGTTACGTTTGGCTATTGCAACGCTATCTGAATGATCTTTATCCCGATCGCGCGATAGAAATCATCAACGCCGGCATCTCCGGGAACAAAGCAACAGATATGCAAGCACGTTTCCAGAAAGACGTGATTGACAAAAAACCCGATTTAGTGATGATTAATGTCGGTGTCAACGACGTTTGGCACGCTTTCTTTGACTTCCAAAACCAGCAATTTTATCCCCAGGGCAACTTACCGACAGGAGTACCCTTGGCAGAATACCGAGAGAAATTAACTCAAATGGTGGNNAATAAGTGCTTATTTATCGACTTGAATGCACCTTTTCTGGAAGTGATCGGCACTTTTCAAAAGCACGCCGGAAAGACTTTGAATTTGTTAGCAGCAGATGGAGTACACCCAAATCCGTCGGGCTATCGAATTATGGCTTTTACTATTTTGCGGGGTTTGGGAATACCGATAAAAGATATTGAGAACTTGCAAGTCAAAAATTGAATTGAAAAATTCAGTTGACAGTTGACCGAAAACATCCAGGGTGCAAAACCGCCGGACTTATCGGTGGGGTCGCTTTCTTGAATTCTTTAATTGTTGAATTCTTCAATCACTCAATCATTCAATCGGTGGATGATAGCGTTTTAACCAACAGCTACCAATAATAACCAACGCAATCACAACTATAATTTCAGACCAAAAAAACGACAGGAAATCACTTGCAGTTCCCACCGGCGGCACTCCCGGTTGAGCGTTGCGAATAGCCGGAAAAGTAAGCAGCATCACAGCCGTCCAACTCAGCATTCCAACTTCCGGCAACTTACCCGATTTCATCACTTTCAATGCTAGCAGCAATGCCATAATTGACAGTACCCACATAATTACGATAATCACTAAAGCAAAAAATTTCACCGGGAGCGATCGCGTTGTATAGACATCGATATAAATAAAGATAGAAGAATTTTCTGCCATCGGCTTGTAAGTGATGTCGAAACCGGGAACATCAGCATCAAACTTAAATACTAGCGGCACTGGTTTTAGTTCAAAAGGAGCAAAATTTTTCCGAATCGAAGGCAGCGTATCGATGGAAATAGCGACTCTGGCCATGTGTCTATCAAACGGATAATTGTTAGTTTTTCCCTCCACTAAGTTGAACTTTAAAGCAGGGACAATCATCGGTTTGCCTTCTTTAAAGGTAATTTCCGAATCTGCTATATTTGCACCGTTAACTGTCATTAACAAATCTTGAGCCGGGTAGGTAGGCCCTTTTTTATAGATGCCTTTGAGTTCAAATTCTAAACGGGCTTCTACTTCGTTTTTAACAGGATCGACTCCGATCGCAGTCATTTTCACTTCTACTAAGCCTGTGGGAGCTGGAGAGCTATCTGGAGATGGGCTGTAAGGCTCTTGGGCCTTAGCCATTTGAGAGTAAATAGATAAAATAATTGCAAAAATTAGGCTCAGATTGCAAATTAAAATAAGTATTTTCTTAAGATTTTTGCTGTTGACAATTTGCATGGATTATGAGTATAAAATATTTTGTAGCACTTTGCAGGATGGGCTATCAGGCAGGATGACGCATGACCAGAAACCGGGTTTTTTGACGAATACTTCGTTACCGCCCGCAGATTCGGTAAACACATTCGACTTCGCTCAGTGCTTTGTCGGAGTGCATCCAGGAATGAACAGGCTTTCCGGCCTGTTCCACAACAGATTAAGAATTAAGGAAGCAATACATTTGACGTAAAACTTCCGTGCAAACCGTAGGGAATATGATTTTTTAAATGCAGTCGCGCTACAGGGCCTTTGGTGATATCGCGAGCATCTAGAATCACTAAGCTCGATCGATGTTTTGCCGCATCATACATTAACATTAGCAGCCAGCCGTCATCCTCAGCCGTTGCGGTGTCAGGCGTTGCGGTGTCAGGCGAGACACTTAATCCACGGGGAACAAAGACCGGTTCCCCAGCAAAACCGCGCGGTGCCGCACTCCAAATTTGCTGCTCTCCCGTCAAGAAATCTACTTTAAGAATAGCTTGTAAAGGAGCATTTCCCATCGGAGCATCAGCAGCACCGATGTACAGATACCGATAAGGTTGTCCGACATGATTTGGATGCAAAGTTGGAAACTCGCAGCACCGACTTTCGACAACTTGATGCTGCACTGTTTTGTCTGGCAAATTCAGTTTAAACCGCCACAATTCACCCGCAGGAAGGCTGTCAAAATCAATTTCGAGAAAATCGCCATCTGGCCCGACATTGGGGAATGATTCGTAGCAAACTGAATCTACAAAAACTTCGCCTCCTTCTTCCCATGCGTTGCAGTGATGGAAAACAAAACAAGGTTCTGTTTCTAAGATTTGTACTTCGTCGGTGCCGTTGCGAGGAATCAAGATTGCTTGCGTCGGCTTGTCTGGCGAAAATTGAATGCACTGGGAAGCACTCCGCATTCCTAACACAAAAGGTAGAGGATTGAAGGAGACGGGATTTTGGAAGAATATGCAGTAATTTGGGGTAATTACCATGTCATGCAGAAATGCAAAACCGGGGATTGTATGGGCGTGACTCTGCAAAAGTTTGCCGCTTTCGTCGAGTTCGTAAATGGTGATTGTACTCGACAAACCGGGTTTTACAGAAAAGTTGATTAGTCTGTCTCCGGCTCCATTTTTTCCCTTCTCAATTCTGGGGTGAGCAGCGAAGGGTTCACCAGGTTGCAATATCCCGTCTAGGGTATCTAAACCTATGGTTTCTAAGGTGCAAGGGTCGAGTCTGTAGGGTGCTGCTGCTTCCCAAAGTGCTAATAGTTTTTCTCCCCAATATATGATGTTGGTGTTGGCAATGTTTTTGATTTTGAGGTCAAAGATATTATTTAGCCAGCCTCCTGCTTTCTGTGTGCCGAAAACGCCTCTGTGAAGAATTTTTCCGGCTGTTTGTTCTGCTAAATAGCCTTCGGTGTGGACGAATCGGTTGCGGAAGTGGGCGCGCCCGTCGGAAAATACGATCGCACAAACCATCCCATCACCATCAAAGGGGTGGTGGATGCGATCGCCGTTAATATCTAGCAAACCGGGCCCGTTGCGAAAGAAGGTTCCTTGCAAGTCGGCGGGGATTTTGCCTTCTATGTCGTCAATCCAATAATCGGATTCGTTGCGCTGGGATTCGTAGCCGCGTTGCCAGTCTGTGCGATCGTATGATAAGTTTTGGGCTGCTGTTTTGGCTTGGGAAGTTTCTAAGTTTTGCATGGGTAGAATAAGCTTTTATTGATTTAACCGCAGAGGGCGCAGAGGGCGCAGAGAGAAAGAAAGGAGGCGAAAGGATAGGAAATAAAACCAGGGAGATTTTCGCAGTGAATTGTAGTTCTAATATCTACAATTTCAAGTTCTTTTTGCTGTCTTCCTTCTGCCTTCTTTCAATCCGTTACATCCCGTACATTGCCCGTTGCCGAACTTCCTTCATTTGCTATCTTTGGTGCGGGATTCTGATCTTAATGTTGGCACTAAGTCGGGAAAGTATTCGGGCATGAAATGCTGTCCGCCTGGTTTGGAACTGCCCATTTCTGGTTCTAATACGGGGAGAGACTGTCGATAGTTTGGGTCGTCGCTTTCTGTACTTTCAGCGGGCAGCCAAGCTAGGAATGGCAGGGGTAGAAGTGTGGACAGGTTGGTGATGACAACTAGGAGCCAGAGGTTGTCGAAATTGCGATCGGTAATTCCCAGCCAGTGAGTCAGAATTGCACCGCCTTCGTAGGACAAAAGTCCGGCTAAATTAGTGATGGACATCAGCACTGCAAATAAAGTTGCTTCCACGCCACGGGGACACAATCGCGCGCACAGTACAAGGACGGGCATATAAGCAATTTGCCCGATCACTGTTAAGATTAGACTGTCTCCGATGCTGAACCACTGGTCGTCAATTCCTAAAGCTCGGTTGGTGTGAGTTACTAATAGTAAAGTTGTCAATCCCAAGGCAGTTGCAATGACTGTTGACCAACCGAAAATTACTCGAAATGGGATTGTTTTGAGGAAGTGCTGAAACAGCCAGATACCGGCGAGGGCGGCAATGCTGGTAACGAGGCGCACTCGGCCGAGAAATTCTGGTTGAAAGCCTAGTTCGTTGGTGGTGAAAAAGAAGAAGGCGGAGTCGGAAGTTGGGGTGGCTTGCCACAGGAATAGAAAGGCGGTTGGCAACCAAATTGTTTTTTGGGTAATAGCTTGTCGCAGTTGTTTGAGTTGATCTTTTACAGTTTCAAAGTCGGTTATTTTGCTGACTTTTTCTTCTGCAATTAACCAGGCTGTTGCTGATACGATTAGCGGGAAAAAGGCGGTGATTAAAAATATGGTGTGGGTGGAGAAGTGTTGGAGTAGGGAACCGCTGAGGTAGGCGGTAATTAGTCCGCCGAGGGCTGATGCGCCCCAGGAGAGGGATTGCAGGGAACCGGCATCGGTAACGGATTCTTTTCGGGCTCTTTCAACTACTAGGGAGTCGGCGATGACGTCGCTGACGGCGATTGAAAGGGAACTAAGGGCGATCGCCCCTGTAGCGGCCAACGGCGTGTGTACTATTGTTGCTAGGGCAACCCATGCTGACGTTCCCAACAGCCCGGAAAGGACGATGTAAGGGCGTCTGCGGTAGCCGAATATTGGCAGCCCGTCTGACATGAAGCCGAATAGGGGTTTGATAATCCAAGGTAGGGCGACGACGCCCAGCATTGCTGAGACTTCGGCGGGACTCATGCCGAGTTCGTCTTTGAGGAAGAAGCTGACGGCTAAGCGGGCTAGTCCGAGAATGCCTTGGACGAAGTAAATCAGTAAGATGGCTATGAGTTCGGGGGTTGGCTCATTCCCAAAGAATACTTTTTCTTTTAAGGATTCTTTGAGTTTGCTGACGCCGGATGGGGAAACGAGCATTTGAGCAATATTTCTTAATGAATCTCAATATTTATAACACACTCTGTAGTGGAAGGGGTAACAGTCGGAGGTGGGATGCGAGAGTGACGGGGATCTGGCAGTCGCTATAAAATTGTAGTTATCTTGAATTAAATGACGTTTTGTAATAATGAAAGCAGAAATTTGTGAACAGGCGGCTCTCTGGCTTCTAAGTCTTTAACTTNNTTTCCGTCGAACTCACGTACAATCAATTGCCTGACTAGATGGAGATCACCCCGCCGCATAGAGGTTCGGTATTGACTAATCTTGAATGCTCAAGTTGCAACCCAGTTCCCTGACCACAAATCTGAAGATTATTCAATCTGTATGACTCGAAAGTTCCAGAGGAACAGGATTCACCAAAGGAAGACAACCTTACACTTAAGCGGCAATCTTTCCCTGGGCTACGCAACTTTTGCTCTCCCTGGTTTCCTATTACAAAGTCATTCAACTCATCATCGTCATTAGCCCCGGAAACAGAAGTGCAAATAGGTACTAGAGTTTGCCTTGGGTTGGCAATCGGCGATCGGTTGTCCATAGTAGGTGTTTGACGATTGCGACGATCGCGGACTTGATTTTTGCTCGGGCAAATTAGAGGATCATATTCATCCTCACGATCGTCGTCGGCGATCGAAATCGGAATAGATACTGGCGCTGATGTCGGCTGATCGATCGGCGTTTCCGTTAGCCGGCAATTGCCGACTATGGGTTTCCGAGTTGGTGTCGCCGTCCAGATCGGTGTCCGCGTCGGTGTGTGCGTCCGCGTCGGTGTGTGCATCGTTGTCCGCGTCAGATTCACAAGCGGTGTCACAAGCGCTGTCACAAGCGACATCGGTGTCGGTGTCTCTGTCACAAGCGCTGTCACAAGCGACATCGGTGTCGGTGTCTCTGTCACAAGCGCTGTCAGTGTCTCAACAATCGGTGTCGGTGTCTCTGTCACAAGCGGTGTCACAAGCGACATCGGTGTCAGTGTCTCTGTCAC
>DPLL01000297.1 GCA_003542015.1 Microcoleaceae cyanobacterium UBA9251 | reverse complement strand
TTTGAAAACACGCCCTAGGGGGATCTCCGGGGAAAGGAAACACGCCGATTCCAATTCCCCATTACCAATTCCCCATTAAATTACTGCGGTTTTGAGCCGTTTTGCGTCCGGTTTTTAGCTGTTTCGTGGCGCTGCTGCATCAGTTGAGCCAATTGGCTCCGCTGTTCAGACGTGAGTAACTCTCGCATTGCCAGTGTACTTTCAAATTGCAGATCTTGCAACTGTTGTCTCAATCCCATGATTTGACGGTGTTTATCGCGCATTTGGCTGGCAGTAGCCTGGCCGGCCATCATAGTTTCCAATTCTTTTCTGGCTTGACGCACTGCTTGCATTCGCTGGGAAATTTGGTCTTTATATTGATCGCGAACTGCCTGCATTTTCTGTTTTTGGTCTGCGCTTAAATTAAGTTTCTCGAACATCCCACCTTCCTTACCACCAGGTCGATTTGGTCGCTGATTTTGGGCAATTGTTTGCGGTTCTATGGGATTGGGAACGGCTATTGCTGCGGTTGTGCTACCGAGGGTCAACATTAAAACAGCTAGGGCAGAAATGCGACGAATTGACATGACAATTACCTCTTTGAAATTAGTTAGTTGTGGGCGGTTCGCTGTCAGCGGTGACAGCGAAATTAAACCAGTCTGTTTGCGCGCGATCGCTCATATTTTCCCCGTGAGAACCCTGCAATACATCTTCCCAATTATTTACTAGAAATGCTTCTAGGTGCGCCCCCTCATCCGGGTTAAATTGTGCGGGGACTAGCAGGCGATAGCCAGACCAGAAAACTATCAGCGTCGCTGCAATCGCGGGAGGGAAAGCCCACTGGGGAAAACCGGGAATAATTGACCTGTTGTTAGATGCGATATAACGCACTTTTTCCAGGTAATTTTGCTTTTTATCTACTTCCTCATTCCTTTCTATTGTTGCTAAAATTTTTTGCTCTAAATCTGGCGCAGCTTCAGGAAAATTTGGGCGATATTGCTTCAATAAATTAACTAACTTTTGGTCGCTGCTTGGGTTGTTCATAGCTCGCTGACACCTTCTTTTTGCAAAAATTTCCGCACAGCATTTCGGGCATAAAACACGCGAGATTTGACAGTTCCAGCCGGCAGTCCCAAAATTTTGGCTACTTCTTTTTGCGGGATGTCTTCTAAGTCGTGCAGCACCAAAACGCTGCGGTGTTCAAAGCTCAATTGATCCAATCCCCGCTGCACTAAATCTTGATAGTGCAACTGCATCAAGTCCGAGGTATTATCTTTGACAAGAACCTGAGCCATTTCTTCTTGATTTTTGAGTTTGGAATCAAAAGAATGCTGTTTAGCAAATGCTTGTCTTTGGTTAGAAGCCACATTCCAAGTGATTCGATAAAGCCAAGTAGAAAAGTTGTCTTGGTGCTTGAGTTTGGGTAATCCTTTCCAGACGCGCAGGAATACTTCTTGCGTTAAGTCGTCAAGAAGTGAGGGCCCGCAGAGTTGGTAAAGGGTTGACCTGACTTTGTGTTGGTAGCGTTTGTAAAGGTAGCGAAAGCAAGTGCGATCGCCCTTTAAGCATTGAGCAACTAAGTCCGAGTCGGAACAGTTATCGGTTAAAACATTGGCTGACACACCTAACACCTGTGAAGTCTCCCTCACCAGTTCGTTATCTGAGGGGTTTAGACAGGACAAGTTCAAAAAAGGTTCAAATAATTTAAAATAATATTTTGAGCATGAATCCGCTTGGGGTGTAAAACTGCACCAATATCGATCGCAAGCAAGATGCTGTTCCACAAAGAATCACAAGCAAGATGCTGTTCCACAAAGAATCACAAGCAAGAGCCTGTTCCACAAAAATTGAATTTTATTGTGGGGTGGGCTTCTAGCCCGCCCTGAAAAGCTGATTAAAAATGGTAATCTTCAGTCGGTTTTAACCGACTTTAGCTATTAGCCAGGGACTTAAGTCCCTGGCTGCTGCTGCTAACGACTTCGCCCTATTTACCGCAGAGTCACAAACTCTTCAGCAGTCGATGGATGAATGCCAATAGTAGCATCGAAGTCTTTCTTCGTAGCTCCCATATTAACAGCGATCGCCATACCTTGAATAATCTCGCCCGCGTCTTTCCCCACCATGTGCACGCCCAAAACTCTATCGGTATTAGTTTCAACAACTAACTTGACAAAAGTCTTCTCATCTGCACCGGTCAAAGCATGAAACATCGGCCGAAACTTGGCTGTATAACACTTGATTGATTCGGGAAACTTTGCTCTAGCCTGCTCTTCCGTTAAGCCAACTGTAGCAGCTTCCGGCTGGGAAAATACCGCTGATGCGACATTTTCGTGACTGATTGATCTGGGGTTATTACCAAATTCCGTATCTGCAAAAGCGCGGCCTTCGGCGATCGCAATTGGTGTTAAATTAATCCGGTTAGTACAGTCTCCCACTGCAAAAATGTGTGGCTGACTGGTGCGGCTGTCTTTGGTGACAGAGATCGCACCTTTTTCTGTTTCTACTCCCGCATTTTCTAAACCCAATTTTTCTAAATTAGGTAAACGCCCGGTAGCGCACAACAGCGCATCTACTGTCAAGGTTTCTTCGGATTTTCCTGACAAAGTTAATTTTAGGCCTTCTGGGGTTTTCTCAATTTGGGCGATCGAGCTTCCTGTCAAAAATTCAACTCCATGCTTAACCATTCCTTCTTGAACGTTGGTGCGAATTTCTGCATCAAATTCGTTCAAAATTAAGTCGCGGCGGATGATTTGAGTTACTTGACTTCCCAACCCGTTCATGATGCAAGCAAATTCAACGCCGATGTAACCTCCTCCCCAAATTGCCAACCGTTTTGGTTGCTCTTTTAGCAGGAAGATTTCGCGGGAAGTTATCGCGTGTTCAATCCCAGGAATTTCGATGCGATGGGCTTCTCCGCCGACAGCGATTAAGATTTTGGCGGCGGTGATTTGTTTGTCACCAACTTCGACGGTGTGAGGGTCGATAAATTTGGCGTATCCTGAAATTAATTCGACTCCGGCTTTTTCCAGAAAGCTAATGTGCAGTTTGCTGAGTCGTCGCACTTCTGTGTCTACGGTGGTGACGAGTTTTTCCCAGTCGAAGCTGCTTTCTACTGGGCTCCAACCGTAACCTACCGCGTCTTCATAAAGGTGCGAAAATGTTGAGGCGTAAACCATCAGTTTTTTCGGCACGCAGCCACGAATTACGCAGGTTCCGCCTACTAAGTCGTTTTCGGCGATCGCCACTTTTGCCCCGTAGGAAGCCGCCCGCTTGGAACTCGCTAAACCGCCGGAACCCGCACCTATCACAAACAAGTCGTAGTCGTATGTCATAATTATCTATACCAACAATCTCGAACTTACCAAGTTTACTTAATTTTTCTTAATTAAAACTCAAAAATTCGCCTTTTTTTTTCGAGGTCATCCCTTGACTTCTTGCCATTGACATGATATTCTTAAATAATAGAAATCTGTGCATTTTTGGTGTTCACTGCTCACACTCCCATTATTAAATTATACATCTAGCCAGCGCCAAAAAACATATCGAAATGTGTATTTTTTAGGGCCGGCCGAATAGATAGATCAGGGGCGATCGCCAAATGCTCGGTTTTCACCGCAGAGCCACGCCGCTCTACGCAGATATTTCTTAATCTAGAGCTTCTGTTCACCAACAAGTCCTAGTCCTATGTCATAATTATCTATACCAACAATCTCGAACTTACCAAGTTACTTAATTTTTCTTAATAATATCTCAAAAATTCGCCTTTTTTTTTNNCTTCTTGCGGTTGACATGATATTGTTATATAATGGAAATATGTGCATTAAATTTAAAATTGCTCATACTCCCATTATCAGAGTATAGCACAAGCAACTGGCAAAAAATATATAAAAATGTAACTATTTTTGGGCGGCCGCTGATGAGGGAATTGGTAATTGTAAATTGCTGGTTGTAGCTGAAGTCTCGATCCCCCTAAATC
>DPLL01000298.1 GCA_003542015.1 Microcoleaceae cyanobacterium UBA9251 | reverse complement strand
AGTTCCAACTTTTTCCAACTTTTCTTCCTTTACAGGGTTAGTGAGAGAGTGCTTGAATAGAAAAAGAATCAACCTAAGCTTGAATTTGTAAACCTCAAAAGCTTTTTGAGGTAACTTAAACAAAAAAAAGGGTGACCATTATGGCAGCATACAACAAAAGACAAGCAAGAGAACAAGCACGTTCGGCTATCAATAAATGGGCTTTGGGATTTGCAAGTGTGGCTTGGATTCCAGGTTCTCATTATCTGATGACTGGAGGCGATGTAACAATGGTTATNNGCTTCTAAACCCGCCAATAAATCAGTCAAACCCACATTTTCACTTTCCATAATAATTGCAATTCGATCGATTAGTTGGGGAACTTGAGGTTGTTTGGGAGCAAGCACAATCAGATTACCTATTTGGAGTAGCACCAGCATATCTCCCTGATTAACATTGAGAGAATCTTGTAATAACTGGGGAATAGTAATTTCCCCTCCCTGTCCCAGAAGAATAGGGAATTGTTGAATCTCTACATCCGTTTCTTGTGAAGTTATTGTCACGACGTTAACCTCAGCCTTTAGTGTTAAGTTTCTAAGACTTTTTATTATAGCAATTTTTGGGCATTTTTTGTCAAACTCCCCTAGAAGTTGCAATTACTACGTTGATCTGCTACCATTAACATAGACGCATCGTAGGAAAACAACCGATGACACTAACAGAATTACTCCCTACTATTAGACAACTGTCTGCGATCGACAAACGAGAATTAATCCGCATTCTAATGGCGGAAGAAGATATCAGTGATGAACAGGTGTGGAAGGCTCAATTTGAAGCTACAACAGACGCTCAGTGGGATAGTCTAGCTGAGATAGTACGTCAGGAAATCGCTGCTGGCGATATTACTCCCCTAGTGGATGTTTTTCCCTCTTCGCTAGGTTCGCGATCCACACCCGGCAATTAACACGCTCTTCGTCTGCAAATATCCTACGCATCAAGACTGTTTCTCCTGCCAAATCGCCTCTCTTTCCGCTTCTAAACCCGCCAATAAATCAGTCAAACCCACATTTTCACTTTCCATAACGGTTGCAATTCTATCGATTAAATCTGACATCGGCTCATCAAAATCCTCGGCAATTACCAATGGCATCCCGCGCAGAGGATAATGCTTTTGCGCTGTCAATCCAGCACTCGAAATCTCAGCTAAATCGATCGACAGAGAAGGCTCATACTGCGAAAACCGTGTCTGACGCAAAAAACTCAATAGCACCTGAAGTATATCATCTGATGCTTGCTCAATCTCATGGATTAGTTCTTCCCGGACTGTCATAATTGGGCATTTTCGTTGCTAGACTTCATTACCATTATATCCCAGAGGAACTTTATGCCATCCCACCACCTAGGATACTTTTGGTGCTGGTACAGCTTTGATGCAGCCAATAAATTAGTCCTAGACGCATGGGGCCCAGAAACCGGGTTTTTTCCCAAATCTGCGGGTAACAACGAAGTATTCGTAAAAAAACCCGGTTTCGAGGAGTCGAAGTACGCCCTAACCAAAAAACTAAGTTCATTCTTATTCCATCACATCATCTGTTGCAGGTTCACCAGGATAAAAGCGATCGCTAAAAATGTCTTCCAACCCCTACGGACAATTTTCTGGAAAAGTTTTTCGCGACAGATTTTTTTCTCCCGAAGCTAATACCATTCCTTTGATGTAAGCTGTCTGGAGAGCTTCTTGTAGGTAAGGTTTAAGACTTGGATTCTCTTTGAGTAATTCTAATAAATCGAGCCGCTGGATGCAAATTGTATTCACCCAACTGCGACTTCGTTGAGATCCTTGATATTCCCATTTAAGCAAATGTCCAATCAAAATACTCAAGGGATTTCTTAATTCGGCGCGTTGTTGTTTTCCCAATGACTCAATCTCCTCGATTAAATTAGGTAAGTCAAGTTGACTCCATTCTCGATGTTTGAGGAGTTTTGCTTGTTCCTCAGTCCCAGCATAAAAATCAGTTTCATAAAGACTTTGTATTAAGTTTGCCGGTATTTGTCCAGTTAGTGGTGTTTGCATAAAAATATTAAAATTTAGCGTTGTTTCCTTAATTATAATTAACAGCTTCACGATCCGGCTTATTTCTTAGTCTCGCCTTGCGCGGACTTCGTTTTTGTAGGGGCAATCCCCCGTGATTGCCCCGGTTTCCACCGCCGAGTCATAAAGGGGGTAACTTTCCCCAAAAACCCCTATCCCAAAAACAACTTATAAGCCGGATTCTGACTCTCATCCCCATACTGATAGCCCAGGGTATCCAAAAAAGCCTGCCACTCCTTCATCTCATCCGGCGGCACCTGAATTCCCACCACAATTCGCCCGTAATCTGCGCCGTTATTCCGATAGTGAAAAACGCTGATATTCCAGTTAGGACTCATCGAACCCACAAACTTCATCAACGCACCAGGACGTTCGGGAAATTCAAAGCGATAAAACAACTCATTATCTGCCAACAAAGAACGGCCGCCCACCATATGCCGCAAGTGCAATTTCGTTAATTCATCATCAGTTAAATCCAAAGTTTTGAAGCCACAATCTTCAAAACTGGCCGCTATTTTAACCGCATCCGCACGATTTTTAATTTGGACACCGATAAAAATATGCGCTGCTTTCTCATCCGCAATTCGATAGCTAAATTCAGTTAAATTGCGTTGACCCAGACACTCGCAAAACCTGCGAAGACTTCCCGGTTCTTCGGGAATTGTGACCGCAAAAATAGCTTCGCGACGTTCGCCAAACTCGGCTCTTTCTGCTACAAAACGCAGGCGATCGAAATTCATGTTTGCACCGCAAGCAACCGCAATTAACGTTTGTGCTTCGATTTGTTCCCGTTCCACGTAAGCTTTCGCACCTGCGATCGCCAAAGCGCCAGCCGGTTCTAAGATCGATCGCGTCTCCTCAAAAACATCCTTAATCGCCGCACAAATATCATCCGTATCTACTAGAATAATCTCATCCACATACTCCTGACAAAGCCGAAAAGTTTCCTCCCCGACTTCCCGCACAGCCACGCCATCCGCAAATAAACCAACCTGGGATAAACGCACCCGTTTACCCGCTTTCAAAGACTGATTCATCGCATCGGAATCGACAGGTTCGACACCAATAATTTTAATGTCCGGCCGCAACCGTTTCACATAAGCACCAATTCCAGAAATCAATCCACCGCCGCCAATTGCCACAAAAATTGCATGAATTGGTTTTTGATGTTGTCGCAGAATTTCCATGCCGATCGTACCCTGTCCCGCAATCACGTGGGGATCATCAAAAGGGTGAACAAAAGTCATGCCTGTTTCCGCCTCTAATTGGCGCGCAAAAGCGTAAGCATCATCGTAAGTATCACCATGCAAGACCACCTCTCCACCACGGGCTATGACCGCATTTACCTTGACCTGGGGCGTGGTTACGGGCATGACTATGACCGCGCGAGTTCCCAGGTGGCGGGCGGCGAGGGCGACTCCTTGGGCGTGATTGCCGGCAGAAGCTGCGATCGCCCCTTTTGCTAGCAACTCCGGCGAAAGTTGCGCCATTTTGTTATAGGCACCGCGCAGTTTGAAGGAAAACACAGACTGCATATCCTCTCGCTTCAGCAGGAGTTTATTGTTGAGTCGCGCTGATAGATTGGGGGCGGATTCTAGGGGGGATTCTTGGGCTACATCGTAGACGCGGGCGGTGAGGATTTGTACTAGGTAATCGCAAAGCATGGGGTTAGTAGGTTGGTTGATGCCGGATGATGGGATTATTGTACGGTATTTGTGTTAGTATTTTGCGGGGAATGGGCGATCGAATAGCTGCAAGCTTTCCTAAAGGGCGATCGGAAGTTATGATTGATAACTTTTCCGTTGCTGCTAGTCAGCTATAGAGATTCAACCCTGCTTGCTATTTGCTACACGATGAAGAACTCAGAGATTTAGATCCCCGACTTCTTCAATAAGTCGGGAATGTAGACCCACAGAAACCACCGCTTCAAACTAGGCATATTATCTCTAATCTGGCCGTGCAAATCCAGTTCGAGGATCGTTGATAAACAACCCTAAAACTAACGATTCCATCACCGTATCCCAGACAGGAGTCAAACGCTCTGCATCATCTACCCAATAATCAAAAGTAATCAAACACTGAACATTAGAACCCAATCCCACACAGATTCGCGAATAAGCTTCCCGCTGTTCTGGAGGGTCAATAAACTTGAATTCTGTCCAAACAATCCGAGCAGTTTGTCGCTTGAGTTGGATGATTTCCCCCATGTCAAACGGATTTCGGGAGTCTTCTTCTGCTACCTTTTTTAATAGCGGAGCCAACGGAAAATCAGCCCAGTTGCCGGGAGGAAGTAAATTAAACGAAACCTCTAAACAACAATCATCATCCGGCGGCTTTTTGTCCGTAAACCGGAAAGATTTTGTATCCGGTTCAAAATGCCAATCATCGGGGACATCAAAACGGACAGCACCTCTTCCTGCGACAAAGATGCGAGTTCCAGGTTTTGATTTCCAGTTATGATTTTCATTGAGTTCTAGGGTTTCCTTGATCCATTCTTGCTTTTTGCGCTTAGACATAAACAGAACACGAAACTGCTGCTAAGGTGTAGTTTGAGACGTTGTAAGAATATTTTAACCCTATTTGGCTCGCCCTTTGCTCAAATATAANNGTAATTCATGTATAACAATTATTAAATTTTAGCAATTTTTGCGCCATTTACCAATCTTTATTTTTTACTCTTTGGAATCACATACCTAATCCCGCCTTTATTTCCCGTCGCATCCCCTCGATAACGTGGGATAATATGAATAGCAGCATGACTTCGACTTTGACCCCCATCTTTATTAATATTTATCCCCACATTAAAACC
>DPLL01000300.1 GCA_003542015.1 Microcoleaceae cyanobacterium UBA9251 | reverse complement strand
GAATGGCTAAACGCCGTAATCTCAAGAAAGAGAAGGCACAACGAAATCAAGCATACGCCCGCAAGTTTCGCAAGCGCAGAAATCAAGATATGTTCTCTAACAAGAGAAGACGATTTGACGGCGGCAACGGTGGTGGCATGGGCGCCATGAGTGGCGGCGGCAGAGACAAAGATATGGCTGCCGCTGAAGATTAATCGCTGAGCCGATCGCGCGCAGCAATCAGTGATTTCCTCACTTGTTCAAACCCGGTACCCCCGTAACTATTGCGAGCCGCTACCACTTGCTGAGGTGCGATCGCGCTGTAAATGTCTGTCTCAAAAGCTGGGTGCAATTCTTTCCACTCCTCAAGTGTCAAATCTTTGAGGAGTTTGCCCCCCAACAGGCAAGTTTTGACAACTTTGCCCACGAGGTTGTAAGCTTCCCGGAAGGGAACGCCTTTAGTTGCTAGGTAGTCTGCTACATCTGTAGCATTAGAAAAGTCTTCTGTAACAGCCGCGGCGAGGCGATCGCTGTTAAACGCGATTCCTTCCCGCAGCAAAATCGTCATTGCTTCCAAACAAGCTTGTACCGTTTTCACGCTGTCAAACAAAGCTTCTTTATCTTCTTGCAAATCTTTGTTATAGGCCAAAGGCAGTCCCTTCATCACTACCAGCATAGCCTGCAAGTGACCGAAAACTCGCCCCGCCTTACCCCGCACCAATTCTGGAACGTCAGGATTTTTTTTCTGGGGCATAATGCTCGAACCCGTAGCGCAGCTATCTTTGAGCGAGATAAACCCAAATTCGTGAGACGACCAGAGAATCATTTCTTCTGACAAGCGGCTCAGGTGTACCATAATCAGACTGGCTGCTGCGAGAAATTCGATCGCAAAATCTCGATCGCTAACTCCATCTAAGCTATTAGCATAAACTTTGTCAAAATGCAATAGTTCGGCGGTATAATGTCGGTCGATCGGGAAAGTCGTCCCCGCCAGAGCACTCGAACCCAGAGGCGAAATATTTACCCGCTTGTAGACATCGCCGAGGCGTTCCCAGTCGCGATCGCTCATTTCAAAATAAGCTAACAGGTAATGAGCCAAACTAATCGGCTGAGCGCGCTGCAAGTGCGTGTAACCAGGGATTAAAGTTTCCACGTTCAGCTCAGCAATATCTAGCAAAACAGCTTGAAATTCTCGTAATTGCTCGCGAATTTGTGTGATTTGGTCGCGCAAATACAAGCGAGTATCAGTACCAGCTTGATCGTTGCGCGATCGAGCCGTGTGCAGCTTTTTTCCTGCATCGCCGACTATTTCCGTCAGCCGCTTTTCCACTGCAAAATGAACGTCTTCTGAGTCAATTCCCGGTACAAACAGTCCTTGTTGATATTCCCGACGAATCTGTTCCAAACCATTGACTAATTGTTCGCCTTCTGCTGCTGAAATAATCCCAGTTTTCGCCAGCATCTTAGCATGAGCGACGGAACCCGTCAAGTCATACTCAATCAATTCAATGTCAAAGCCAATACTAGCATTAAATCGTGCGATCGCCGGGTGCAGCGCCGATTCAAATCTTTGACTCCAGGTTGTTTGTGGTGTTGTCATTTGTGAAGGTAAAACTAGATGATCTCTTTGAGAAAAGGCTATAAAAACCTTTTTGTATAGCAACCGCCAAGGTGGTTAAGGCATTTATTTCATAGTTCCCTGAGCGGAGTCGAAGGGTCGAAGGGTTCAATAACCAAAGGGCCTTGGCGACTGCTATAGTAAAGACTTTAATCCTGACTACGGTTTGTAGTCAAGACTACATTCCTGGCTATTTTGTGTTCTAATAAAGGACTCTTCGTCCTCACTACAAAGTTTTGAGATTTTGGCGATCGGCTTGTTTCACTAATAACTCATATCATGTCCGGTTGAATAGTTACAATACTTTGGTTCGACCATGCCCTAGACCCTATGCCCTAGACCCTATGCCCTAGACCCTATGCCCGTACAGGATTTATCAGCAATTAACCGGACTTGAACTTGCCAATTCCCAACCACAAATCTAATGTCTGATAATCCCTTTAACGAACCAGCCGATAAAAATACCGATAAAAAAAGCTCCTATTTGACCAGTAGAAACAAAATGGTTCCAAGCTTTTTGGAAATTAGTAAAAATATCGTAGTTTTGACCCAACAGAACTGTCGAACTTAAATGAGATTTCCCAACTAACAAATGAGCCAGATCGTTCTCATGAATCGAACCAGTCAATCCAGCAGTAATTCCCGGCATAAAATTAACTATCATTTTGATTTTCTCCTGTGGCAGGTTTAACCCGGAGTACAACCAAAGTCATGTCATCTTCATTACGGTTGCCGATGCCGATAAACTGGTGAACGCGATCGAACAAATAATCCAAAATTTTTTCAGACCCCTGATAATTTTGACAAGCCCACTGAAAAGCAGCCGTCAAGTTTTCCTCATCAAAGCGATCGCCCCTTTGATTAGCAGCATCCGTAAAGCCATCAGTGTAATAAATAATAGTATCTCCCGGCTGCAATTGCACTTGTGCTTCTTGGTAGCGCGAATCAGCATCCAAGCCAATTAGCATCCCTTCGAGAGTATCGAGCCGCTCAATAGAATTAGTTGCAGCTTGCCAAAGCAAAGGTGGGTGATGAGCAGCATTGCTGTAAGATAAAACGCGAGTTTTCGGGTCATACTCCGAATAAAACAGAGTCACGAAACGGTGAGAATTTTCCAAATCCGCGTGCATTACCCGGTTTAAATGTTGCAGAATTATCGACGGCGAATGGCGGTTCAAAACCTCCGCCCGCAGCATCCCCCGAGTCATCGTCATCAGCAGGCCTGCTGGCACGCCTTTGCCCATGACATCACCGATCACAATGCTCCAGCGACCCTTGTCGATTTTGGACTTAAGATTTGGGTTCAGGGATGGGGGGTTTTCACCCTCACGATCCTGACCTATGGGGTCATAGTCAGCGGGAATAAAATCATAATAATCTCCGCCAACTCTGCTAGCTGGTAGACAGCGAGCAGCCACATCAAGGCCGGGAATTTTCGGGCAGCTACGGGGCAGCAGTCGCACTTGAATTTCAGCGCCAATTTCCAATTCTCGGTCTAAGCGCTCTTTCTCGCCCAACTTAGCAGTAAGTTCGTCTTTCGAGATAGCGACTGCGGTTTGATCTGCCACTAGGCGGACTAATTTTTGTCTCCCTGGCGTCCACACATATTGCGGGTCACTGCTAAAAACATAAAGCCGTCCCCGTTCCAAATTCTTCAGCAAAATTGGCGCCCCAAACAAGTGAACGTCTTGGCCCAAATAGCGACTGACTTGAATGTCGAGACTAGATATTTGCTCAGAGGTTTCGGAAATAACTTCTGCTGCGCTGGGCGAATTTGCTGTAACTTGCCTGGTTGCGATTTCCAGCGCTTTTCGCATATCTTGGCACTGCCGTCCTTCCTGACAGTGCAACTGCTGGAATCTGAGTTGACCGTTGGGTTTGAACAGCACCAAAGCTCCCCCATCGGCATCGGTAATCCGAGTAGCCACCAAAGGAACCAACTCGAAAAATTGGTTGAGATTGTTAAAACTTCGCAGGGCAAAGGAGAGCGAACTCAACATATCTTGAACGTTGTGCTGGTATCGATGCAAGCGCGCCACCAGTTCTTTGAGTGCGAAGACTGGCGTCACGTCGGTCGAATTGCGACCGGGAGGGCGGTCAGCAGGTTGAGGTGAGGAGCGAGACAAAGGCACAGCAGTCATTCAATTTTGGATTTTGGATTTTGGATTTTAGATTNNGTCCGTCCCAAGAATTTGGGACGGCTACATCCTCTCAATCAAAAATCTAAAATCTAAAATCGAGCAGGGCTTCAACAAACTCGTAACTAGAAAACGGGCGCAGGTCTTCGATGCTTTCCCCTACTCCAATAAAGCGGATCGGCAGGCCTAGTTGCTGCACCACTGCTAGAGCAACACCACCTTTAGCAGATCCATCGAGTTTTGTCAAGACTACTCCGCTCAATTTTGCAGATTCTGCGAAAACTTCCGCCTGTCGCAAACCATTTTGACCCAGTGTGGCATCCAAGACCAGTAGAGATTCTACGGTAGCACTAGGAGCTTTTTTATCTACAATGCGACGGATTTTGCTTAGTTCGTCCATGAGATTTTTTTTGTTTTGCAGGCGGCCGGCGGTGTCTACGATCAGCAGTTCTGTGCCTCTGGCGGTGGCGGCGGCGATCGCATCAAACACGACAGCAGCCGGATCGGTATTTTTCCCCTCGTTGGCAATAATTTCGACACCGCTACGACTTCCCCAAACTTTTACTTGTTCGACGGCGGCCGCCCGGAAAGTATCGGCGGCGGCAATTAAGGTTTTGTAGCCGGACTTTTGGGCAATGTGGGCTAATTTGCCGATCGTCGTAGTTTTACCAGCACCGTTAACTCCTACGATCAACCAGATATTAAACGTGTCTTTTTCTGGGGCAAAAGTCAGACTGTAAGCGGGATTGCCGATCGCGCTTTGGGCACAGGGTGCATCCAGGATGTCGCGCAGAATAGTTTTGAGGTAAGCTAGGGCCTGTTCTGGCGGTAGCACTTCTTCTTTGAGTCTGGCTTGGAGGCGACTGATAATAATGTCCGTTGCTGCGACTCCAACATCGGCTTGTAGCAACAAAGTCTCAATTTCCGCCACTGCATCTTCATTCAGCGGGCCTTGACCGACGATCGCCTTAAGTCGATTAATTAAGCTGCGGCGAGTTCTTTCTAAACCTTGGCGCAGCTTTTGCAGCCAAGTGATTTCTTCGACAGATACTTGATCGGGGCGGCGGCCTTGACTGGCCAAGATTTCCGAAGACCAGAGGAAGCCTTCATCAAAGGCAAAACCGGGAATTTCTTCAATAATTGCTGCTCTGGCGGCCGCTTCTGCAATTACCTCTGGTTCTTCAATGGCGGTTTCTTTGAGGCGTTCGATGCGTTCCAGGCGATCGGCCTGAGCTCTTGCCCAAAATGGCAGGGGTTCAGCATCGGAGGCGGTATCAGGGGCGATCGGTGTTTCTGCGACTGTGGTAACAGGTTCGGAAATCTCTAAATTTTGTTGTATAGGAACTTCTATTTTTTCAGCAACCTGCGTGGCAATTTCTGGCGAATAAGCTGCTGTTTCTGGAATTTCTGGAGTTTTTGGGGTTGGTTCGGCTTCTGTCGCTATTGGGGCTGCTGGCGGTTCTGCAATTGCTAGAGCTTCCGAGTCGAGGGGGGCGAGTTCGGCCGCAATTTCCACAACTTCGGGTTCTGGAGTTTCTGAAACTTCTACTGCGACTGCTGTTTCTGCTGGCGGAATGGGGGTTTCTGCTGTCTGGGAAACTTCTGCTTCGGGTTTTTGCTGTTTTTGAATATTTTTGTAAGCAGCTTTAGCCCAATTGAGATAATCTTCGGCTACGGCGGGAGAGCTTGGCTCTGCTGCGGTTGGTGTGGCTGCATCTGTTGGAGGATCAACCGCAGGGGATTTTGCCGGCGAATCTTGGGGCTTCTCGGCTGCTGTTTCTTTTTCAGAAGATCCGCTTTCACTGTATTGACGACGAAACCAATTAAAAACCATAGCAGGAAATGGGGAATAGGGAATAGTTATTAGTCAATAGTCAATAGTCATGAGTCATTAGTCATTGGTCATTGGTTATTAGTTATTAGTTATTGGTTATTAGTTATTAGTTATTGGTCAGTTGCTACCAATAACTAATAACTAATAACTAATAGACATCTCCTAAAAAGCCTGTCAAAAACAGGCAGGATGCCTGTTCCACAAGAAATATGGGAGATGTCTAATAACTAATGACTAATAACTAATGACTATTGACTATTGACTATTGACGAATGGCTTCTGCATTAATTTTATCGACTACTCGGCGGAGGACTCCGTTGATGAACCGATGTCCTTCGTCGCCGCTGTAGCGTTTGGCTAGTTGGACGGCTTCGTTGACGCCGACTTGTTCGGGTAAGCCGAGAAATAGGATTTCGGCGATCGCGATTCTCATGATATCTCGATCGATCCTGGGCAACCGTTCTATTTGCCAGTCTACGAGGGATTCTTTGAGCAATTCGTCAATTTGAGGGCGATTGCTGCTAACTTTCCCGAGGATTTGCAAAGCATAGGTGCGAACATCTTGCTGGTTGGCTAGCTGGATGATTTCGGGAAACTCCATCGCTGCGGCGAGACGGTTGATCGCGGTTTCGGTGAGCTCTACGGCTTCGCGCACCATTGCTCTAGCGCTTTGGACATCAGGGGCGCGGATTTCGCTGGAGAGAAGCTTGTCACTTCCGCGCTGCACTTCGGCGGCGGCGGTTGAGAGGGCTTCTTGAACTTCAGTAGTCAGAGTGCGGATGGCGGCGAGGACGACATCTTGTAGTTTTTTGGCTTCTAATAGTTCTGGATTGGCTGGAAGTTGGCTGATACCGAGGAGTGCTAGTTCGCGTGCGATTTCGCGGGCTTTTTTCATATTTTTTAGAGTTTTTAGATAGGAATTGGGGATTTAGGAATTTTTGAAATTCGTAGGCGCTGGTGGGAGAGCGAGATTCGTAGATACCGTAGGGTGCGACGCCACCGGAGCATCTGGGACACAAGAGCCCAAATCTGGCTGCGACACCACCGTATGGTGCGTCGCCACCGGAGCATCTGGGACACAAGAACCCAAATCTGGCTGCGACGCACCATACAGGGGCGGGTGAGTGCGGATAGACCAAAACTTTAGCAGAAAAACTCTGTAAAAAACCCGCTCTCTCTGTACCGGGTTTGCTTTTATATCCCGACTTCTTTAAGAAGTCGAGGTTCTGAGTGTTCTGTTTTTTTAGGTTAATCTATAGCGGTTCTCAAAAAANNTCTTTCTGAGAAAGGCTATACTTAAGAGTCCCTACGGGTTTAGATATTGCTTTAATCTTCTTCTACTGGTACGGGCTGGTATCTTGATTCAGATACTAAGGATTCGAGTATCTTACCCGTGGTGTTGTCGGTAGTTACTGGTATTGAGTTGTTGGGGTTGACGATACCACCGGAGATGATGACTTTAAAGGCATCTTCGATCGACATCGAAAGATTCACCACATCGGCTTCTGGAACAATAGCGTACCATCCGGTGGTGGGGTTCGGTGTGGTGGGGATGAAAATGCCAATCGGAGTTTCGCCGGTCAGGTGAGAGGGCATATCATTACTCTCGATCGTACCGGTCACAAACGCCAAAGTCCAGATTCCCCGGCGGGGATACTCCACTAAAACCACCCGGCGGAATTTGTCGTTTGACTTGAGGATAGTTCCTAGCAGTTGTTTTAGGGTTTTATAAACCGATCCCGCTAGGGGAATTGCCTGTAACAGCCGTTCACCAAAGTCTAGCAGCCACTTCCCGAAGATGTTGCGGGCCATTAAACCTATGACCAAAATGCTCAGCAGGGGTACAGCCAGCCCTACTAAGAAATTCAGCAGATTCACCAAAATCGGATGGAGTCCGTCAAAGGGGTTGATCTGCTTGGGAATTTTGGTGAGAAAATTGATCACCCAACTGGCGATCGTAATTGTCAGCCAGATGGTGGTAGCTAAGGGGATAACTACCAGCAGACCTGCTATCAGGTCGTTTTTTAAGTCTTGTTTGATGCGTTGGAGCACGGGTGGTCAACTCTCCTGGTAACTGGCTGCAAATAATGTGAACAAACCTGAGACTCAAGAAACTGCACGGGCCAAGAGTGGAAGTCGCCATTTTTATTGTCTTCTATCCCGTCTATGCCACGCCCTTTCCTCAAGGAAGAGTTAGGGGTCGGTGGTGCTGTACTGATATTGTAAAGAATTATTGCAACTTGGCCGCTGCTGGTTAAATGTATATATTAAGACATTTTGGCTCGGAATTTACAAGTGAGCCAAGAGGGGAGAGGCGGCGCGGGTTGGGGATTTCCTACAGGGTTGCGAGTGTGGCGAGTGCAGGGGATTAATTGAGCGATCGAGATTTTCCCGACTATAGCTTGAGTTGAACTTGCGCTCCTCCTAATGTACTGCTGAAATCTTTGACACTGAGACTTTACCCAGCAGCAATTATCTAGGCGGTCACTGAGCGTAGTCGAAGTGCGGTTTGGCTTTTTCGCCCATCGGCAATTTGTTTGCAGTTGGCTTCGACAACCGCGCCAATGCTAACGGTGCCGGTGCAGTTTTGCGCTACAATGGCAAGACGGGCGACCCGCTGCCATTAGTTGCGAATCCTGGAACATTTCCCAGTCCTGTTTTTGTCTCTCCCGACAGCAAGTTACAGCGTCCGATCGCCATTTCGTTCTTTCCGTCCGATGCTACATTGACCGAAAAGTGGAATTTTCCGATCGCCAATTACCCAATTAATCATCAAGGGTTAAACAACCTGAATCTCGATGTAAATTACAAGTATCAAGATGGACTTCAAAATTCCCAGTATCCAGATTTTGTACCAATTTACAAAACCCTTGACAATCTGTTAGTTAATTACCCGAATGAAACTGATGTTTGGGAAATAGTTAATAAAAACTTGACCCAAAAAGTGATAGAGTCAAGTATCCGACACTTGACTCTGTGACTGTGAATTTGGATGTTCTGCCGACCCACCGATGACCTTACAATCGCAACAGTACGGTTACTCGCACTCAAGATGGTAAATTAGGGGAAGCCTGGGATTTCAAGTTGGCTAATTACTCGATCGATCATCAGGGTTTGAACAACCTAAATATTGATGTCAAGTATCAGTACAAACCAGGAATTACCCAGGATGAATATCCCGACACTTGACTCTGTTTTACCAAAGCATCGACAATTTCTTGGCTAATTACCCGAATGAAACGGATGTCTGGGAGATAGTGAATCAGAATTTGACCCAAAAGGTGATAGCTGAAAATCCGGCTTTGGATTCGCTGCAAATTGACCTTGATCTGTTGCCGACCAATAAATTACCTTACGAGAGGGCAAGTATTGTGTCGATCGCTTAGCAACGGATCGGTGCTACAATGTCAAACAGGACAACTGCCCAATATTTGTTGGGCCTGTTTTTTGGGGTGGTTGTGGGTGGTCACGCTCGCGTAGTCGAAGTGTTGAATCCACTTGTAGGGTGCTCTACTGCATTGATGATTTCGATTTCAACAGGTTTGGACTCTCCGGGACACCCTACGCAATCAAGAAGCAGGAAGAAAACACGCTGATCTAGTCGCACGTCCAGATAAGTCGGGCTTTCTCTGAGCTGAGGTAAGTTTTTTAGAGTGGCGGAGGCAAAAGTGTATCTTTGGATAGATGTTTATTATACCAAAAAATATTTAATCCAGAGATGTAGGCTGGCGATCGACCAGTAACTTGTCGCAGCAGGTAAAGCAGGCCACGATAAAAATTTTGACTTTTTGTTGATGAACGATCAAAATTTAAGAAATAATGGAAGTGTCAGGAACTCAGGGAGTCAAC
>DPLL01000299.1 GCA_003542015.1 Microcoleaceae cyanobacterium UBA9251 | reverse complement strand
AGTTTCCCCAGCGAGTGGGGACCCCTGCATTATACACCCAATACAGCGCAGTGTGTCCAAAGGCCATTTGCGAGGGATAGCAAATTTGTACCTCCAAACAAGCTCTCACCCACAGAAAAAATCCCTGAAACCCTTACAGGGTAATATATCGAAGGATAGAACCAAATTCCGCCATCCCAGCGATTTTGTGCAGCCCTCGCAAAATTACCCGATCGCCCACCGCCCCGCCCCATCGACTAGATATAATAAAACTTGTCCCATTATCCCCACAAAGTCCGTGACAGTCACACCCCTGCGTCTCACCACCGAAACCACAGCCCAACGCCCCGACTCCCTCGGCAGATTCGGCAAATTCGGCGGCAAATACGTCCCCGAAACCCTGATGCCAGCTTTATTTGAGCTCGAAGCCGCTTTCCACAAATACCGCAGCGAACCCGAATTTCAACAGCAACTCCAAGGATTACTCAAAGATTATGTCGGCCGCCCCAGCCCCTTATATTTCGCCGAACGCCTCACGGAGCATTATGCTAAACCAGACGGGACTGGCGCGCAAATTTACCTCAAACGCGAAGATTTAAACCACACTGGTGCTCACAAAATTAACAACGCTTTGGCTCAAGCATTGCTCGCAAAACGCATGGGCAAAAAGCGCGTAATTGCGGAAACAGGCGCCGGTCAACATGGCGTTGCTACTGCTACAGTTTGCGCTCGTTTCGGTATCGAATGCGTTGTCTACATGGGCGTTCACGACATGGAAAGACAGGCTTTAAATGTATTCAGAATGCGCTTGATGGGAGCGGAAGTTCGGGGTGTTTCAGCGGGTACGGGAACTCTCAAAGATGCGACTTCCGAAGCGATTCGCGATTGGGTGACAAATGTCGAAACAACTCATTACATTCTTGGTTCCGTAGCGGGGCCGCATCCTTACCCGATGATGGTGCGCGATTTCCATGCGATTATCGGTCAAGAAACCCGCGCTCAGTGTCAGGAAAAGTGGGCTGGTTTGCCGGATATTTTATTAGCTTGTGTGGGCGGCGGTTCCAATGCTATGGGTCTTTTCCATGAGTTTGTTGGGGAAGAAACTGTGCGGTTAATTGGTGTTGAAGCGGCGGGCGAAGGTGTGGAAACTGAGAAACACGCGGCTACTTTGACTAAGGGAACTGTGGGTGTTCTGCACGGGGCGATGAGTTATTTGTTGCAGGATAATGAGGGCCAAGTAATCGAGCCGCATTCGATTAGTGCGGGTTTGGATTATCCTGGTGTGGGGCCGGAACATAGTTATTTGAAGGATGCTGGTAGGGCTGAATATTACAGTGTTACTGATGCACAAGCTTTGGATGCTTTTCAACGGCTGTCGCAGTTGGAGGGGATTATTCCGGCTTTGGAAACTGCTCATGCGATCGCCTATTTGGAGACTCTGTGCCCGCAGTTGACCGGCAATCCGCGCATTGTTCTCAACTGTTCTGGACGTGGTGACAAGGATGTGCAGACTGTGGCGAAGGTTCTGAATATCTAGTTTAACGGAATTTTGGGCGATCGATCTGTAGGAATAGGTAAGATTATGTCCGGTTAAGATTACCCGGCGGTTGAAACCGCGTCTACACAAACGAAGTCCGCGCAACGCGAGACTGAAAGAGTGATTAACCGGACATAATCTAACAATTTAGTTTATTTATTGTTGTAAGTAATGTACAAATCTTTGGTTTTGATGTCTCTGGGATTGCTAACAATCCTGCCTAATTTTTCCCAGCTAATTCCTACAGAATCGCCACCACAAAATTCCATGAATACTAATCTTGCTTCTAGTTCAATTGCTGATTTAGAAAAAGCGGCTAACCAACAGATTAATCAATATCGAGCATCTAAGAAGTTGCCGCCACTTAGTATCGATCCGCGAATTAGTCAGCAAGCCAGGATTCACAGCGAAAATATGGCTAGTGGGAAGGTTAAGTTTAGCCATGATGGATTTGAGGGGCGGGTGAAAGCAATTACAATTCCCTATCAAAGTGTAGCTGAAAATGTTGCTTACAATATGGGATATAGTGACCCAGTACGCAATGCTGTTGATGGCTGGATTAAGAGTGATGGCCACCGCAAGAATATGGAGGGTCAGTTTAATTTGACTGGGATTGGGATTGCGAAAAATGCTAAAGGGGAGTATTATTTTACTCAGCTTTTTGTCCGTAGTCGATAAGTTGAAGTCATTAGTCATTAGTCATTAGTCATTAGTCATTAGTTATGAGTTATGAGTTATTGGTAGCAGAACAGCAAATAACAAATAACAAATGCTCTTCGGCCCAATTCCCAATTACCAATGCCCAATTCCCAATTACCAATGCCCAATTCCCCATTCCCCATTCCCAATTCTTAAATAATGGAATTTCCAAATTTTCAAGTGTGCGATCGCGATCTTCCCGATTCTCTGTTATCTTACTATTTGACAGCGGGGGCCATCGCTGTTGATACCGAAACAATGGGTTTGATGCCGTGGCGCGATCGGCTGTGTTTGGTGCAGTTGTGCAACCCCGAAGGTAAAGTCACAGTGGTGCGAATTGCTAAAAACCAGACAACCGCGCCGAATTTAAAGAAGTTAATGGAAGCTGACAATATCGAGAAAGTATTTCATTTTGCTCGCTTTGATATGGCAACAATGCGTTACAATTTAAGTATTGACATTGCGCCGGTTTTCTGCACTAAAATAGCTAGTAAACTTGCTAGAACTTACACTAACAGACACGGACTGAAAGAGTTAATTCTCGAACTGGAAAAAGTAGAATTAAATAAAACTTCTCAAAGTTCTGACTGGGGAAATGCGACTAATCTTTCTGACGATCAACTAAATTATGCGGCCAATGATGTTCGCTATTTGTTGAGCGCTAAACAGAAGTTGACTGCGATGTTGCAGCGAGAAGAACGTTGGGAAGTTGCACAGGAATGTTTTCAGTGTTTGCCAGTTTTTGTAAGTTTGGATTTATTGCAATACAAAGATGTGTTCGAGCACGGATGATATCAATTCCGGTTGATTCATTCTTGTATATGTCTGTAGGGGCGGGTTTCACCGACAAGAATTGGCGAAAACCGACAATCTCGTAAACCCGCCCCCACCCCACCGACAAGAATTGGCGAAAACCGACAATCTCCTAAACCCGCCCCCTTCAATCTCAAATCTAAAATCTCAAATCGATCGGCTATATAGCAGTTCTCAATCTTGGTGAGGTAAGCCCTATGGGAAATAATTACGAATTACGAATTACGAGTTACGATTTGACTTTTTGAAGTGCTAAATTCGGAATTCGTAATTGATTAATTCGTAATTGATTATGCCCGCTTATCAAGCGTGCACCGCACTGTTACTGAGAAAGGCTATATTACTGCTCAAGATAGTGTTCGTTCATTAAAGCTTCAATTTGATCGTCAAGATTTCTAATCACCCGTTCCAAAGCCGGCAAGCCCTCCAAAGGCAAGGGAGTAAGCCGAGTTCGATCGCGAATTTGATTCACTTTTCGCTGCAATTCCTGGGCCAGTCGTAGTGCATCCCGACTCAAATTAGACAACTGCTGCTGCTCGTAAAACCTCAAAGCCGCACCGCGCAACACTTGCAGCGTCGCATCTTCCCCGCCACTAACAGGCATTACTCGCAAGCGCAATAACAAATGAGTTTTTCGATAAATTCGTTCAACTTCCACTTGTTTGGGGTGTTCCACCCGACTCAGAGGCATATTTGTCAGTCGCTTCAACTCGTCGATGATCTTTTGGAACAATAGGGGTTCGATACCTTCGATCATTGATTTCAAAACACCGTCTTGACTCCAAAGAATTCGACCTTGCGAGTGCTGTCGCTCAAAAAACAGGCGGCCGATACCCTCTCGCAGCACTCTACCGAGCAATTCTTGCAGCAGTTGTGGGGCCGGTAAAGTTACTAAAACTCCCACAGGACTTGACAAGTGCAAGGCTTTTACCTCCAAAATTTGCAATGGGATTGGTGGCTGCGAAACCTCAGTTGGCGAAGATTTCGATGGATTGGCCNNCAAGTAAGCTGAGAGCATTGAGCGCTGGGTTTCCGATGAAAGTGGCTCCGTTGTTACAGAGCAATTCATGTAAGCTAAAATCCGTTGCACATAGTCTAAAGCCGAGTCATCTTGTGCATCGACTACGCCCAGTTTTAAAATATTACCTTCTAGAGACAGAGGCAAAACTTGATAGTAAAGGCAGGCTTCAAAGGGAACAACAGTATCGATTAATGGAAATATTCGATCGGTGTTCATTGTCGTCGCCGAGTCTGTTGGAGATGTGTATACCATTAGCCACTAAGTAGTAGTCGGGGACAATGGCGATCAGATCGATCGCGCTTTTGCGACACACCAACCTCATCTATCAAATTCAACGCTGTAAATTCCCTGACGGGGGTAGAAGTCTGAAGACTGAAAGTTCTTTTGAAAAAAAATCGTGAACCCAATACACCCCTGGGATCGATCGTCCGATGTCAAGGGGATGTTTTGACTAATTCACAAATTTTACATATGCACCACAACTGATTATTGATAAACAACCGCTTCAATTGACTTCAAAGCAGTATTTGTTAGACCCCACAGTTCCCACCATCGCACGGCGGCGTTGCTTGGTAGATAGGTCAGTGTAATAGTTAATTGAGGATTGGGTAGAAAATCCTGAGAAGTCGATCGTGCTGCTAATATCTTATCCTACCCAGCAATAATCGCNNTACAAATAATTAACAATTAGCAATTGCCTGCAACTGATTACCGATCACTGGTTGCGGAGGGATTGAGCTGCTAAATAGAGTTTACTCCACTCGCCGATGACCTGATTCGTTTTCAATTTCAATTCAGAGGCGATCGTCTCTACACTTTTACCTGCTTTCAGCGAATCGATCAACTGCCGCTGAACGGGCGTCAGGTTTTGCCAATATTGCTCCCACTGACTGGGAGTCAAGCCCAAACTGTGTTCTTGTAGGGAAGTTTCCAGCCAGCTAGCGACTAATTCCGGTGCTTGTTTGACGGCGAAAACCCGAATCGCGTGGTAGCTAACTTTTTCTCGCAAGCGGTAAATTTGCTTAATCGGAACATTCAAAGCTTCGGCGATGGCTTCCTGAGAACGCCCTTGGAGGTACAGCCGTAGCCACTGGGAGGCCAGCGGATCGACTTCCGTCGCCAAGTAATTCTCAAATTCTTGTTGAACGGTTTGCCGCTGAGCTTGCCGGTCTTCCCAAGCTTGATTTTCTTGATACTCGGACATCGCCTGTTCGTCTAGCAGGCTGAGGGGTTCGTCTGTGTCGTCAGGGAGAACTTGTTCCGACACTAGGCGCACCCAGTCTCCTGCTGGGACTTGCGTCAAGCCGCCCCGCTGGGAACGTCGCAGGTAGTTGACAAAACGGTAGACTAGCAGTGGCTGGTTGCGAATCGGGCGCAAACAATATTCTTCGACGCTTGCGAGTAGCAAAGAATTTCGCAGGCGTCTGTCTGAGGTACATTCAGCAATCCAGGCGACTTGCTGCTGAAGGTATCGATCGGAATTGAGCATTTCCTGAATCACCTCTTGCAGTACCTCTACCGCTGTACGCTGTCTGTCGCGACTCAGAGACACCCAAGCCAGGATTTTTTGTCGCAATACCACCAAACCGCCCAGCCGCCCGATCAAGTTGCGGTAAGCTTTTTCTGGAGGCACACCCAGATACCGAGAAAGCAAAATTCGATACAGAAAGTCGATCGCCCCGGTCGCGATCGACAATTGAGTAGGAT
>DPLL01000400.1 GCA_003542015.1 Microcoleaceae cyanobacterium UBA9251 | reverse complement strand
ATTAATTGTAGGGAAACGGCACTGCCGTATCCTGACTTTGGTGGGTAATATTAATTCCGATGCTACCGGAAGAGTTTCAATCCCCGATCGGGATTTAGATTAATGGCATTTTCCCGTTTGTTACAATCAAGGGAATTCCCATCATCACATCAGCACCAATGCAAATTATCCTAGAAGTCCCCGATCGCCTCGGCGAAAAACTGCACGCATTGGGCGATCGTCTCCCGGAAGTCCTCGATCGCGCACTTCGGGAACTCACCCCCTCAGAACCCATATCCTACCAGGACGATCGCCAAATCGTCGAACTGCTAGCGAGTCAACCCAGCCCTGAAGCAATCCTCGCCATCCGCCCGACGCCTGCATTGCAAGCCCGCATGAGCGAACTGCTCGATCGCCATAAATCCGGCACTATTTCCACAAGAGAGGAAGTTGAACTCGATCGCTACTTGCTCTTAGAACATTGGGTGCGTTTAGCCAAAGCTCACGCCTACAAACGCTTACAGACAGCAGCATGAGTTATGTACCAGCCACTCTGCGTCGGCTTGTTACCCAACGAGCCGGAGAGCAATGCGAGTATTGTCGATTTCCCCAAACGGCTTCACTTTTCGCCTTTGAAATGGAGCACATCATTGCCGAAAAACATGACGGCATTACTGAATCTGAAAACCTAGCGTTATCATGTCCTTGCTGCAACCGTTTCAAAGGAACTGACTTGGGTTCGATCGACCAACAGACACGACAGCTAACTCCTTTTTTTAATCCTCGTGTCCAGCAATGGTCTGATCGCTTTCGGCTAGAAGGAGGAACAATCGTCCCACTGACAGCAGAAGGGCGTGTTACCACTAAAATTCTGCAATTTAATCTCCTAGAACGCATCCTCGAACGCGAGCAACTTAGCAGTATTGGGGAATATCCACCGCCCCACCCACAAACCACATAAACAGTAGGTGATTCTATGAAATTAACCCAACGATGCAGATTGTAGCAAGGATTTAGAGAATTGGTATTACCAAACAAATTAATAATTTTAATTGTGAAAAAACCTGATAACTGGAAGAGTCTTATAGATTCATTGGGTGATTGTAATTCCCCGTATGCTTATATAGTAGCTTATTATCTTTCAAGATTTGATAGAGATGTTTATCAGAAATTGGGATTTGGTAATATGACTGATACCCATGAAAAAATAGGCTCTCTACTTGGAATTACCGCTAATACAATCAGAAATTTTAGAGATGCCTTCGATCCTTATCATGAAAATAGGCGTAGAGGCTGGTGGCAGAGAGAGTTATGGCGTTTTGAGAAAGAAATTTATGAAGGATTTAAAGAATATTCTGAAGAAGAACTCTATGTTTTAGTTTGCAAAATTTTAACCACACCAAAGCTTAATTTTGAACAGCTTTTCGATTATTTTAGTGTATCAGATGATCCGCTAATATTTCCTGATGAAGTCGGAGAAGTAGAGGAAACTAAAACTTTTAAAGAAGGTTCTATCCGTCAAGTACAAGTTAATGCTTATGAAAGAAATAATCAAGATCGCAAAAAATGTATTGAATATTATGGGCTAAATTGTTATGTTTGCAAGTTTAACTTTGAAAAATTTTTTGGAGAAATAGGTAAAGGTTTTATTCATGTTCACCATATAATACCTTTATCTGAAATTCATCAAGAATATGAAGTTAATCCTATTCAAGATTTACGTCCAGTATGTCCTAACTGTCATGCAATGATTCATAGGAAATATCCTGCATTTACTATTGAAGAAATTAAAGATTTACTTAGTAAAAACTGAATTCGTAGATGTCCCAGATTTTTTCTGAGGCCAGAGAGGCTCAAATCTTTGCCGCACAAGCCATACAGCCTAAAGATTTGCTCCCCTCAATAAAACACCTACCGATTCACGGAAATGCCAGGAACCGGAAAGCGATTAAACACTCGCGACTGCTAAGAGTTCCGCCGCCTCTTTCTCGTTCATCTCGTCGAGTTTCTGCCAAACATCCTGCATCAATTTATCCAATCCAACTCTACTAACGGCGGAAATCAACAAAACAGGAGCGCCACTGATTTCTTGAAGTCTGCTGATTAAATTACCCATTTCTTCGCTTTCGAGATCGATCGCATCTACCTTATTAAAAGCCAAAATCTGCGGGCGATTGGCTAAACCACGCCTGTAAGCTTTCAATTCTTCCTGAATTGTGACATAATTGGCGATCGGATCTTCATCCGTAACATCAATCAAATGGAGTAACAACCGAGTACGCTCAATGTGCCGCAAAAACTCGTAACCCAAACCCGCACCTTCGTGAGCTCCTTCAATTAATCCCGGAATATCAGCAAAAACAGTACCGTCTCCAGTCGGTTTTCTGACTACACCCAAATTCGGCACTAAAGTTGTAAACGGATAATCAGCTATTTTGGGGCGGGCGGCAGATAAAGCTGAAATTAAGGTAGATTTGCCAGCATTCGGCATACCAAGAATTCCCACTTCAGCTAATAGCTTCAATTCCAAACGCAAAAATTTGTGTTCTCCTTCCTTTCCCGGCAGCGCATAATCGGGAGCGCGGTTAGAATTGGTCAGAAAACACTTGTTTCCCAAACCGCCTTTGCCGCCTTTCGCTACACAAAAAGTCTGTCCGGGTGTCACTAAATCTGCTAAGATTGCCTGAGTTTCGGCGTCGTAAACTACTGTACCGCAGGGAACTTCGATCGTGCGATCGTCCCCACCAGCACCGGTCATATTTTTCGGCGCGCCCCGCTTCCCGTCGTCGGCTTTAAAAATGCGGTTGTACTGAAAATCCAGCAGGGTTTGTAAACTTTCCACCGCCACCATAAACACAGAACCGCCCTTGCCGCCTGTGCCGCCAGAGGGCCCGCCCGCTGGTACATACTTTTCTCTGCGAAAAGCTACCATACCGTCGCCGCCTTTTCCTGCTGCGACTTGAATATCTGCTCGATCGATAAATTGCATAATTTAGTTATTAGTCAGTAGTCAT
>DPLL01000446.1 GCA_003542015.1 Microcoleaceae cyanobacterium UBA9251 | reverse complement strand
AAGCTGCATTTCAATTCCCAGAGAATCGCACAAAGGTTTTGCAGTAGCAATTGTGCGTTTCATCGGGCTGAGATAAACAGCATTCCAAGGCAATTTCGCGTAAATTGCGGCAAATTGTTCTGCCATTTTAGCACCTTCTGGCGTTAAATCTGGGTCGAGGTCGCCGCAGAAACAGCCTGTTTTGCTGTAAACTGTTTCTCCGTGGCGTAGAAAATAGATTTTTAAGCTCATATAAATATCTTATTTGCTTAGCGAACAGGATTTGTTTTTTAACCACAGAGGGCGCAGAGGGCGCAGAGGAAGAGAAGAGAGAGATGAGTAATTTCTATTTATTTAAGCATTCCCACCTCTTTTGAATTTACAATTCCTAAGTCACGGTTGATTTATGCTAAAATTAATTCGATCTTATTAGCATCAGAATTATTCATCTCTCTCTAATCTTCCTCTGTGTTCTCTGCGTTCTCTGCGGTTAAATAATTCCGATCCAACTGAAATTGATCGGATTCATTCTAACAGGACTTAGGGAAAAAATGGAAGGACTAAAGTCCGCATCAATCTAGCTGAAGAAAGACTAAAGTCCTGACTACGAACCTATTACCCAGGAACACCCGATCGCACACTCTGTTCTCCCACCGCCGGATCTTGCGTTTCCTGGGTCATTTCCAGACTAAACCCCACTCCCATGCGGCCACTTCCAGTCGCGGATTGCCGGCATATCATCGCCGTGTTTGTTGATATACTGCCGGTGCTCGATCAACTTGTCACGGATAGCTTGTTTCCCATAAGCCGCAGCATAACCGAGTTTTGGCACGCGATCGATCGCATCTCCAACCAAGTGGAAGCGATCGAGATCATTAATCACCACCATATCAAACGGCGTGGTAGTCGTTCCCTCTTCCTTGTAACCGCGAACGTGAATATTCGAGTGATTTGTCCGGCGATAAGTCAACCGGTGAATCAGCCAAGGATAGCCGTGAAAAGCAAAGATTACCGGCTTATCTGTCGTGAACAAAGCATCAAAATCCTTGTCAGACAAACCGTGGGGATGTTCGCTAGCAGGTTGCAGCGTCATCAAATCCACCACATTCACCACCCGCACTTTCAAATCGGGGAAGTATTTGCGTAAAAGGTCAACAGCAGCCAAAGTTTCCAGCGTCGGAACATCTCCCGCACAAGCCATTACCACATCTGGTTCGTAACCTTTGTCATTGCTGGCCCACTCCCAAATTCCGATACCAGCCGTACAGTGTTTGATCGCAGCATCCATGTCCAGATATTGCAAGGCCGGCTGCTTCCCAGCAATAATCACATTCACATAGTGGCGACTGCGGAGACAGTGGTCAGTTACTGACAGCAAAGTGTTAGCATCGGGTGGCAAATAGATCCGCACGACTTCCGCTTTCTTGTTAATTACGTGGTCGATAAAACCCGGATCTTGGTGAGAAAAACCGTTGTGGTCTTGCCGCCAAACGTGAGAAGTTAACAGGTAGTTGAGAGATGCGATCGGTCTCCGCCAAGGAATATGACGAGTAATTTTCAACCACTTGGCGTGTTGGTTAAACATCGAATCGATGATGTGGATAAACGCCTCGTAGCAGGAGAAAAAGCCGTGGCGTCCCGTCAGCAAATAGCCTTCCAGCCATCCCTGACACATATGTTCGCTGAGGATTTCCATCACGCGGCCATCGGGAGAGATGCGATCGTCTTCGGGGATAATGTCACCCGTCCACATCCGGTCTGTCACCTCAAACACCGGATCGAGGCGGTTTGATGCGGTTTCGTCAGGCCCGACAATGCGGAAATTGGCGTTTTCCTGATTGAGTTTCATCACATCGCGCAAAAAGCGACCAGTGACGCGGGTGGCTTCTGCCATCACAGTCCCTGGTTTTGGCACGTCTACGGCGTAATCCTCAAAATTTGGCATTTTCAAGTCTTTTAGCAAGATGCCGCCGTTAGCGTGCGGATTTGCCCCCATGCGTCGATCGCCCTTGGGCGCGAGTTCTGCTAATTCGGGAATTAACTTGCCGTTTTCGTCAAAGAGTTCTTCCGGCTTATAACTCTTCATCCAATCTTCGAGGAGTTTGACGTGCTCTGGCTTACCAACCATTTCCGAAAACGGGACTTGGTGCGATCGCCAAGAACCCTCAGTTTTCTTCCCATCCACCTCCTTGGGCCCCGTCCAACCCTTGGGACTCTTGAGCACAATCATCGGCCACTGAGGGCGCTGGGAATAGCCATTAGTCCGGGCTTCCTCCTGAATCGCCTTAATTTCGCCAATGACTGTATCCATCGTTGCAGCCATCAACTGGTGCATCGTTTCCGGGTCTGAACCTTCCACCCAATAAGGTTTGTAGCCGTAACCAACCATCAAACTTTCCAATTCCTCGCGCGGAATGCGGGCCAACAGGGTAGGATTGGCAATTTTGTAGCCATTCAGGTGCAAAATCGGCAATACAGCCCCGTCGCGAACCGGGTTAAGAAACTTGTTAGAATGCCAGCTAGTAGCCAGCGGGCCAGTTTCTGCTTCCCCGTCACCGACGACTGCTGCAACGATTAAATCGGGGTTATCGAAAGCCGCCCCGAAAGCGTGGACGAGGGCGTAGCCAAGTTCTCCGCCTTCATGAATCGATCCCGGAGTTTCCGGCGCGACGTGGCTGGGGATACCGCCGGGAAAGGAAAACTGTTTGAACAGCCGTTTAATTCCCTCGGAATCTTGGGAAATATTCGGGTAATATTCGGTGTAAGTTCCTTCTAAGTAAGTGTTGGCCACCAAGCCCGGCCCGCCGTGTCCGGGGCCTGCGATGTAGATAGCGTTTAAGTCTTGGGATTTGATGAGGCGGTTGAGGTGCACGTAGATGAAGTTGAGGCCTGGAGTGGTGCCCCAATGTCCCAGGAGTCTGGGTTTGACGTGTTCGATGGTGAGGGGTTCTTGGAGTAGCGGATTGTCGAAAAGATAGATTTGTCCGACGGAAAGGTAGTTAGTCGCCCGCCAGTAAGCGTTCATTTTGCCGAGTTCCGAGTCGGAAAGCGGTTTTAATTGCGGGATTTCGGTCGTTTCTAGCATCATCAGCGATTCAATCCTGTATTTTGGTTATTTACCTGGACGCATGGGGGCCGAGAAACCGGGTTTTTGACGAAAATACTTTGTTGCAGCCCGCAGATTCGGCAAAAAACCCGGTTTCTGAGAGTCGGTGCGTCCAGGACTGGAAATGCGATCGTTCTTGTAACTGACGCGGGATATTATTTTGTTACTTGTGACATTGCTTATTTTTACTCCATGTTTTGCAAGTAAACAATTGCATTTTATACCATTTTTCTCTAAATCAAACTTTAAATTTACATTAATTTTTTTCGGTAGTTCTCGCTCGTAAACTCATAAAATCTGAATGCTGCGATCGGGGTGAAAGCCAGCGGTCATCAAGCAAATTATAGATATATACAGATTTCAAAATGAGATTTGTGTAAATTTAAATTAAGAAAATTAAATCGAGAAGGGAACTTCTCTGATTATTGATAAAAAATCTCAAAACTTTTCCTGGTTTCGGGCGATCGCGCACTGGTGAATGCTGGGGCGGAGCGCTTTTTGGGGAGGAAAGCGGGCGATCGCACTTTCATGGGGGTAGGAAAAATGCCGCACTCATCTGCTAGTAATTTCGCTATCCAAATTTGTGGTTGTGGATCTATAATTGATTAAATGCGTCGATTAAATCCGAGGTTTTAACCAACATCATTGCTCGTCGAATAGTCGAATAAGATGGTACTCGTTCGATGGCAATCCTAAATCATTTGTGAATTTCCTACTCCCTCCCCGCGAGTTCGGGGNNGACTCCTGCAAGGATTGCTATAGCATCTGTATTTTTGTTGAGCGATCGCTAAAAATCTGATCGGATAGCGCGATAGCTTTTACTTTTGCCGATCGTATTTTAGGGCGTGTTAGCGGAGCAAAAGTATGGTAATCTGCCATATAAACAGGCAAATCTTGAATCTTTAAGTTACAGGTACGCTCTCAGGCTAAATTCAGCGAATAGTGAAAAAAATTGAAGATCGTTTGCTTTCAAGCTTATTCTCAATTAGAGAAGTTTAGCTAATAAATACAAAAAAAGGATTTAGGTATGGTTAACCTCAAAGAAAAAATTACTCAAATAGCCGAAATTGTCACCTTTTTTCCAAGTTTTATTGCCCAAAATTTGGAAAATTTCTCCTCCCTGAATTTGAAGTTAGTAACAATTGGATTATTAGTAGCAAGTTTGGAGCTATTAGCACCTACGAGTGCGAATGCTCAAGGCCAAGTCGTGGCTGAGCCGGCTCAAGTCACAGTGTCAGGGATGCGTGGAACTGTTGCAACTCGCAATATCGTCCTGCAAACTGACACGCCGATAAATAATTTGCAGTTAATTCCCTTGGATTTGAATAGGAGTGATGGGGATAGTATTTTTCCGGCACAGGCAATTAGTGTGGAAAAACCTTCGGTCAGTTCAACCAATCAGAATCTCATGATGACTTTGGTAAAGTTTGACCTGAATAAAGTCCTTAGAAGTGGAGAATTTAGCGGAAAGCTGTGGTTTAGTTACCAAAATGGAGAGCAAGTTATCCCTGTAACTATAAAAGTGAAAGACCATTGGTTTTTACCATTACTCATCCTATTAATAGGGTCAGCATTAGGCATCAGTGTTTCCATTTATCGGAATCAAGGGAGACCGCGCGATGAGATTTTAGTCCGAGTCAGCCAAGTTCGCCTCCAAATGCAAGATGATGCAGATTTTTTAAAATTCGAGGCATTTAAAGCGAGAGTAGAAACACATTTAATTGATGTAAAAATGGCGCTTCAAGGGGAACGCTGGGACGAGGCTAAAAAGGCAGTTCAGCAAGCAGAGTTAGTCAAGAGTAAATGGCTCAAGGGTCGTGCTGATTGGTTGGCACAGTTAGGTTATGCTGATGAAATCAAGCAGCAGTTACAGGATCTGGAGCGGAGCGCTCCTTTTGTACAGACGGTGCATCGCTGTTTGGAAGATGCCCTAAGAGACGCTCCCGATTTAGACAGTCCCGTGCAATTGCGCGATCGCCTCCAAGAATTAGCTGAACAAGTGAATTCTTACCTTTCGCTGCAAGCTAAGATCAAACAACTCCATAGTCTGAGCGAGGAGTTGTCAGTTGAACAGGCAAAAAATTGGCAGCCTAAAGTACAGAATTTAGAACAGCGGATAGAAAGTTTACAGCCTGCTGATTTAACAAAAGATGCTAATTTAAGGAATGAGGTAGAAGGAGCGATCGCGGAAATTACAGAACTGCTTTCGCAGCAAGCAGATATGGTAGATCCGACAGAACTCGATTTCGGAGTAAACGTGACGGGGGCGATCGCCAAAGGAGTCCAAATCCGGGATATAATAATAAATTTACTGGGACCTGCACCCTCTACTAGCTTAGTGAGTTGGGAAGAGCAAGCGTCGGGTGCGAATGTACGTTTGAAGGTTTTTACTGTGACTAGCTATATAATTGCGATCGTGTTTTTAGCCGGAGCAGGTTTTAGCCAACTTTATGTTGATAAACCTACTTTTGGAGATAATCCTTGGAAAGATTATTTTGCATTGATGGCTTGGGGTTTTGGAGCAGAGGCTACCAGAGATGCTGTTACAAAGGTGGTGCAGGGGTGGAGTTTACCTGGATTAAACTGATGTTAAACTCGTTTGTATCAAGGAAATTAATTTTCGATTAAGTGCTGAGTTCAGTAAATTTATTAAGCGGAATATATGGAATCACATTCGAGGTTTTTATCATCATAAACTTAGTTCCAAAAGTATTAAAATAGGCTGGTAAGGCTATATAGACATTTACGCTCTGCTTTGTCAGCTTTGAAAACAGCTATATCTTATAAATTTGTGCGCTGGCTGCAATAAAATATGGACGTATTTACTATCTATAAAGCCAGTTTTTGCTGGGTTTGGGCTTTAAATTTATTTAAGTTTTGTGACCCATAAAAAAATCAATTAAAGATGTATGTTACTAGGCCCTTCCCTGATTAGGTTTGTCGCTTTTATGTTTACGTTATAATTAGTGTTAATAACGAGAGATTATTGGTAATCTGACTATATAGAGAGCGAGAGATAATGAGAGGAAATGACCCATGAACCTGTTTGAGTTTGAGATTACCATTCAGAGCAAATCAGGCGAGAGTAGCTGGCCCATTGTTGTCAGGTGTAAGCAACCAGACGGACTAACCATCCACTCAAAAGAAACTCTCCAGCTAAGTCAGGAGGACTTGAACAAACTCACTCAACAGCAAGAAAATGAGAGGGAATACGGCACCCATCTTGGCAAAGCATTGTTTCGAGGGGCTGTATACGACACCTTTGTTCGTGCCCTATCCAAAAGTAGTCAGGACTCCCTGTTACGAATTTTGCTGTCGATCGAAGCGGCGGACAATGACCCTATCAAAACCTTACATTGGGAAAGGCTGTGCGCTCCCATTGATGCCGATGGCAGTTGGCATCTTTTAGCCCGCAACCAGCGCGTTCCCTTTTCCCTATACATTCCCACTATTATCGATCGCCGCTTTCCCCCCATAGGACGACGTGACTTGCGAGCACTGGTACTGGTAGCGAGTCCCTCTAATATCGGTAAGTTTCAATTAGCACCTTTTGACGTTGAAGCTGTCTTATCTGGAGTCAAGGAAGCGCTTGGTGAAATTCCTTACGAAATTTTGGCAAATGATGTTGCAGGTGCGATCGGGCCCCCAACGCTACAAGAACTGTCTAAGCAACTGACTAACGCCAAGAAGCCATACACATTGCTGCACTTTGTCGCCCACGGCAAGCTGCTAGATAACGGAGAAACAGTTCTGTACTGGGCAAAAGCAGATAACCAAGTTCAGCCAATTACAGGAGAAGAATTACTTTCAGAGCTCAAGAACATCGGTAATCATCAAAGGAGCTTACCTCACTTTACCTTCCTGTGCACTTGCGAAAGTGCCGACCCCAGAGCCGAAGCAGGATTAGGTGGATTAGGGCAAAGATTGGTCAGAAATTTGGGGATGCCTGCTGTAGTAGCGATGACGCGCAAGGTGAGCGTAGAGACAGGCTTAGCTCTAGGACAGAACTTTTATCGACGACTCAGAGAGTCAGGAGAGGTAGATACGTCGCTACAAGAGGCAACAGCCGGATTGGGAAAACGCCACGATATTGCTGTCCCGGCTCTGTTTAGCCGCTTGGGTGGGCGTCCCTTATTTAGCGATCGCCTTGACGATCGCGAGCTGACTGATGAGGAAATCGAATATGGTATTGAAAAGCTGAGCAAACTCCTCGCAGAACGCGCCCCTAATGCTTCGGTACTAAAGCAGAGGTTTGAAACGCAGGTAAAGACGCTGAAAGATACACGGGGAGCCGAGTCACGCACAGCGCGCGAACAGCGCCAGCAGGCAATAGTAGAGATCGATAACCTGTGCGATCAAGTCCTGGAAATTAGCTTTGATGCTCTCTCCGCTTTGGGCAAACAACCACCAGAATACAAGGCTGAGTGTCCTTTTCCCGGTCTATCTTCCTTTGCCCAGGAACAATACCACAAGTTCTTTTTTGGTCGCGATGAGCTGATTAGAGATTTACAAGAGGAACTGGCGAAGGATAATTTCTTAGCTGTTATCGGTACTTCCGGCAGCGGCAAATCATCGGTGGTACTAGCTGGACTGATTCCTAAGCTTAAAGAGGAGGAGCCAAGCCTACAGTCGGTTCGCATCACACCGAGCAACGAGCCGCTGAAACAATTAGAAATACTGTTAAAGGTATCGGAACAGTATTCAATATTGGTGGTAGACCAATTTGAGGAACTGTTCACCCTCTGCGAGGATAAAGCCCATCGGCAAGAATTTATCGACAAGTTGTTTCACCTTGCCGAACGCCGAAAAGTTGTCATAACGATGCGGGCGGACTTTTTAGGAGAGTGTACCTTCTACCCCCCACTGAGAAAGCGGATTGAAACCCGACAAAAATTGGTCGGGCCGATGGAACCTGCGGAACTGATTACAGCGATGAAGATGCAGGCCGACAGGGGAGGGTTGCGCTTTGAAGCTGGCTTGAGCCACTCGATTCTCAATGATGTGCAAGGAGAGCCAGGGGCGATGCCGCTGCTGCAATATGCGTTGCAGGAGTTGTGGAAGCGACGGCGAGGACGCTGGCTGTGCGATGAGGAGTACCAGGCGATTGGTAAAGTCCAGCAGGCGATCGCCAAAACTGCTGATGATTTTTACAATAGCCTACCAGCTAAGAAACAAGAGCAAATCCAGAATATTTTCTTGCGCTTAACTCGCCTGGATAAGAATGCCATACAGGGAGAGAAGCGACGGGACACCCGCCAGCGAGTGGAGTTAGAGGATCTGGTGCCGAGTGCGAGCAATCTGGCAGAGACTAAGAAGTTGGTACAGCAGCTAGCTGGTGAAGGGGTACGGCTAGTCGTCACCAGTCGGAACGAAACTACTGGGAAGGAAGAAGTAGAAGTCGCCCATGAAGCTTTAATCCGCTATTGGCCAACGTTGCAGGAATGGTTGAGCCAGAACCGCAACGACTTGCAACTGCGAGAAAACATAAATCAGGCAGCACAAGATTGGCACCAGCATCAGGAACAACCAGACCAAAAGAGCTATTTAATCCATCAGGGGGGAAGATTAGAAGATGCACAAGTGCTGTTGAAACAGCCGAAATTTGTGCATCTCAACCAAGAAGAAGCTGAATATGTCTTGGCTTGTTTGGAGTTGCGCGATCGCCTCCGCAGGCAAGAAAAACAACGCAGACATCGCCTGCTTTTTGCCGCTGTCAGCTCAGCTTTTGTCTTTGCTGGATTTTCCATCTTTGCTGGATATCAGTGGCGGCAAGCAGAAGTTGAGCGAATTCAGGCCTTAAGCACTTCCTCAGAAGCTAAGTTGGAAGTGGATCAATTAAAGGCATTGATAGGAACTTTACAAGCTGGAAAAGAAGTTAAGCAACTGTGGATATCAAACACAATTTTAATGAACGCAGTCATGGGCAGGCTGCACAAAGTAACTTCTGAAATCAGAGAAATCAATCGCCTAGAAGAGCATAAACGCTCAGTTACAGATGTTAGTTTTAGTCCTGATGGCCAGCTACTGGCGAGTACAGGAGTTGATGGCACAGTTCGTTTGTCAGATTTACATGGCAAAGAACTAATTAAATTTGGAGTGAGTAAAGAGCGTGTTAGAAATATCTACTTTAGCCCGGATGGTCGGCTACTGGCGACTGGTGGTGAGGATGGGACTACAAAATTGTGGGATTTGAAAGGAAACCTAATGAGGGAATTTCCCAAGCAGAAGGAGGGGGTATTTAACATCACTTTCAGCCCTAATGGTAAGACTATCGCCACTGGTTCTGGAGATGGCATGGTTCGCTTATGGAGTTTGGAGGGCAAATTATTAAAAGAATTTCCTGCCCACAATACTGGGATTAATAGAAAAGTCTGGGGTATTAGTTTCAGTCCTGATGGTAAGGCGATCGCTACTGGTTCGGGAGACCGCACTGCCAAGTTGTGGGATTTGAACGGAAAACTATTAAGCGAATTTAAAGGGCATAAAGATACGGTATTTAGTGTTAGCTTTAGTCCCGATGGTCAAAAACTTGCCACTGCTTCTATGGACAGCACAGTCAAGTTGTGGGATTTGAAAGGAAAAGAATTGAGAGAATTGTCAGGACATAAAGACTGGGTGTTTAGCGTCATTTTCAGCCCCGATGGTCAGAACCTTGCCACTGGTTCAAAGGACGGCGTTGTTCGCTTATGGGATTTGAATGGAAAACTATTGAAGGAATTTAAAGGGCATTCAGACGTAGTTAGGAGTGTTATTTTCAGCCCAAATGGCAAGCTTTTGGCAACTGCGGGATACGACAGCACTGTACGCTTGTGGAATTTGCAATATCGCCCGCAGCTAACTGATTTTAAAGGACACAAAGGGGAAGTATGGAGTGTCAGTTTTAGCCCGGATGGCGAGATGCTGGCGACTGCTGGAGCTGATGGCACTGTCCGCCTGTGGGATTATTTATCAGGCGAGCAGTTGGGAGAATTAAAAGGTCATAAAGGTATAATTTGGAAGGTGAGTTTTAGCCCGAATGGCAAACTTTTGGCTACATCAGGAGAGGATGGCATCGCTCGCTTGTGGAGTTTATTTGGTAAGCAACGGAGAGAATTCAAGGGTCATAAAGGTGGAGTTTTGGGTCTGAACTTTAGCCCGGATGGTAAATTTTTAGCTACGTCAGGAAAGGATGGCACTGCCCGCTTGTGGGATTTGTCTGGTAAGCAACTGAGAGAATTCAAAGGTCATAAAGGTTCCGTCCTGAGTGTCAGTTTTAGGCCGGATGGCAAACTTTTAGCTACCGCAGGAGCGGATGGCATGGTACGTTTGTGGAATTTATCTGGTCAGAAGCTAGGAGAATTCCCCGCGCATCGAGACTGGATCAACAGCGTCATTTGGAGCCATGACGGTCAAAAACTGGCTACAGCTAGTAGCGATCGCACTGTCCGCTTGTGGAATTTGGACGGTCAGAAATTAAATGAATTAAAAGGTCATATAGGCCCGGTTCTGAAACTCCGTTGGAGTGAGGATGGTAAGCTGCTAGCAACTGCCGGATCTGACTCAACTGCTCGTCTATGGGATGTTGTATCCGGTCAAGAGGTAGCTGTATTCAAAGGTCATAAAGGGGAGGTCAAGAGCGTCGCTTTTAGTCTCGATGGCAAGCTTCTAGCTACGAGTGGTGAAGATGGAACGGTTAAGTTATGGCGGGTTGAAGGATTAGATGAGCTGATGGTGCGGGGTTGCGCTTGGGTACGTGACTATCTCAATAATCCTAATTCCGAACTTATGCCTGAAGAACGTCACGTTTGTGATGGTATAGGCACTGCTGGTAATTTACCAAAAAAGTAGGAAGCGTCAGACCGAAACGACGACGCAAGTCCTCTGTGGCGATCGCCCCTAACAATAGACATCTCTAGAATGACCAAGAAAATGGGATACAAGCCCCGTCCTTCTAGGACGGCTTTTCTTGATTTCTAATATATTCCTTCAATACTTCTAGAGGTGCACCGCCTACAGAAACTGCAAAATAACTAGGACTCCATAAAGCTTCTTTGTGGGGTTTTGTGTGTCCAGCCTGTCCGTAGCGACGACTAGAAACTCCTTTCAAAGCATTCACTATTTGAGAGATAGAAAGTTTAGGCGGATACTCAATCAGTGCATGAACGTGATTGCCTTCACCATTAAACTCCAGAACCTGAAAATTCATTCTTCCGGCGACCTCGCGAAATGATTTTTCAATCAAATCAAGGCTTTCGCCCGTAAAGACCGACCGACGGTACTTTGTCACACAGACCAAGTGTATTTTAAGTTCTGTAACAGAATGCCGCTTTAGGCGATAAAGGGTTTTAATTCTTTGCAAACCAAGATATGATTTAGTGGCAGACCAATCTTAGCACCAGCCATGAAAGCACGATATCGCTACAGATTTTACCCAACAAGCCAACAACAGCAGAGCCTAGCTCAACTGTTTGGCTGTGTCCGGGTGGTCTGGAACGACGCGCTTGCACTGTGCAAACAGTCAGACAAAAAGCCCAGTTCAGCAGAATTGCAAAAAATCGTCATAACTGGGGCTAAAAATACTGAAGAAAGGGCTTGGCTGGGAGATGTGTCGTGCGTCCCGTTGCAACAGTCCGTTGCTGATTTAGACATTGCTTTTAAGAACTTTTTCGACTCCTGCAAGGGAAAGAGAAAAGGTCGTAAAGTCGGATATCCTAAGTTCAAAAAAAGAACCAGCAGCCAATCGGCGCGTTTTAGAGTTGGAGGATTTTCAGTCAAAGGTGATGGAGTTTATCTAGCCAAGATCGGAATTGTCAATCCAGTCTGGTCGAGGGAGCTACCATCCGAACCGAGTTCTGTTACTGTAATTAAGGACTGTGCAAATCGTTATTTTCTGAGTTTTGTAGTAGAAATTCAACCCATTGCATCTGAGGCTAAAAACCCCAGCATCGGAATCGATTTAGGAATCAAAACCTTTGCAGTAATGAGCAATGGCGAGAAAGCTGAAAGTCCTAGCTATAAAAAACTAGACCGCAAAGTTCGCAAACTACAGCGCAAAGGGGCCCGCCAACCCAAAGATTCTAAGAGAAGGAATGTAACTCGGATTAGAATTGCCAAGCTGCACAATAAAATTGCGGACACCCGCAAAGACTTCTTGCACAAATTGTCAACTAAAATAGTCAACGAAAACCAAGTGATTATTTTGGAAGACCTCAATGTATCGGGCATGGTTAAGAACCGGAAGCTTTCTCGGGCAATTAGTCAGCAAGGATGGTATGAATTCCGAACTTTGTGCGAGGCTAAGTCTGAAAAGTTTGGTAGAGCATTCAAGGTTATCAGTCGATGGGAACCTACTAGCCAGGTCTGTTCTGATTGTGGTTTTAAGTGGGGGAAAATCGATCTGTCTATCCGCTCAGTGCTTTGTTTGAATTGCGGTACTGAGCAAGATAGAGATGAAAATGCCGCTAGAAACATAGAAAAAGTCGGGATGGGGAATCGCCACGACTCTAAACGGACGCAGAGGGATTGTCAGACTAGCAACGGTTAGCAGAACCCTGCGAAGCGTCAAGAATCACCGTGGCTTTAGCGGGCGTGAGTATTTCAAAATAGCTGGTTCCGTAATAGAATCCGATCCCCCCTAGCCCCTAAAACCCACCCCCAGCCCCTCCTTTGAGGGGAGCAAGAGGGGGGACAAGATTCCGATCAAAGTCCCCCNNGGGGATGCGAGGGGGATCGAGATATGTGCAACGACCCATTAAATTGGTATAACGGTTGTGGGTATTTCAAATGGTTGGCTTATTTCCGCTCCCCTGTACCAGCATTTGTAGGGTGCGTGGAGACACACCCTACAAATACTTTATTCACTTCGTCGGGAATGCCTCCCTATCTGCTTCCATTACTACCCAGCCAATTTCTGGTCGCAAGCACAGAGATTCTGGCTCTTGACTGACACCAATTAATCCAGCAACAAATTCCATTTCGTAGACATTCCCGAGGTAATTCCAGTTGAATGGAGCCTTAGACGGCAGGTTGGGAAAAGCACCCCGTGCTTCTATAGCTGGTGACAGCTCAGAATTTAACCAGGGATTGCGTAGATATGGTAGCTCAGGAGTTTTGCCTTCAAACATTCGTTCCCACTTTGATGTTTGATTATTCAAAATGTAGGGGAATAGTTTAGCAACCCATCCAGTAATATAGGGCGAGCCACTTCCCTCTGGTCCTTGGTACTTGTAAATGGAATCCCAAAACTCGGTATTAACACTGCCTTCAGCGGCCGCTACAAATTCCTTGAGAATCGGTCGTAACGGCTCAACCCACCACTCCAAACCAAAGCGAGCAAACTCTTCCACCCTCTGTGCAATAGAACGCCAATCCTCTACCGTTCCCTCCAACTTAATCGTAGGAATACCACACAAGCTGACTACCTCGTACTGAAAGTAAGACTGCATTGCATCTAGCAATACGACTTCCGAGGCAGCACGTTCAATAGGGCCTGTGGTTGAGAAGTTAGCCACAATTAACTCGTGTGCTTTGCCAATATGTTGGTGAATTTGTTCGGAAAATTCCCCAAACACTTCTGCCCAAGGGTTGTCAGCCGAACCCTTCACAAAGTCATCACGGCCAACCTTAATCTTCAACTTTCCCGAATGCTGCACGAAGTGATGACGCAGTTCTTCGGCATTCATGTTAATGTGCTGTGCTAGTCCCTGTGTTAAGGTTAGCCAAATTATGTCAGGGGAAAGGCAAATTGGATGATGAAAGGCAAAAGCTGCGTGTAGTGCGCTAATGAGTGGATGAAACGAATCAACACTCTCCACCAACTGCCCGCGATATCGAGAACAAGCCTCGATCGGTCTACCTAAAAACTCTGCAACTGCTTCATAGTAAGGAATTTCAGGCAAGGGGGTGGTTGTGGGAGATACCTTTGAAACAGCAAAAGTTCTGCCGATCGCGGTGCTGGTACCTTCAGAATTCGTGGCTAGATTGTACATAGATGATAAATCACTCCTATACTCCATATTTTAGACTCAGCTTTGTCTACCCAAGTAGCACTATGCGAACCAAAACGAGGACGGCAGTCTGCTGTTCCACGCTCCCTAGCAACCTGAAAGCTGCGCGGGAAAAGTCCCGGCAGCCGTTCACTTAGGTGCGATCGGTTCGCCTCTAATAAT
>DPLL01000440.1 GCA_003542015.1 Microcoleaceae cyanobacterium UBA9251 | reverse complement strand
CGGCTTTTTGCTAGAATACAGATAGTCGCCGAGCGGGCATTGGGAGACTCTAAACGGACGTGGAGCGACGGTAAGACTACTGCTTGCGGAGCGCGTTGCTATGAAGCGTCAAGGAATCCTCGGACTTGATAGACGGGGAGGTATGTCAATGTGAGCTAAAAACACCGAATACTCAAATCCCCGATTTCTCTAAAAAATCGGGGATTTAAGATGAAAATATTTAGAGTAAAGCTGGTGACAGGATTTGAACCTGCGACAGGCTGATTACAAATCAGCTACTCTACCAACTGAGTTACACCAGCAACAAAAACAAATATAGCAAACATATAGTCATTAGCGCAACCCCCTCAGCAAAGTTTTTTTTCAAAATCGCCCAAAAGCCCTCTCCGCAAGGGCAAAACCGGAATTATCCTCGTCTAACCAACTGCCCACTGCCCAATGTTGTCAACTTAACTTCAAGCCCAATCACAGACTGCTGTTTGACTATTAAGGCCAGATCCCCCCTTAGCTTGCCCCCTACTCAACCCCTACTCCCCTTAAGAAGGGGGGGACAAGAATCCGCTCAAAGTCACCCCCTACTCCCCTTCTTAAGGGGGATTTAGGGGGATCTAGACTTAGCTAAAAGCGAGATTTCTCAATGGTTTTAGGCTTAAGTTGACACCACTGCCCAATGACTAATGACTAATGACTAATGACTAATGACTTAATCGCACCGCCAAATCTTGATCGTCTCATCCGCACTCCCGCTGACAAGTATATTGCCCAAAGGGGCGATCGCCACCGAATACACCGTACCCAAATGCCCCTTAAGAGTGCTCAACAACTCCCCCGTCAACAAATTCCAAATCTTAATCGTATTATCATTGCAGCCACTAGCCAAAGTCAAACCATCCAGACTAATAGCAACCGAATCTCCCCGACTCACATAATTCTGCAAAATATGCACAGCCTCATTAGTTCCTAAACTCGTCACACCATTTTCCCGGCTAGAATTAGAATTTAAAATCCGCAACAAACTGCCAGTCTGCAAATTCCGCAACTTAATCGTATAATCATTACTTACGCTAGCCAGAATCTTGCCATCCGGTCCGATCGCCACAGAATTCACCCCAACATTCAACCCCGAAAGAGTCCGCAGCAACTTACCACTTTCCACATCCCAAACCTTACTCGTCGCATCCGAACTCCCGCTAGCCAAAATTTTACCATCCGGGCTAAAAACCACAGCATTCACATTATCCGAATGACCCCTCAAAGTCCGCAGCAACTCCCCCGTCCGCAAATTCCAAAGCTTAATCGTATTATCAGCCCCACCTGAACTAGCAATTACCAGCCCATTCGGGCTAATCGCCACCGAATTAACCTCCATAGAATGTCCCGGAAAAGTACACAGCAACTCCCCACTATGCAAATCCCAAAACTTAATTGTTTCGTCCGAACTGCCGCTAGCTAGCATTTGCCCATCGGAACTAATAGCCACCGAATTTACCCGATCCGAATGTCCAGTCAGAGTGCTAATTAATTCCCCTGTTTCTAAATTCCAAATTTTAATAGTTTTATCCCAACTACCGCTAGCCAAAATTTTGCCATCAGGACTAATCGCCAGAGAATTAACAAACGATGAATGTCCCGGCAGCGTATGCACGCACCGCCATTTATGATTTTTAAACTTATAAGCTAATTCCTTGGCCCGCCGCGATGCCGCCGAGGCCTCTTCCCTACGTTTGAGTTCAGCCTCCTCCACACGCTTACGTTCCGCCTTAGCTTTAGCTTCTCGAAGTGCCAGCCGCCGCATCTCCCCCTGATAGGCTATGCGCTGCTGTTGCTGAATCTCTTTGAGAGTTTCAATGTATGGTAATTCCCAATCTTGAGAAAACCATTCTTGAGCAAATTCAGCCTTTAAATTAAATAGCTGAGGTTCGTGAGTAAAATCAATATTAAGATAATACAAATCAGCTAAAAACGCAGCCAATAACTTGTGAATCGTCACAATAATTTGCCGGATAATCCGCAGGCTTACCTTTTCATCTTTTCCCTCAGCCTCCAACTGATGGTAAACTTCTTCCCAATTCCAAGGCTGCATCGCAACTAAAGAAACATTTTGATTGATAATTCCCCAAAAGCCGACATGAAAATTTACTTCATAATCGCTGATATCGGTATATAATATAGCTGTCGGTACTGGAGACAACACAGTCTGTAACCGCTCCACATCAATATCAGAAATCGGCTTTTTGAAATAGTCTCCGTAAAACTGAACCGGACACAAATCTCCGTACTGAGGATAGTGTTGGTTCAAAAAAGCTCTCAACTTACCAGGCAGCTCGATATTCAGATTGTGGCGAAAGGAATCCGGGCAATCTTGGCTAATTTTTGCGGGAGCAACCAATAACAGCAATCGGTGCTGCTGCTGCTGCAAAATCTGTTCAGTTTCCTGCCTGCTTAAATTAGAAAACCAGTGATCTCGATCCCAAATAATTTGAATTTCGCTCAGCTTAGCTCGAATTGCTTCTGCTTGAAACTCCCGCATTAATGCGCGACACAGCCGACTAATTGCCCGCCTGTCTCTCAATTCTTCCGCCTTAATTCGATTAGCGCGTTCTTCTTGTACCCATTCTTCATTTATATTGGCGATCGCGATTAATTCTTCTTCTCTGACTTGGTGTCGCTGCAAATATTTAACTTGTGCTTTAATCCAGCGGGGGTCTTTTTTGATTTGTTGATTCAGAGTTGAAGAACCAGATGGATCAATTGCTGCAAAGCTTTCGTTGACAGCGCTTGCTCCCAATCTTTCTACTAATTCGCAGGCAATCGGCTTCAACAGTTCAATTAGGGCGTCTGAGATGGGGCGATGTAAGACCATACAAGTTCGGCAACGGATTCTGTAACGGATGTAACGGATGTAAAAGATGGAAGGAGGAAGCAATAAAATCAATGGTTTGGGCGATTAAAAACGTCCTAACCGTCTTGGCGGTTGCTATAAATTTTTTTTCTCTTCTGGGGCGGGCATTCACAGCCATTACCACTACATTTAGTGGATCGCACCACACATCGGCAAAACGTATCGCGCAGCTTTACAAGCTCAGCCGCAGCTTAACTTAATATTCTTTACATTCTTGACATTTTACCGTGAATTTGCGTACCACACACGTAGTAAAAACACTTAGGGATACTCGATTAGGAATACTCGATCGCCCCTGAGTCAAGCAAATTTATTTCCCTATTGTCATTTTACTCGTTGTTCTATATAATCATATCTCACACATTAATTACGGTATTCCGACCTAATAACCGTATTTTAAGTAAAGGAACCAATATAATGAGCCCGTGGCAACGTCTAACTCAGCCCTCTTTGATAAAAAATCGCTGGCGCCAACAGCAGCCAGCCAGCAAAAGTCAATTCTTGACTTCGCTTAAAAGCTTTGTGTCGCTATTTTTACTGGGAATCACATTAAGTGTAGCCGTGGCATCCTGCGGCACCAGCAGCACCAACAATCCCGCAGCAACTCCAGGCGGAGCATCTAGCCCAACCGCAAACAAAAGCAACGTAGAATTAACCCTCGTTTCCTTCGCCGTCACCAAAGCCGCCCACGAAGCCATAATTCCCAAATTCGTAGCACAATGGCAAAAAGAACATGGCCAAACCGTCACCTTCAGCCAAAGCTACGGCGGTTCCGGTTCCCAAACGAGAGCCGTAATTGACGGTTTAGAAGCAGACATCGTACACCTAGCCCTCGCCCTCGACATCCAAAAAATCGAAAAAGCCGGACTCATTGATCCCGGCTGGGAAAAAGAAGCCCCCAACGAAGCCATAGTCAGCAAATCCGTAGCAGCAATAGTCACCCGCGATGGTAATCCCAAAGGCATCAAAAACTGGGAAGATTTAGCCAAAGACGGAGTAAAAGTGATTACCGCCGATCCCAAAACATCAGGCGTTGCTCGCTGGAATTTCCTCGCACTTTGGGGCTCGGCGATCAAAACCGGAGGAGACGAAACCAAGGCATTAGATTTTACTACTAAAGTCTACAAAAATGTCCCCATCCTGACTAAAGATGCCCGCGAAGCCACCGATGTATTTTTCAAACAAGGTCAAGGCGACGCCTTAATTAACTACGAAAACGAGATTATTTTGGCTGGTCAGAAAGGCGAAAAACCGACTTATACTATTCCAGAAGTCAATGTTTCGATCGACAATCCGATCGCCATTGTCGATAAAAACGTCACCAAACACGGTACAAAGGAAGTCGCCGAAGCATTTGTCAAATTTCTGTACACCCCAGAAGCTCAGCGAGAATTTGCCAAAGCAGGATTCCGCCCAGTAGATGCAACAGTAGCGGCGGAACCAGAATTTGCCCAAAAATATCCCCCCATCAAAACCTTATTTACAGCTCAAGATTTAGGAGGTTGGGGAGAAATTCAGAAGAAATTCTTCGATGACGGAGCTGTTTTCGACAAAATTCAAGGTTCAATTAAACGGTAGTAGCCGGGGCGCATGGGTGACAACTTAACGTCAAACCGACAGTCTCTCTTGTTTGTATCGAACTGCCAGATCCCCCCTAACCCCCCTTAATAAGGGGGGGGGTCAGATTCCGATCTTTCGTCAACCCC
>DPLL01000441.1 GCA_003542015.1 Microcoleaceae cyanobacterium UBA9251 | reverse complement strand
TGATCAGGCGTTTCAATCCCTGATAGGGTTTTAGGTATTTTGCGGCAGGTATCACTCGATGGATAATTATTTCGACTTTGGGTTTCAATCCCTGATAGGGTTTTAGGTATTTTGCGGCGCTCGATCGGTTAATTAAAGAGTGAGAGAAAAATGTTTCAATCCCTGATAGGGTTTTAGGTATTTTGCGGCCTAAGAAAGGATTGGCTCCTATCAAGCCTCTCTCGTTTCAATCCCTGATAGGGATTTAGTGTAATTGCGGCCTGTGCGGTAATTAATGTGCTGATAGCGCTTTAAATCGCAAATTTAGGGGGTTACAGTACGAAGTCTATCAAGTGCTTCTTTTTTGCGATCGGGTAGTTTATATTTTTGAAATAAGTCCACAGACTTCTGGTAATCTTGTCGTGCCTTGTCTTTTTGCGCGATCGCGCTGTAGGATGCTCCACGGTTGAGATATGCGCTAGCATCGTTAGGCGCGTCAATTTGCTTGGTCAAGCTTTCAGTGAAACACCCGATCGCAATTTCATGTTTTCTTGATTGGGCAAAAGCACGTCCCACTTTGAAGGGGAATTCTGGTGACTCAACCGACCTGTTCAGTTCCATTAAAAAACTAGGGTCTCCCCTCATGTTTCTACCGAGCGCGTAGCCCCATTCTCCCTGGTAAAGTAAATAAGCTTCGCTGTACTTGCTGAGGGCCTCTTTACCCTTACCTTGCTCTTCCAGTTTGTCGGCTTCAGCCTCTACATCTTCAGAAGATTCCTCTTTTCGGATAGCAGCGACAGTAGGGAGAGATTTTAGGCAATCTGAGGCTACTGCTTCTGGACTAGGACTTGTTTCAGTATCTGTAGAAACTTCAGGTCTGTTTGCACAAGTGCGGACTGCCAGTACAAACAGCGCGGACACTAGGAAGCAGTACATTATCTTTTTTAAAAAGTTACTACTCATGGCTTTAGTTTTCTAATTTTTTCTCAAGTAGTTTAATTGCGGCGTTAGTTATCAATTTAATCCCGATCATATTTCACTTAAGGGTTTTCTAATTTTTTCTCAAGTAGTTTAATTGCGGCCTGGCAGAAGTCGTGCAGCTCAAAAAATGGTTTAACGTTTTCTAATTTTTTCTCAAGTAGTTTAATTGCGGCCAAATGGCAGTTGCTGGGATGGCTTACGGTTATCGTTTTCTAATTTTTTCTCAAGTAGTTTAATTGCGGCCTATATTCAAAGCATATCATCCACCGCAAGGGCTGTCAATTACGTTTTCTAATTTTTTCTCAAGTAGTTTAATTGCGGCATTCCGAGGTTTCAGTCCTGATGTCACAGTCCGTTTTCTAATTTTTTCTCAAGTAGTTTAATTGCGGCTTAATTGCGGCTCTAAGTTGCACTTGTCGATTCATGAGTAATCTAATTAGTTTTCTAATTTTTTCTCAAGTAGTTTAATTGCGGCAAACATTTTTTGCCCGATAAGCCTGAAGGCCTCTTCCGTTTTCTAATTTTTTCTCAAGTAGTTTAATTGCGGCAGTTTCTCCCTGTGAAAAAGTTAAAAAGTCCGTTCAAAAGTTTTCTAATTTTTTCTCAAGTAGTTTAATTGCGGCCGCCCGCTCCAGAAGCCAGGCTGTATTTGGTTTTCAAGGTGCAGTTCCGTGGATATAAAACAAAAGTACCATCCCAGCCTTCGAATTGTCAATCCCCAATTTTTCATACTCACTCCAAAACGTTATCCTGTAAAGCTTTCAGACTTTCCGTGAATCGTTTTTTCAGACTAGGGGCATCAAACTCTTACTGGACATGAGTTTCAGCCGAAAAATTTCATACCCCAATTTTAACACCTACCCATTCACGGAAACTCGGCAAAAAATCTAGTTCGATCGCCCGTAGCACCCCCAGACAGCAAAACCTCCTATCAATAATTATAGGCTGTCAGGCAAAATAGATCAGAACCGTTAAACTTCAAACCATGACCAAAACCTTAATTCCCGTAATCCTCGCCGGCGGTAAAGGCGAACGCTTCTGGCCACTCAGCCGCAAACATCGCCCCAAACAGTTTTTGAGTCTCGATGGTAGCGGTAAGAGCTTGCTGCAAGTCACAGCCGATCGCCTGTTAACATTAGGTGGCGGTTGGGAGGATTTGTGGGTGGTGACATCCGAAATGTTGGCTGCGGGAGTGCGCGAACAGTTACCGCTGCTACCTCCTGAGAACTTGCTGGCGGAACCGGAGGGCCGGGATACTGCGCCGGCGGTGGCTTGGAGTGCGATCGAAATTGCGAAACGTTACGGTGAGGATGCGGTTGTCGGGTTTTTCCCGGCGGATCACTGGATTGGGGAACCGGAGGAGTTTGAGAAGACTTTGGCTGCGGCGGCCCAGTTGGCGATCGAGAAAAGTGCGATCGCCACTTTAGGAGTCAAACCGAGTTACGCTTCCACCGGTTACGGCTACATCGAACAAGGCGAGGAAATTGGCAGTTTTGGCGGTTTTCCCGCCTATCGCGTCGCCCGGTTTACCGAAAAGCCCGATCGCACCACGGCTGAGGAATTTGTAGCCAGCGGTAAGTTTAGTTGGAATGGCGGAATTTTTGTATTTCGAGTCGGAACAGTCTTGACAGAATTGCGAAATTATGTACCGGAAATGATGGCTGCTTTAGAGGCAAAAGGCGCCCAGGCTTACTCGCAATTGCCGAAAATTAGCATTGATTATGCCCTGATGGAAAAGACGCAAAAGGCCTGTGTTTTGCCTGTAGGCTTTAGTTGGGACGATTTGGGAGATTGGAATGCGATCGCCCGTTTGCTGCAAGGAGACAAGCCGAATGTCGAATTAGCAAAACACATCGGCATTGATACGAAGGGCGCCATTTTTTATGCAGCGGATGAGAATGAAGTAATTGTCACCATTGGTTTAGAAGATGTCGTAGTTGTCAGAGATGGGAATGTGACTTTGATTGTGAAAAAGGACAGGACGCAGGAGATTAAACAGGTGATTAAAGTGTTGGGAGAAGATGATAAGTTGAAAGATTTGCTGTAAGCAACGGAGGACACGGCGATGCCGTTTCCCTACCCCAAAATAATCACGAATTATATCGTTTCCGGTTGCATCGGAATGGTTTAACCGCAGAGAACGCAGAGAACACAGAGGGAGACAAGAGAGATGAATAATTCTGATGAAGAGTGGATTTGATATTAATTGTAGGGAAACGGCACTGCCATGTCCTCATTTTGGGTGATATCTCGGTGGTTGAAAGTGCGCGGACTAAGCAATAAAGAGCAGACTAAAGCTGAGTGCAACTTTTAGCCGCCGCCGCCTGCTGCTGCATCAGTTTAGCAGTGTTACAAGCAGATTGGGAAACTGTTAAATTCGATGTCCCTGGCTGCTGATTCAACAACTGAGATGGTGGCTTTAAACTGATATTTTTAGGCTGTTTCTCTGCCCTTTTCGTCGAAAACTGCGGCGCTGATTGCAAAAACTTTTCGATGGGAATTCCCCAACTAGATCGCACCATTAACTCCCGCATTGGTTCACAAGGTTTCGAGCCATCCTGAAACACATAAGGATCTCCCCAAAGCGGATAAGCGTGCATTCCATTGACAGCTACCACCTCACCGGCCAAATTCAGCACCGGGCCACCGCTCATCCCTTTTTCAATCTGATTATCATAACCCAGTTGATAGCCATCTTCGAGGGATTTTTCAGGTATGAGCGATACTCGTCCGGTAGTGAATTTCCATCCGGCTTGATCTGACTTTTTAACTTCAGCAGGAAACCCCGCAGCATATACTTTATCCCCTTCTTTAACCGTTGCAGAACTTCCCAATATACCTATTTTGTAGTCTAATTTGGTACTGCTAAACTGCAACAGTGCTAAATCTTTACCCACAAATTGAGTTGCTAAATATCGGGTAGCAGAGTTAATTTTACCGTCGGGAGTTTGGATGCGATAGGTTTCTCCTGACTGCAATACGTGGTCGTTCGTAATCACAGTATAAACTCGATCTTGCCGCTGAATGATAATCCCCGAACCCCAATTATCTCCCGAAAACACTTTCACAGTAATTGAACGAGCTTTCTGAAACATCGCTGTTTTGACTAAATCTTCCGCCCTCTGGGGAAGCGGTTGTTTCTGGTTCTCCCCTGACAATGGTTTTACTGTTTTTCCGGGCAAATTCAGCGGTTGAGCCGCTGGTGAATTCACAGGCGGTTTTGTTAGTTGAAATTTCGATCCTTGAGGTTGCTGCGGTAACTCTGTGCGAACAATTTCTGCGACAGAGAAACCTCGATTGTGTACTTGAACTGCAACTCCAGTCAACACACCAGCAGTACAACTAAAAAATACTAGGGAAACCCAATTCATCAAAGTTACATAATTAAGGTAATATCAAATCCGGTAGCATCAAAATTATTCAGATCTCTATTCTCTCCCTCTGTGTCCTCTGTGTTCTCTGCGGTTAAATCATTCCGATACAACGGTCAACGATCTAATACCAATTTAATAGGTCGTTGCACATATTCCAATCCCCCTAAATCCCCCTGAATAAGGGGAGTAGGGGTTGACTTTGAGAAGAATCTTGTCCCCCCCTTCTTAAGGGGGGTTAGGGGGGATCCGGCCCTAATAGTCAAACAGCAGTCTGTGACTGGGTTAGAAGTTAAGTTGTCACGCCTTGGGCTCTTGGAGAGTCCCTACCCGGATCTAAACTTTTAAGAAGTGGTACAATATTTGTTGCCCCTCAGAATATTGTTTAGATAGAATTGTTTTTTTTGAAGGTTAAACAAATAAATTATGAACAGCAAAAATTCTAAATCAAGCAATTGGATGTTGCTAACAGCTTTAAGCGCGATCGCATCTTCCACCCTTTTCTTACCTCAAGCAACATTCGCTCAAGCCAGCAGTTTAAACAATTCCCAGCCACTGCAAGACTTTCAAACTAACGACAATCCCGATCCTTTTTCCGGCCGCAGCAATGGAACAGGACTATTTGATTTAATTCATAGATCCAGATTGGGAAACACCCGCAGTATGGATGAATTTACATCAGAACAGCATCAAAATTTAAACGATGCGGCCGCAGAATTTAGGAACAAACAGCGCCAAATGCTGCAAAACCCAGCAGAAGCAGTGCCAACACCAGGGGCGATCGCACCTACTGAAATTACCACACCTGTTCCTTAAATTCCAGAATACTCTCTTAGTCCGCGCAGGCGGACTTTGCTTGTGTAGACGCGGTTTCTAACCGCCGGGATTCACCGTAATTCGCCAGAATTCCTTAATTAACAAAACCCCCAAACACCGCCATCCCATAATATTTCCAAGGAACTGCGATCGTCTCAAATCCAGATGAGGCCAGCATTTCCAAATGTGCAGAGAGTGTCGCCAGGCGATCGGGATTGGAATACCCATAAGAGACACTCATTCCCACATTCCCCCGAATTGCTGCCAATGTTTCCCCCTGATTTGCAGCCCACTCTTCTCGCGCAGCTTGATAAATATCTCTCATTGCCGCCGATTCTGCTAACATCGGATCAGCATTCCAAAAACAGCCATCAGGATTTAAACTTTCACGAATGCGTTGAAATAACTTCAACTTCATCTCATCATCAAGATGGTGAATTGCCAGAGATGAAATACAAGCATCAAATCGATCGCCAAAACCAGAAAAATTGGGATTATTCGCCCATTCTCCGAAATCCATTTCAATTCCACTCCATCTAGCAGCATATCCTGCGGACTCTATTTTACTGCGGGCAAAATCAAGCATTCGCGGCGAATAATCCAGAGCAACTATTTCCGCAGATGGGTAGCGTTGGAGAACTTTTAAACTAAGTTCTCCCGTACCGCAACCCAGTTCTAAAATACGGTGGTTCGCACCACTAATACAACCTGCTAATACATCCAGCATTTCGTCATATTTCGGCAAAAGTCGCCGAATGCCGATATCAAAATCCGCAGTATTGACAAAAACTTCTCCCGGAAATATTTCCTTGTTTACAAGTGAGGCAGTAGAATGAGAATTCACGATCGCTAGCCATATATTACAATCACTATCTTAACCCAGATCGTGAAGACTTCTGACTTCTTCTCTGCTGGCGGGCAGATTAGTCAGTGCACTGTCGGTTTAATTTGTTTATTATATTATTCAGGGGCCTTCTAATAAATCAGTAGTCATAAGTCGTGAGTCAAAAACTAAGAGTTAATGACAACTGATAACTGACAACTGACAACTGACAACTGACAAATAGTAAATAGTAAATTTTATGTCAATACGAATTTTCTCATTCTTAGGTTTTTTCAAATCTCGATTGTCTAGGCAAATCGCCTTGTGGGTATTTGCTAGCATTCTGGTAATAGAGGCCATTATTTTAGTTCCCTCTTATTTTCGGCGCGAAGATGAACTATTAATGCAGCTAGAACAGGTATCTCGCGCCACTGTTGATTCCCTAATATTTTTGCTCAAACAAGATATGTCCGATCGCAATGTATTGCAAGCAAAAATTAAAAACCTTACTAAGGATTCTACAGTAATTTTAGGATTATCTATTTACCAAGCTGACGATGGGCTAATCTATACAGTTGGCGAACCGCCAGAAATCAGTTTAGAGGAACTAAAAAACGATGGTATTGTTCGCAAACACAATCTCGATGGCCAACGCTATGATATTGCTTGGAGTGAGCGACATTTGGGAGGTGATTACATATTAATTGTTCGCCACGATGCTTCCTTAATTCAACCTGAACTTTACGCATTTATCGGGCGCATTGCTATTCTTGTAATCATTATATCAGCCTTTGTGACTTCTGTGACTATGCTATTTTTAGGAGGTACAGTAATTGCACCTATCTTGAGACTGCGCGATGACTTGATAGCTGCGGGAGATGCTTTGAGCAAAGATCGAGACAAGCCAGATTTTTACTCTTTTTCAGTCAAGCGCGATGATGAATTAGGAGAAGTAATGCTTGCTTTCAATCAAATGTTTTGTCGAGTATATGACGAAATTGCACAGCGTAAAAAAGCCGAGAAGATATTGCGTGCAGAACAAGAAAAATCCGAACGTTTATTATTAAATATCTTACCAGAAATGATTGCCGATCGCCTAAAAAAAGGTGACAGCAACATTGCGGATGGATTTGCCGAAGTCACGATTCTTTTTGCAGATATTGTGGGCTTTACCGAAATATCTTCCCACACATCTCCTCAAGAATTAGTCGAATTACTTAACAAAATATTTTCAGCATTCGATCGATTGAGCGATCGATATGGACTGGAAAAAATCAAGACGATCGGCGATAATTATATGGTAGCAGGCGGCTTGCCAATGCCCTGTACAAATCATGCAGAATCTATTGCCGAAATGGCCCTGGAAATGCAGCAAGAAATTATGAAACTTAGCGGAGAATGTGACAAACCTCTTAAGATTCGCATTGGGATTAATACTGGGCCTGTTGTAGCAGGTGTAATCGGCACCAAAAAGTTTATTTACGACTTGTGGGGAGATGCTGTCAATACAGCTAGCCGCATGGAATCTCAGGGAATTTCTGGTAAAATTCAAGTTAGCGATTCAACTTATCAGTTACTGTGCGATCGGTATTTATTGGAAAAGCGCGGTACAATCAATGTCAAAGGCAAAGGAGACATGACGACTTATTTGCTAATCGGCAGAAAATATTAAAAGAGGAGGAATTGTGGACAAACGCGAGGAAGTGACGATCGCAGAATACCA
>DPLL01000442.1 GCA_003542015.1 Microcoleaceae cyanobacterium UBA9251 | reverse complement strand
CAGTAGGGGCGGTGCCAAGAGTGCCCGCCCAGAGGTCTGAAACGCTGATTTGATGGTTGGTGGGGGGGTAGGCACGGGGAGTAGGGGTCGCACTACCCCTACAAAATCGCGGTTTTTTGGAGAATGAAACAGCCCTGCGTGGGCATCGGGCATTGTTATAGGTTATTGGTAGGTTCTCAAAAATGACTAATGACTAATGACTACTGACTAATGACTAATGACTACTGACTACTGACTACTGACTACTGACTACTAACTTATGAGCTATGACCCCCGTTTTGACCGCTACCGATCGCCGAACACGAAAGGTCCAAAACAGCAGGACGATCGGACGAACTGGGCTAAACCAAGGAACAGGTCTGTTTCCGGGAACCCTAGCAGGCGGCCCAAACGGCCGTCGCAGCGCTTAAAACCTAACAAGTTCCGGTTGTGGGCTGTGTGGGCGGTGTTGATGCTGGGGGGGCTGGGGCTGGCTGTGAATTTGCTTTATTTGCAGGTGACGCGAGCTCCCGCGCTGCAAAAACAGGCCCAGGAGCAGCAAACTAGCAAAACTAAGCCGTTTGTGCCGAGACGCCCGATAATTGACCGCAACGGGAATGTTTTGGCGATCGACAGACAGGTGTACACGCTCTACGCTCACCCCAAGTTATTCAAGCAGACAAAGGCGGAAATCGCGGCTAAATTGGCTCCCATGCTCCCCATCAAAGTTAGGGCGGGGAATACGGCGGAAACAGAATTGCTGCAAAATTTCAACCTGGCCGAAAGCGGGATTAAACTTGCTGATTGGCTACCTCAAGAAGTTGCCGATCGAGTGGGTAGGATGCAAATTAAAGATAGTCTGGTGGATGGCTTGGAGTTGGTGCGACAGCAGCAGCGTTTTTACCCGCAGCAGGAATTGGTGGCCGATGTCCTTGGTTATGTGGATGAGGAGCGGAAGGGGCAAGCAGGGGTAGAATACAGCCAGCAGAATTTGTTGGAACGATCGATGCCGTCGATTCAATATAGCAAGTCGATCGATGGGAATTGGGTTCCCGATGGACTGTCGGCGGGATTTGTCCAGTTGGATGAATTGAAATTGCAATTGACGATCGACAGCCGTTTGCAGCGGGCGGCGCGGATTGCTCTCAAGGAAAAAATGGATCAACACGAGGCGAAGCGGGGCACGGTGATTGTGATGGATGCCCGTAATGGGGAGTTGCTGTCGATGGTGACGGAACCTTCTTATGACCCGAATAAGTATTTTAATTTTGGTTTGGAACGTTATAAAAATTGGGCTGTAACTGATGTTTACGAACCTGGTTCGACTTTTAAAGCGATTAATGTGGCGATCGCCCTAGAAGCGGGTGCCATCAAACGTGATAGTGTATTTAACGACGAAGGTCGGATTTACATGAATCCCTGGACTATTCAAAATGCCGATTACCGCTCAGCAGGGGCGCGCGGCCCTTCGACGGTGACAGATATTTTGAAACGTTCTAGTAATGTGGGGATGGTTCACATTATGAACACCATGAAACCTTCTCTTTACTATCAAGCTTTAGAAAAACTGGGACTGGGACAAAGTGCGGGAACAGATTTACCTTTTGAAGTAACCAGTCAGCTAAAAAATCGAGAGCAATTTATTAATTCTCCGGTGGAAGTTGCTACTACTGCTTTTGGTCAAGGTTTTTCGATCACTCCGATTCAATTGGTGCAGCTTAATGGGGCTTTGGCAAATGGTGGCAAGTTAGTAACTCCTCACGTTGTGCGGGGACTTTTCGATCGGGAAGGCCAAGCTTATTGGAAGCTTCCGAGGGCTGTAGTGAAGCAGGTTTTTTCGCCGGAGACTACTAAGCAAGTTTTAGAAATGATGGAAAGTGTTGTTGATGGAGGTACGGGGAAAGCTGCACAAATTCCCGGCTATCGGATTGCGGGGAAAACGGGTACGGCTCAAAAAGCTAGTGCTGGTGGTGGTGGTTATTCTAAGGCGATAATTACTAGCTTTGTGGGGATTATGCCTGTGAATGATCCTCGGTATGTGGTTTTGGCGGTGATTGATGAGCCGAAAGGGGGTTCGGGGGGGACTGTGGCGGCGCCGATTGTGGAGTCGGTGATGGAGGCGCTGATTAGTATTGAGAAGATTCCACCTAGTCAGAAGTAGCAAGGTCGGACACTCCAGGAGTCCATAGGTGTCAACTTAAGCCTGAANNGTCAAACAGCAGTCTGTGACTGGGTTAGAAGTTAAGTTGACACCAATGGGCACGCTTGAGTGTCCTGATTGCGGCCGTGTCCTGATTGCGGCCGTGTCCTGATTGCGGCCGTGTCCTAATTTCGATTAATCTCAGTAACAAAATCTATTTTTATCATTGTCTGGATTTGGTTTATTTTGTCTTTGGGAGGTGCGTTTATGTCCTAAAATTGTAGAGACGATGACGCAGCGATCGCCATTTTTGAGATTAGGATGAAATAGTGTTAGGTTTCCTTTTGCTTGTATACTGGTTAGACCGCACTCGTCACTTTTGTTATACACTGGGCAACCTTGGTAATTGAATAGGGCTCGCCAGACAGTTCCATTTTCTTTGACTAGATTTGTGTTCTCATTGACCTTACGCAATGTTGTGTCATTTGTATTTATCTGAATTTGGGGCTCTAAGCTTTTCCATTCACCGGCGGGTACTTCGGCTGGGGGAATATCGGATTTGTGAACTGCTACTTGTACTGTTTCTCCGACTTGTTTGAAGCTGGCTTGGTATGCGATGTTGTCGCGTTTGGCGTTGCTGCGGGCTGTTACCATTGCGGAATGGGCTCTGTCTAGTGATAGTTTTAAGCGGTAGTTGTTGATGAACATTAGCCAGCTTGGGGCGACGATGGCGCTGAATATTCCGATGATTAAGACGATGATTAATATTTCAAGCATTGTAAAACCCGCAGCAGATGCAGTTGCTCTGTTTTTGATTACTTTATTTATTGACATTTGGATGCACCTAAATGTTTGGGTTGAAAAAAAGTTAGGGCTGCTATTTTAGATTAGGTTTATGTTAAGTGCTGAATTTGGTTTTTGTATAGATCGGTATTTACTGAATTTTGGGTTGTTGTTTGGTATCGCCCATGTCACCGCAGAAGCCTCTGTAGTCCTCTTTGAGAGGACTTTCGCTATGAGACGGGGGTTTTGAACCCCCGGCGGACTCGTGGGGAATCGCTTAAATTTTGACTGGCGCTCTCACTTGTTTGAGGAATTCTAGCATAGTTTGTCTGTTTTGATTGGATTTGAAATATAAAATAATTTAATTTAATATATCTTAACAATTCAGGAATGACGCGGAATTGATGTTAGAGATTGAAAAATATCTACGGGGCTACGGGGCAAGCTGCGCCTTCATCAGTTCTCATTCCTCCTAGGATAGTTTCGACAATTACACACTTTTTCGCACCGCCGCTAGCAGGAACAACTGTGACATAAAAGGGAGTTGTATCTGTGGGGAGATTGCCTTGGTAGTCAAAAGTGATCGAGTTTGCAGGCGTAGTAGAAGCAGTAGGTTTATTAACGGTAAGCGTAATAGTGTCTTTTTTAATTTCGCCGCCGACATTTAACTGCTGGGTAATATTATCGATCGTAACTGTTGGCGGATCGACAGATGTATCAAATGTAACTGTGATATCGCGCTTATTTCGCTTTGCTTCGCTTTGTGCACTTCGCAAGGTTTGGAAAACGCGATCGTTCACAGTGCGAACCCTTTGATTGTTGATGAATCCCAGCCAACCGGGAACGGCGATCGAGGTTAGTATACCTATGATCAACACTATCATCATCATTTCTAGAAGAGAGAACCCCTCATCGCCCTTTCTGGATGTTGGAAATTGCGGGTTGCTAGTCTTAGAAATCTGCAAGACTTTTAATAATATTGGGATTTTCATGTTATTCTCCTGTGTGATCTGCTAGTGGCGCGATTCGGAAATTAGTCTCAGACATCAGTTATTTTCCTACCGCACCGAGACCTTTTACTTGCACTGTTGTTATTGGGAAAAATGCCGAACTGGTGGTTTTGAAATTAGCATCAGTTTGAAGGCGGCGCAGGCTATTTCCTCTGATTGTGACTCTGGCTAAGTTATTAGATGTATCAACACAAGCGTAGAAGCTGTGAGTTGAGCCGTCTGTGATTAGTAAATCGTTTTCATTGAATGTTGCTGGTGCTGGTGGAGGTATGACGCCAAGAAGAGTTTTACACTGAGCTCCGGTAGGTACTGGAACATTAGTGTTACTGCTGTGGTCGATGTAGTTAACCAATACTTCAGGAGTGGTGGGAAAATTGACTCCCGTCGTCACATTTACCGTGGGCTTACTAAAGTCAAAGTCTTTATTAAAGGCATCACTGCCTTTTTGACCATCATTTAAATCTGTCGCATCGTAATAAGGTTTTGTGGCATCTGTTGTGTAGGGATTTTTAATTGGCTCCCTAATTTCATAGCGGGCTATACGGCTAGGACAATTGTCTCCTGAAGGCTGACACCAAGTAAGGTTAGGTGTAGTATCTTTAATCTGGTAGTAGGCAACTAATGATAGTACGAAAGTATCGTTGCACTCACCTGCTTTACCTGGTAGTGCGGCCGGGTTACAATTACTTGGTTTAGGAGTCAATGTGGCATTAACAGGAAGAGAATTTTTAATTTGCTGCCGCTTCCAGAATACGAGGATCGGAGTTCTATTAGAATCTCCATTATTTGGAAGTTGAGTTTTGATATCGGTGATTCCTTTGCCATCATAAATATAAATAGCTTGACTCAAATCTTGGAAGATGAAATCAGCGGCGGCCTGAAGGTCTTGCTCGGTGTTTGATTTGACTTGTTCTCTCCTGTCGGTATTCAGCATATCCACTACAAAGGTGAGCATCGGCGTAATGATCAGAAATGCCATAATCGAGCCGACTAATAGCTCGACGAGAGTCATGCCTTTTTCGGTTTGATCTGGCCCGGAGCGGTTTCGCTGGTGCTGATTTTTTAGAAGCAACCTGAGTAAAGTTTTCATTTTGACTTTTCCTCTGTCAAATGGTAGGGAACATTTTTTATTAACAAGGATTTTGATTAATTATTGACACGCAGTGGTGCTAGGAGCATTGGTTTTAGGATCTTGGATGCGTGAACAGAACGATCGATATGCAGAGGAATCTACTGTAGGAGGGGGAATCTCTGTAGACATTTCTACTACTGGCATTGTCTTGTCGCCCAAACCAGAACCCACAACAGATTGCTTTGTCGCAGTTCTTGTAGGCTTCAAAGTTACACCCGCAGCAAAGGAATCAGCCCTGTAAACCCGGACTAAGAGCTGGTAGCCTTTTAATGTGGGATCGCCACCAGTAATAGATGAATCGGGATTTAGCCAAGCGCCCTGAACGTAAAAGTCTTTGTTGCTGCTGGAGGCACAACCTCCTCCATCCATGTCAACGCAGTATGTCTCGCCGACTGTCGGAACTCGTGCATCTGCCAACACGACTCCGACTCCTGCGGGGATTGGGAACCCTGCTCCACCAAATTTGAGCGCCCCAGACCTGAGCGCCTCAATATAGGTTTTGGCGGCTTGAGTGGCCATTTCCATCCGTTTGGCTTGGACGCGAATTGCTACCGAGTAAGCCATCACCGGGGCGATCGCAATCATCAGCACCGAAACTACAATCATCGCCACCAATGACTCGATAATCGTGTAGCCGGCTTCTTGAGACTTATGTAAACTACTTTGTGGCTGTTGGCGTTTGGTCATAATAAGCACTCCGCATTTGGAGCTCAGGAATTTGAGCGTTTAAAGGTCAGGAAAGGTCAGGACAATCTATTTTTGGTTTTGTAGCGCTGTCATTGGCCGCATACTTACCAGAGAGTTTGCGATCATTGGCGTTCAATTTTTCAGCGCACAGTAAAGATTTCACCCAATCATCATCCCGGCTGATTTCTCTGAAGTATTCGTCAGGTTTTTTCCCAGAAGCAGGGAGAGTGAATTTTTGGGCGAACAAGTCGGCGGGCTGTGAAAGCAAACCTACATCAAATCCCCATTCCCGATTGGGTGGAACGAAATAGCCAATCCTGCCACCAAAGGTTTCTATTTTGTAAGTGGTGGTGGGAGCGGCTGGAGTATCGGTTGGAGTGTCGAAGAGCTTGGCATTACCAGTAACTGATAGATAGGGAGCAGTTGCGTAAGCACTGCGCTTGAATTGGATAAACGAACCTGCGATCGTGTGAGTTAGGTTTTGCCAATTTTCTATAAAGCGGGGTAAGTTTTGCATACCACCATTGGTGTCGCCAATGGTGGAAGAGAGAGCTCGTGAAGGAACGTCATTGGAGGCGACTATGAGGTTAAACTCCGTCGGTCGTGCTTTTTGTATCCATCGCGTTACGTCGTTGGCGTTTTGGGCTGTGCTTAGGGCAGCATTTGGAAGAATATTTGTGGCCTGAATCTGCAAAAGAGGTCTTAGCTGTGGCTGCTCAACTGTATTAGCAACAATATTAGGAGCTACGCCACTAGGTGTTGGTAGTTTGGCGTAAAACAGAGGTTTATCATTGCCATAGTCAATTCCTCCCGTTGGAGTGGCTGGAGTCGTGGTTGTCGCATACCAGAGAGCGTTATCTGCTAGCTGAGGCTGACCAGAGACAGTAGTTATGCTGGGATCTGGTGTTCTCCCGTCCACAGACACAGTACCTGCCGTAGCAGCATAGAAAGCTACTTGATTGCTAGCATTAATTCCCAATGCCACAGGGATAGTGCCATTCAGCACCAGTTTATTTTGCTTAGTACCTGAGATGTTTCGCACAAAAGCTACGCGACGGGGATATCTTTGCTCCGCTGGATCTAGAGCTCGTCTAGCTGTTGTACCTGACAAAAGTTTAGCGACATCTGTGTCTGCTGGGACAGCGCCTGCCCGCTGATCTTCACCAGAATCAAATTGCTGATTGTTATTTGCGTCAATACCAACTACCCAGTTATTAGGTCCGCAAGCTGAAACAGGCAACTTCCGGCAGATTTCCATGACATACTCGGGAAATTTAACTGAAGAATTAGCCCGTCGCTGAACTGGCGTAACAAAATTGTTGAAGTATGAACTGTTGGGAGCAACACCTGTAGCGGTAGTGCGGTAGTTTTCGTCTTTTGGTGTAACGGGAGTCCCCGCGCTTTGCCCGAACTTTTCTTGGTTTGTAATGTCAAAATCAGCACCGCTAGTCAGACCATTAGTGACGTAGTTGTTAGCACCAAAACCATTAATCCGCCGAGCTGCTTTAGCCGTTACATCCGTCTCTTTAACGGTATCGTTCGTAGTCCCATTTCCATTGAGGTCAAAGCCGAAGTCAGCTTCATTAGCTGTATCAGTAGGAAGAATGCCATCATCAGGAGGAAGAATGCCACTGCCATTCAAGTCATACCCGACAATTGTGGTACCTGCATTATTTCTCAGGTCAAAATCTCCGTGATTGCGGAAACCGTACCGGAAGCCTTCCTGTAAATTACCTGACACTGGCTCAGAGATTAGGGTGATCGCATCGGAGAGCACTGTTGCTGCTCGCCAATTATCGCTGTCTGAGCATTTGGTTGGGTATCGGGGATCGTTCTTCCGACAAGCAAAATTGGGATCGAGGTTGGCACCCAGGCGGCCGTAGAAAGCGCTTTCAGTCCAACTAAAAGCCCCTGTAAATTCCTTCTTGGTGTGTTGGTTAAATGTGCCTTGGATATAGACCGGCAGGTTAGAAGTCAACAGCAAACCTTTCTCTTTGAATACGTCTGGCAAGGTTGTTACAGTTGTTGGGCGACCCAAGCTAGATCCGTTAATCAGCATAATTCCGTGGGGACGACGGGTGGGGTCTAGCCGAGAATCCGTTGAGCTACTTAGCGGGCTGCGGGTTGTATCAATGGCAGTGCCAAGACTATTGGGACTACGATCGCTGCGATCGGGTGCTGCATCGTCACGGCTGGCATATATGATGCCACTATAAGGCAGCATATACTCTGGATTAAGTTTGCTGATGAGGGGAGTTCGCTTGTAGGGGATGGTTTTCTTCCTGAGCTTATCGAGATCTAATTGCGTGACCCGAATTTCTAGGGGTTGTCGTTCTGCTAGGGGCTGGTCGTAATTTCCTGTTAGCTTCGCGCTCTGAGTTGCAGCCATCAAGCCGCTACCAGTGGAAGAACTTAAGGGACTGCTGAGGCTATAAGTCTCGTCCACCGCAGTAGTTGTTTCGTCCTTGTCGATCGCCTTAATTTCCCTAGGATTGAGAAAAGCAACTTCTCGAATTGTCCCGTGATTCAGATAGGTTTCGTCAACCGTAGTCGGATTTGCCAAAATTTTAAAAGAGCAAAGAGTAGAGTCGATCGCAGCTTTTTCCGATAAGGTGCGATCTGCGTCAGCCTTCTGCAAAGCATTCCTTAAGCTCTCGTTGACAAACCGACCGTCAGGAAAGACGATACTGGCTTGATAATTCAAGCGATCATCTGGTGTTCCTGCTGGATTGAGAAGCGATGGGTCAGTCACCAGAGCTGCCGTCAGAGTTGCACCGCTTGGTCTGGCTGCGGGAGGGCCGTAGACGATGCCGTTGTTGGATTTACCATTGTTGTCTTTTCCCGATGGCAAATCTGGACGATTGAGACTGGAATCAAATAAAGTTGTACCCTTCTTGTATCGGTAGCTGGGATCGTAATAGCTGCTCACACAAGCCAGCGGTGAATCAGCTCTGACAAGAGTTACAGGAGTTGAGCTAGAATTTTCAGTTCTTTGATCGCTGGGATTGTCTGCATAGTGATAGATTGCAGTGGCGCGCATCCGCAGGTCGCCCTTAGCATATTTGCGAGTATTAGGATCTATAGTGGGAGCTTTGGGAATTAATAAGGCTGTAGCACCTGCAACAGGTTGACTAAGAGTTCCCCAGTCGTCAGAGCTTAGCGAAACCCAATAGGGGTTAGTAGCAGCAGCATTATCGTAGACTTGAGATGCCGGGCCTGGTGACATCGGCATGGAGTCCGGCCAAACAACAGGGAACTTTTCTACAGCAACAGTTGCCGGATCGTCGTAGAATGGGGATACTGAATTTGTCTTTGGATTGAAGACTTTGGGAGGTGGCAGAAAAGAATTTGTGCGTTCGTAAACGCCCGCACCCGTGATTACCCGCAGTCCGCCAATGCCATCAACTGCTGTTTTCGGTGCTATGGCCGCACTTTTTTCCCAGAAGCCGTCCCGCTCAGCTCCCCCTACATCAGCGAACTGCTTGACTTGGGGTTCCCGGTAGCGATCGTCTGAAGTCGGCTTATCCAGCCACTTAACTCCTGTTAACGGGTCTCTTCCTTCCTGACCCTCACCCACAAATTTGTTCAGTGTGGCACTCCATCTCAATGCTGGCAGGTTGTTGCCTACGACTATGCGATCGCCTAACTCGGATTCTTTATTATTTTCCTGTACAGAATCTGGGCTGTTGGCTTTCAGCCTGACACTTGTTGTATCGAGTTTAGTATTGGTATCAGAAGGTATAACCCAGAGATCCACCGGTCGCAGTGCCTCTCCTGTACCGCCGAAGGGAGATGTAGTCACCACTTTTGTTGTAGGGTTAACAAAGCCAGCCAATGCGTCGACCGTGGCCGGCACTTCTGCAAAAGGCACTTTCCGTGTCCGCAATCTAAAGTAAGATTCCAGCTTTTGTTGGCGAATTTCGTCTTGACGAGCGGCGCTGGGAGGTGTGGGGTCTGTTTCCTCTAGAACTTGTTTGGCAATGGCGTTCTTAACTTCATTGGGATCGGAAGCAGCGGCATTTTTTAGTTGTTCGGAAACTAACAGACCGATGCGATCGGAATAAGCCTTGTTATTGTACATGACCCCTAAAGCACCATCTTTGTAGGCTACAGATTGATCGCTTGGGCCTTTGATTGCTTTTGTGATGACTGGATCGGTAGTAGCTTTCCCAAATAGATGAACTGCTATGCCTATGCCAGTGCTGCCATTACTTCCCGACCAGCCGTTAACCACATTACCGCTAACGACTATTTTGCTATTTTCTAGGTTGTAGAAACAAGAATCTTTGCTGCTAACGAGATAGAACGCCACTGGGCCTGCACCCGTGGTGGTGACAAGAAAGTTACTGTTAGTAAATATCCGTCCGTTCAGACGCAGGGCCGGACCGGGAGATACTTCTAAATCATCTTCATAAACCACCGCATTATTTTGTAGGGGAATGCGTTTTTGGTCTTGTTGATACTCCAAAGCTGAGAAACTTGGAGTTCCTTTAAATATGTCGTATTTTTGGGGATCGAGTCCCGTATTAGTAGCAGTAATCGGCACGTTCACTGTGTAGACAAAGAAGCTTTTTTTGAGTACGCCCTCTGCTTTGTACCAGTCGGAACCGCCTACCAAACTAGCGCTCGTACCTGCTGCGGCCTTGCAGATCGCGTTAGTAGAACCTTGGGATATCGCCATCGGAGGGGTTCTGGCTTCTAAAACCTTTCTAGCTCTCTGAAACTCTCCTGTGTCGATATTGCGAGGTGGGCTGCGAAAATAGATCCCGTATAGAGTGTAGGTATCAAATTTACCATTGTTGTCAGTATCTACAGGGAACCTCCAAGCGGTATTTATCCTCTCACTTTCATTGATTTTAGTTGGATCTGTGAGAGGATTAATTACCTTTGAATCATCAATATCAAATTTAACCTGTAGGACATCCTCATCTCCAAATTGAAAGCGAGCTGAATCCATCACTTGGTAAATATTCAAGTCTGATGGTGTATCAAGTGTTCCGCTTCCTCCAGGGGATAATGCATACTGAATTTTCGCTTTCGCCCGATCGAGCGCGGGAGTCGCAGCCGCCAGCACCTGCTGGTTCACGCGCACGTTACGAGCCGTATTAGCCCGATCGAACGATCGCAGAGTAATCGCCACCGTCAGCAAAATCACCACCAGCAACACCATCGTCACCGTCGGGAGCACAAACCCCGCCACTGGCAAATTTGCCCGTCGGCCCATTGCTATGAGCGATCGCAACATTGCTCTCATTAGTCGCTTTGCGCGCGATCGAGTCACACCAGCAATCCGCCGCAGTAGCGATACGATAACTTTGGATAATTTGCTTTTAAACATTGACGCCTTCCTGAATAGTTTCAGAGATGGTATTGCAGGTAGTTACTGCTTGACAGTACGATCCCAGTTTTATGATTCCCATTTTAGCCAACTTTCATATCAGTCCGTTGCACAAATTCACAATTTGTGTTATTTGGCTCAAAAAATAAAATATACCAACCCACAACCCGCGATTTGCCGTTGGGTGGGGCGGGTTACTACGCGGTAACTGAGCGTAGTCGAAGTGTCGAAGTATACGAGATTATTGGTCAAAGGCCGAGATTGTTGGTAAAACCTGCCCCTACAAGCCCTGGTGGGGGCGATATATTTTCTCCCGAAAGATTTGCCCCGCAAGGATTTGGGCTTAGGGGATTCCACTCTATCCTAGCTCATTGATCTTGACCCAGATCTAGATTAAGTGCGATCGGAGCTAAAATTGGCGATCGCGATCGTGAAGATATTACCCACAGTCAGGACACTCAAGCGTGCCCTTCTTAGTGTCAACTTAACGTCAAACCCAGTCAGAGAGTGTTGTTTGACGATTGGGTCCAGATCCCCCCTAGCCCCCCTTAAGAAGGGGAGTAGG
>DPLL01000443.1 GCA_003542015.1 Microcoleaceae cyanobacterium UBA9251 | reverse complement strand
GTTGACTCCCTGAGTTCCTGACAGGGCAATATCTAATCAACAACTAAGTCTTGAGGGCTGCTCCGACTTTGAGATGGAAGAAGCCTGCTTGACAATATATAGTGTACTGGACTTAGTGTACATCCGATCGCACGCTAGATATACAAATTGTCTAAAGCTGGCTGTAGTGGCGATCGCAGCCTTTTTGCCCGATCGATCTCAATAACGGGTAAACTTTGAATGTCGCAGCGCTAGGAGCAGAGCACAGTGAGATTGGTGATTCTGGGAGGGCCTGGAGCGGGCAAGGGAACTCAGGCTGAACTACTGTGCAGTAATTTGAGCATTCCTTTGCTGGCTGTGGGGGACATTCTGCGGGGTGCGATCGCCTCTGAAACAGATTTGGGCAAGTTGGCGATGCCTTATGTGGAAACAGGGGAATTAGTGCCCGACGCCACGATGATTCAATTCTTTCGCCAGAGACTGCTGCTGTGGGATGTCTTTAATGGCTGGGTGTTGGAGGGCTATCCGCGCACGGCTTTTCAAGCTGAGGAGTTGGATTTTTTGCTCTTTGATTTGGGACAAGAGCTAGATTGGGCGATTTGGTTGAAGGTGCCGACGGAGGTGTTGTTGAGTCGATCGAGCGATCGATCGCGATCGGATGATAGTCCAGAAATTTTGCAGCGCCGGCTCGATTTGTTTGAGGAGCAAACGCTCCCGATTTTAGATTATTACGAGCATCGCAACAAGCTGTTAACTGTCAACGGCGATCAGCCGCCAGAAAAAGTGCAGCAAGATATTGTTAAAGTTGTTAGTAGTTATTAGTTATTGGTTAGTCAAATACCAATTACCAATGCCCGATGCCCATTGGTGTCAAATTAAGACTGAAAGCCTTGATAAATCTAGTTTTTACCTCAGTCTAGATCCCCCTAAATCNNGACTTTGAGAAGATTCCTGTCCCCCCCTTGTAGGGGCGGTGCCCCCGTGCCCGCCCTCTTGGCGTCGGGGGGATCTAAGTTTAATAGTTAAACCGCAGTCTGTGACTGGGTTAGAAGTTAAGTTGACACCAATGCCCGATGCCCGATGCCCGATGCCCGATGCCCAATTCCCCATTCCCAATTCCCCATTACTTATGTCCAGAAAACGTGCCGATGGTAGACAACCAAATCAACTGCGTCCGATTAGTTTCGATCGCGAATTTACCAAATTTGCTAGCGGTTCGGTGCTAGCGAAAAGTGGCGATACTCAGGTACTTTGCAGCGTTACGATTAAGCCGGGAGTGCCTAAGTTTCTGGAGAATACCGGAAAAGGTTGGTTGACTGCGGAGTATCGAATGTTACCGGGATCTACGCCGCAGCGACAAGAGCGGGAATTTATGAAGTTATCGGGGCGCACTCAAGAAATTCAGCGGTTGATTGGACGCAGTTTGCGATCGTGCTTGGATATGCAACTTTTGGGCGATCGCACAATTCTTGTCGATGCTGATGTTTTGCAAGCGGATGCGGGGACTCGCACGACTTCTATTAATGGCGCGTTTGTGGCTGTGGCTGATGCTTTGAATAAGTTGGTGCAAAAAGGTGATTTAGTGCGATCGCCCCTTGTGCGCCAAGTGGCGGCCGTTTCTGTGGGACTTTTGGAAGGCGAGCTATTTTTAGATTTGAATTATCTGGAAGATGTGGCGGCGGAAATTGATTGTAATGTGGTGATGAATGGGGATTTGAATATTATTGAAATTCAGGGAACTGCGGAGGAGGGAAGTTTTAGTCGGAGTCAGTTAAATCAAATTTTGGATTTGGCAGAAACTGGGATTCAGGAGTTGTTGGAGGCTCAGCGGCAGGCTTTGGGTGAGTAGGTAAATCTCATTCCAGATCTATTTAGTCGCGATTTTTCTGTAAATTTGCTTTGAGTTTTTGTACTTCTGTTAATAGTGGTAGCTTGAGCTCAAGACAAATATTTTCGGCGCGATCGCAGTAATCTTGGAGAGTTTCTAAAGGAACTGTATTGATGAGTAAACTGGTTTTTGTTAATATCAACAATGACTCAGCCTCATAAGCACGAGTACCTATCTTATGAAAAATATTAAGGCTTTGGTGAAAATACTCTAAAGACAAATCATGCTGTCCTAATTGCAGATAAGTCATGCCTATTTGATATAAAGCCCAGGCTTCATCGAATTTAACACCAATTTCCTTAGCTCTCTTAAACCGTTTGTCAAAATACTCAAATCTTTGTTGTAAATCTTCAAAAAATCTGTAGCTAATGCCAAAAGAAATAAATGAATCTGTACCGCAATTTTTTCCAATATTTCCCTCTAAGCGTAAAGCTTCGTTAGCAAATTTTTGGGCTGTTTCAGCTTCACCCTTATTAAAATATATATTAGCTAAATAGACTTGAACTTCTTTAAGAGAGCTGATTCCTTTATATGAATCAGGAAGAGATGAATATTTTTGAATATAGTCAAGTGCTGATTGATAGTCACCTAAAACATTATAAAAGAAAGCTAAATCCTTAAGGCTACTTCCTTCTATTTCAATATACCCAATTTGACGTGCTATTTTTAAAGCTTGCTTGTAGGTGGCTCTACCTAGATAGTAATCTCCTAAATAATATTGGTTAGTTCCTTGATAAATCAAAGCTTTACATTCTATTTTCTTAGCTGTAATTTCTCTAGCTATGACTAAGCTTTGTTTTAAATAGTCTAAAGATATTTGGTAGTCTCCTGTCTCTATGTAAACATCTCCTATCTCGCATAATGCTGCTGCTTCACCTTCGCGATATCTAATTTTACTGGCTGTAGACAAACTGACAGATAGATATTCAAGAGCCGCTTGATATTGACCTAAATAAATACAGGCTACTCCCAGGTATCGGAGAATATCTGCGTGAACTTCGGGAGAGGTGACTAATTGTTTACCATCTCTCCAGTCAGGCGGGATTGGTTTGGTATATAAATCTTTCAAAAGCTGAAATAAAAATCCCAGACGCAGGAAATCATAGACTCCCAAAATTGCCCCTGTCGCTTCATCCCAATCTTCTGCACAACAGGCGTGATAGTGCGCTCTCAGAAGTGGTTTAATATCCTCAATTTCTTGCCATTCAGCTTCAGTTTTGAGTTGGATACTGAGGAAATAGCGATAGGCTTGGCGATTAGCAATTTGACATTCTGAAGTGGCAAATTTTGGATCAGGGCGTAGGACGCGATGAGCCTTTTCTTGAATTAACGGGTGCATTTGATAAGATTCTTGCTGATCGTCATAGTCTAATAATTGCCTGCGTCTAAGTCCTTGAATAATGCTCTCTTCTAACTCATACTCGCTTACCTCTGGCATCTGCGCTGCAATTCCGGCTGTATCTAGTGGATATTCCGATGTTTGATAAACAGAAATCCGACTCAAGCAAGTTCTTTCTAAGTCACTGAGACGAATAAAAACTTCATCAATGAGTCGATCGATGGTATTAATCAATAGCCATTGACGATCGCCTAAAAATTTACCTACCTGTCCCTTAAATTTGGGTTCATCCCGAATCAAAGCTGAAACTACTTCCAAGGCTTTAGGATGTCCTTGATAGCGTTCCGCCAACTGTGCTAATTCTTCTGAAGTCGTTGTCAAATTCAAACATTGCTGATGAGATTCCAGCAAGTTCACGGCATCCTCTCTTTCTAGTCCTTTGAGAGGGAGTTCTCTAACTGCTAATAGTGACAATTCTGCCAAACTTTCCCGACTGGTAAAAATTACTTTGCTTTGATGTTCCGTTTCGACAAGCTGGTTGAATAACCACTTATACTCAAGACAGTCATCGGCAAAATACCCCGTTTTTTGAGCTTGCCCAGTTTGCAATACAGTTTCGACATTATCTAGTACAACTAGACAAGGTTTTTCCTTTAGTAATCTCACCAAAATTTCTGTTTTTTGGCGATAGTCATTTTGAGTAGTAGCCGCAGAAATTTCGCCATGAGAAAGAGTGAGCAATAGGGAATCAATAATGCTATCAAATTGAGGTGCTTTGCCCGTGGACGATCGCATAGTTTCCCAAGCAGCAACGGTAAAAGGGGCATTTTCAGCTTGTAGCTGGCGGATGAGCTTACTGGCGAGAGTGGTTTTGCCAATTCCAGCTAAGCCTACGAGACAAACAGCGGTGATGGTAATGGCCCTAGTTTCTGGATCGAGGATCTGGGATTTGAGGGTGTCCATTTCACGCGATCGGCCTACCCAATTCCTGACTGGTGCGATTTTTTCAGGTAGTGCAAAGGTTTGCTGGTGTTGAGTTTGACTGGGGTGGGCGATCGCGACTTTGTGTACAGAGTTAGCAGCAGGTATATCCTTTGCTTCTAGTAGTTCTGCTAGACTATCATCAAAAATATCTTGCCAGTTTGCATCTATAACTGTGCAAATTTTGACAAAATTTTCATAGGAAATTGGCTGTTTTTTCCAAAACCTCCTTAAGGTTGATTCTGAAGTATATGCCAACTCATACCAAGCCTTTTCTCTTCTTGACCAGCCTTTGATAATTCTCAGCCGATCGATCGTTTTTAACCCCTTGTCAGAAGCTCTGAGAGTCACAGCCATAAATTATTTTCTACTTAGGTTTTTTCTTTGTTTTGTTCTGGTTCACTTATCTAGCACCCAAAATGACCAAATAATGACCTAGATGTGACCCCGAAAGCCTTTTGGCCTGCCTCATGCTGGAATTATGGAGACAGCAGTTAGCGCTAACTCGTTTGTTCCCTACTCAAAAAATTGACTAGGTGACACGAGAATGAATTGCAAAATCTTGATTTCCTCCTTGTTCATACTAATGTCGGCGATCGCCCCTTCGACTTTGGTATTGACGGCAGTTGGAAGTACCTCAACTACCCCAACAGCTAAAACTGATACCGTGTTGAAGAATAGCGTAGCTCAAAACATTTGCATAGACAAGCATGGCAACACATATCACTGTCCTTAATTAATAGATTCCCATTCTTCAAAAGGGGGGAATGCGATATTTTTGGCAATTGTGGATGAATTAATCCCATAGCCTCGACTCCCAACCATCCAAGAAACCGGGTTTCTACG
>DPLL01000438.1:293-7239 GCA_003542015.1 Microcoleaceae cyanobacterium UBA9251 | reverse complement strand
ACTAAAGCCCCCGATTGCGATCGCAACTTCGCATCTCTCAAAGTTTCTCCGACGTAGACACAACTGTCTGGATTGACCAGAAATTCTTCCATATAAAAAGAATTCTCGGTTCCCGTGAGAATGCCGTCCAAAAAATCCATAACTTGAGGGCGCAAAGCCGCCGCCGCCATGCGCTTTCCCCCGGTAATGTAGGGGGATACGACAGCATCGGCACCGCCCCGCTGCAACTTCTTTACGGCTTCTTCTGTTGTCGCCCGCGCGATCGCCCGCACGTTCGGATTCAGAGTTTTTGCAGATAAGACTGTGTAGAGATTTTCTGCATCTGATGGGAGTGCCGCCACTATGCAAATTGCTTTTTCAATTCCCACATTCAGCAAAGTTTCATCCAAAGTAGCGTCGCCTTGAATGGCTGTATAGCCCAATTGCAAAGCTGCTTGGATGGATTCGAGGTTGAAGTCTATAATCACAAAAGGAATATTTTCTGCCTGAAATTCTAAGGCAATTTGGCGACCGGTGCGCCCAAAACCGCAAAGGATATAATGCCCGACTAATGAATCTACCAAGCGCCGCTGTTGCCTCACTCTTGCTCCTTCTTGAAAATATCCTTGAATGACGGCTTCTGTAAAGCGGTTGACGATATAACCAATGGTGATGACGCCCATCAAAATTAGGCAGATCGTAAATATTCGCCCGCGTTTTCCGAGGGGATGAATTTCACCATAACCGACAGTTGCTAGGGTAAATACTGTCATGTAAAGCGCATCGAGTAAGGGCCATTTTTCTACTAGCCAATACCAAAGAGTACCGGTACACAAGACGCCACCGAGGGCGACCATTCCGCCCATTAACTCTTTTTGCAGGCGCTGGTACTTTTGTTCGAGAGTAGAATACACCGATTTGGCTGACATACGCTCTATTAGTCGCTACCAAATTTAACCATATTTTGCCAACAAATTTGTAAAAGCTTGATTAGTGTCGCGCGGGTTAATTTGGGGTGATTTGCGAGGGCATTTTTTCCTGATTTATAATTCCGTCGCAGAGGTGGCGATCGCTTTGATTAAGCTGAGACTTAACCTCAAGATAATTGCGAGTTAAATTGCAACCCTGCACCAGCAAATCATCAACATTCAAATTCCACAAGATCACCGTACCATCATCACTAGCACTAGCGATCGCCCTGCCATCTGGACTAAAACTCGCACGACCCACAGCACTCTTGTGTCCCTTTAAAGTTTTGAGCAATGTACCATCAATTTTCCACAATCTTACCATTTTGTCTGTGCTCGCCGATACCAGCATTTGGCGATCGGGACTAAAACTAATATTTGTCACTGGGCTGGGATGTTTAAAAATACTCAGCAGTTTGCCGTCTTTGCTCCAAATGCTTGCTGTTTGATCGGTATTGGCGATCGCAAACATTGTGCCATCAAAACTCAAACTTGTATTCACAATTGTATCATTATCTACCTTAGTCACTTTGTCGCTATTCCCTGGATAAGTTTGAAGCAACTTGCCGTCAACTTGCCAAACTTTAACTATATTATCATCGCTAACTGAAACCAGCCTCTGACTATCGGCACTGAAATTTATACTTCTAATTTGAGATATATCACCTTTTAATACAGCTTTTAAACTGCCGTTAGCGTACCAAATTTTAAGAGTATGATCGTCGCTATTTGTCGCCAGCATTTGACTGTCTGGGCTGAAAGTAACAAAAGCTAGCTTAGTGGTTGAACCGGGAAAAGTTATGCGCCCCTTAAAACTGTAAACTACTTGTTCCAGTGCCGTTAAAACCCGGATTTGGATATCTGATGTCACTCCTAGCGATCGCCTCATTTCTTGGACAGCCCTAATGCTTTCTATTAAAGCTTCCGGTTTTTTGTCCGCTGCAAATAGCGTTTCCGAAAACAAACTGAGAGTGAGGATTTTGTTGTTTCTTTCCTCAATTGATGGTTTGACCCAAAAAGCAGCAATTAAGATGAAGATCAGTAGTGTTGCACTTCCGGTAAAAATTTGCACTTTCAGTTGTTGTTCGCGCCAGAGTTTAATTTGAGTGGATTTTCTGAGTTTTTGCTCTGCGGTTAGTTCTTCTAATAACTTGTTTTCTCGACGCAATAGTTCTATTTCTGCTTGAGTTTGCTGTTGGCGATCGCGCAATTCAGCAAATTCTGATTCTTGGCTAGCAGCTAAAAATTGATAATCTTGAGTGCTCAAACTTTTACCAGCAGCCCATTCTCGCGCATCTTGCAATGCTTGACCGCGCAATAATCGAGATTCATCTTGACAATTTGATACTATCCATGCTGTTAGAGATTCGGCGTAGGGGCGTAAATCTTCTAGTGCTTTTTCTACCCAATTTTGGTTAAAAATAGAGGCATAAATGCGGTTAGATACCGTTAATTTTCCGCCTCGTTTTACCACTAATCCACTTAGCCGCAATTCAGTTTGTTCGGGGGTATCATCGGCGCAGATCCCCCCGGCCAGGGCGGGCCAGGGGGCACCGCCCCTACAATCGGGGGGTGATGAAAGTGGGTGATTTTCGCTTAGCCGCAATTCAGTTTGTTCGGAGGTATCATCAGATTCGATCCCCCCGGCCAGGGCGGGCCAGGGGGCACCGCCCCTACAATCGGGGGGTTCTGAAACGGGCAATATTTTTTGATATAGTCCTAATAATCTACTAGCGCGGTGCTGATTTCTCAAAAGGCGATCGCGAATTGTTTTCAAATGCGCTGGCTCATCAGAAGCCTCCCAATTATCAATAATCTGAGATTGCACAATCTCCTCGATCGACAATCGGTTCTTAGTCAGGATTTCAATCCTTTCTCCATCCGTTAAATCCGCTACAAAATCCGCTGCCGAACCGACCTCCGTTACATCCGTTAAATCCGCTACAAAATCCGCTGCCGAACCTTTTTCCTGCGATTGAACTATCAGTTTACAAAGCTTTTGAGTCAGAAACGGCTGTCCTCCAGTCCACTCCAAAATCTCTTTTAAAACTGCTTGAGGATTGTCAAATTTCCCCTCTAACCCCTTGACTAAAGGCAAAGATTCCTGTAAACTAAAACCATTAAGTTCAATAGCTCGACCAATATTAAATGGCGTGCGAGTCGCATCGCTAATTAAATCCGATGGCGTAGCTACTCCCAACAAAGCAAATGTTAACCGCTGATATTCTGATTTGTGCGCCCGTTTATTATAGCAAGATCTAATCAGGGCAAAAAAGTCATCTAGCGATTCTTTGAAACTGAGAACGCTATCAATTTCATCAATAAAAATGACAATATTTTGGGAGATTTTGACCAGCAATAACTCTTCAATCAACTCTCCTAAACGTTGAACTGGCGACATCAATTCTCTGTCTCGCCACCAAGTCATAAACTCGACTGGATTAAACAGGTTAAAATTGCACAAAAGTTTGTAAGCGACGCCACCGTACCATTTATCGAGGGAGACTTGCTGATTGCCAATGTCCGAAAGGTCGATCGTAGCACAAGCAATGCCATCAGCGGAGAGCTTTTGTACAGTTCGCACCAGCAAACTAGATTTGCCCATTTGTCGGGAATTGAGCACGTAACAAAACTCTCCAGCTTTTAGGCTTTCATAGAGTTCTGAGTCAGCTTGTCGCACTACATAAGTAGGTGCATTTTGCGGGAGACTGCCGCCGATTTGATATTGGTAATCGACTGTCATTATCTTTTCTATAGTTAAACTACTTCATTAAATTTATTGTGCCTTCTCCGCAAGCAATCTTACCCTTTTGATAAATTGGTTCTGCTGGTTTAATTATACCGCGATTATTTGTTTCGCACCATATGGAGATTGTCTTTATTTCATTTTTAGCAGCATTTTGCTGGTTTTTTTTAGCAGGAATTACGAAGACACCGCCGACATAATTTTTAAGTCCCGGTTTTTTGGATATTACATAATTAAACGCTGCTTCTTTAGTGGTAATGACTGAATATTTGTAGTTGGCTGTTTCTGTTTTAATACCAAGCCCTAAAGCATTAACAGAAGTGCTAAAAACACTTTTTTCCGCAAAATATGCTTGCTGACCTTTGTTTATTGAGCTAACATACTCTCTGGCTTCCCTTTCGTTCCTTATACTGGTAGAAAACAGAAACATTGGCCAAACAAATGCGTGAGCTACTCCAATGCAGATTATAAGCAATAAGCATCCGCAACCGACATCACTTGAATTGCTAATACTTGATTCTTGATTTTTAGTCATGGTTTTGTCTCCTTAAATTGTATATACAAGGCGAATTAAATCCTGTGAGGCAGAGCCTCTGGAACTGCGTTACCATGCTCTGCCTGGGAAGGAGGAATAATCTAGCCTCTAGTTAGATTAGCCCTTCATCTCATGGCGTGTTGTGCCTTTACCGCAAACCCCTTCACCATTTTTATAGATGGGTTCTGCTGGTTTAATTGTACCGGGAGAATCTGCTTCGCAAATTATGGATTGTGTTGTCAGTATTTCATGTTTAGCAGCATTTGGCTCAACCCCTTTAGCAGGAACTAGAAAGAAACCACCGACATAACCTCTAAGTGATTTGTCCTTGGGTACTACATAACTAAATGCTGCTTTTTTAGTGGTGGAAACTGAATATTTGTAGTTGGTTGTATCCGTTTCAATGCTAATTCCTAAAGCATCAACAGAAGTGCTAAAAACACTTTTTTTTGCATAATAGGCTTGCTGTGCGTGGTTCATTGAGTTAACATAATGCCTCGCTTCCGTTTGCTTTGCCCTGCGATAGCTATCGCGAGAATCCAGAAATGATCGCAGAGCGATCGCGCCCATTACTNNGCTAATACTTGATTCTTGATTTTTAGTCATGGTTTTGTCTCCTTAAATTGTATATACAAGGCGAATTAAATCCTGTGAGGCAGAGCCTCTGGAACTGCGTTACCAGGAAGAGCCTGGTAACGAGGAATAATCTGGCATATACTTAGATTATTTGGTCACTTGTGTTGTGCCTTTACCGCAAACCCCTTCACCATTTTCATAGGTGGGTTCTGCTGGTTTAATTGCACCGGGAGAATCAGCTTGGCACAATATCAATATTGTTTTGATTTCATCTTTAGCAGCATTGGGATCAACTTCTTTAGCAGGAACTCGAAAGACACCGCCGACATAACTCTTAAGTTGTGGTTCCTTGGATACTCCATAATTAAAGGCAGTTTGCTTTGTGGCGCGCCATGAATATTTGTAATTTGTTGTCTCGGTTTTAAGGCCAAGTCCTAAAGCTTCAATAGAAGTGCTAAAAACACTTTTTTCTGCATAATAGGCTTGCTGACCTTTGTTCATTGAGCTAACATACTGTTTCGCTTCCGATTGTTTTGCTCCGATGGGGTACGCTATGCTTTCATTAATCATGGGAATATAGGTGGCAACTATAAAAATGTAAAACATTAAAATTACTAATTTTTCACAATTGCGATGTTCACCTGAAATTATAGATGGAAACAATGATTTGATAAAGCTGCATAACGGTAAATAGAAGACGGCCATAATCAATCCCATGAGACTTAAATTTTTTACTAGATCAGCTCCTGGCATAATGTCTCCTTGCATTGTCATGAAACCTGACGACAATGTAATGAAAAACCAAGGTATTAAAAGAACAAAAAGCACAAGTAATATTCTCAACAGAAAATAACATATCCTAAACAAACTCTTAGCTAAAGTTTCCATATTTTCTCCTTAAGTTGACGATTCTATTAAATCAATGGGTGGGTGCAGTCCAAAATGCTACGGCTTCAATGAAACCCTATTTTGTTACCTGTGTTGTCCCCGTTCCGCAAACCCCTTCACCATTTTTATAGATGGGTTCTGCTGGTTTAATTGTACCGGGAGAATCAGCTTCGCAAATTATGGATATTGTTGTTATTATTTCATTTTGAGCAGCATTGGGAACAACTTCTTTAGCAGGAAATAGAAAGACACCGCCGACATAACTTTTCTCTTCTTTTTGCTTGGATACTGCATAACTAAATGCTGCTTTTTTAGTGGCGCGTAATGAATATTTGTAAGTTGGTGTCTCGGTTTTTAAGCCAATTTCTAAAGCTTCAATAGAAGTGCTAAAAACACTTTTTTCTGCATAATAAAATTCCTGAACTTTGTTGAATGAAGCAACATACTGTCTTGGTTCCGAATCCTTTGCCTTCCCGGCCGTATTCAGAAATGATGGCAGAGCGATCGCGCCCATTACTCCAATACAGATTAAAAGCAATAAGCATCCGCAACCGCCATTTGTATCGCTAATACTTGATTCTTGATTTTTAGTCATGGTTTTGTCTCGTTAAATTGTATATACAAGGCGATCGCATTTTTCCCATAGCTCGATCGCCTCAACTTCAACTAATCCCTAAGCTCGCAGCTTTTGTCCCTCTTTACGGTCAATGGATGTCGGCTGAATCACTTTACTGCCGATCGCAAAATCGCGCAATTCCACCCTCGTAAACTTCACACCCCAAGGATCGGTGATTGTATCCAACTCCTCCACTAAAGCATTATTGAGTAGATTGCGAGCCGTGTAAAGTTCCTCGACAGTTAATTTAGCAATGTGAGTCCGAATTGAAAGAATCAGCATATTGAACATCGCTTCCTTGAGATTCTGCACCTTGTAGGAAGCTTTTTCTAGGTCAATGATTCGCCAGTACACAATAAATTCAAGGGTGACGGAAACGCGATCGCCAGTTGTGCATTGTTGCGGTGCTAGGTTTAAGATTTGCTCGCGCAGGGTTTGTTTATAGGCGACTGTTTCGACAAAGGGAATCAGAAATGTCAAACCAGGTTCGAGTTTTTTGCGATCGTACTTTCCGAAAATTTCAACTAAGGCTTCATCTCCTTGACGGACAATTTTAACACTGCTGACTAAGGATACACCGGTGATTGCAAACAACACCATCAAAAAATACTGATACATAGTGAATCTCCTGGTAATTT
>DPLL01000438.1:0-212 GCA_003542015.1 Microcoleaceae cyanobacterium UBA9251 | reverse complement strand
GAAGCACCTTCATAAATCACCATTCCGGTTTCTCCGGGGAAAATTTCGGAGATAGTTGTCGCTTCGGTTGCTTCGGGAATCACAAACTTTTTGCGAACAATAAAAATTGGTCTAATCCAGATAATCAGGGGTAGAGCTATCCCCATCCAGTAGAATATTTGCCAGTCAAAATCTTCATACATTACGAGCGCCCAACTAAAATTAAATGCGAT
>DPLL01000439.1 GCA_003542015.1 Microcoleaceae cyanobacterium UBA9251 | reverse complement strand
GGTAAGGGGGGGAGCAAGAGTTGGCCCCGATGTTCGGGTTGGGATCAAGAGTTTTGAGCATCCAAAATCTATAATTGAATAATCCAAAATCTATCATCTATATGACTTCAAAAGTTACTCTCACCATCACCGCAGGCAATCTCAAAGGTAAAGAATTCACCTTTGACACCCGCACAACTTGCATTATTGGCCGCGCTAAAGATTGCTATCCCAAGATTCCCGATGATGACAAACATCGCACCATTTCCCGCTATCATTGTTTGCTAGATATCAATCCTCCCGATATCCGCATCCGCGATTTCGGTAGCAAAAATGGTACTTTTGTGAATAGCAAGAAAATTGGTCAGCGAGAAGTTCATCAATCTCCCGAAGAAGCGGCTCAAATTCAATTCCCAGAGTACGACTTGGGGGAGGGAGATGAATTTACACTCAGCGATACTTCTTTTCGTGTTGCTGTTGCCCTTGACCCGGAAAATGCCAAAACAGCCCAACAACAATCACCCCCAATTATTCCTTCAAATCAAGAGAAATTGTGGGAAATGTTGCAAGCTTTTCTGTTCAAAGCTGTGGGCGGTCAAAATAATATCGGAGTTCTGGGTGATTATGTTTTGCTGAAGGAGTTGGGTAAGGGAGGTTTTAGTTTGGTTTATTTGGCGCGACACAAGCAAACTAATGAAGAATTTGCGCTGAAGGTGATGTTACCAAAGGTGGCGGCGAATCAGCGGGCGGTTAATTGGTTTTTGCGGGAGGTTGATAATACTAAATGTTTGAAGCATCCCAATGTGGTAGGATTTAAAAGGTCTGGTTATGCTGATGAAACTTTCTTTTTCACGATGGAATACTGCGAGGGTGGTAGCGTTGTTGATTTGATGCAAAAACGCGGTGTCAGCACTTTGCCGATCGCCGAAGCTGTAGGTATTATTACACAAGTCTTAGATGGTTTGACTTATACGCACAATGCGGAAATTCCGAATGTCAGATTGGCTGATGGTAGTTTTGCAAAAGGACGGGGTTTGATTCACCGGGATTTGAAGCCGGGGAATATTTTTCTGGCGAATATTGGAGGGAAACAAGTTGCTAGAATTGGGGATTATGGGTTAGCAAAGGCTTTCGATCAAGCGGGTTTAAGTGGCTTAACTTTGAGTGGTAATGCTGTTGGTACGCCGTATTTTATGCCGCGACAGCAAGTGCTTGATTATAAGTACGCGCAACCGGAGGTTGATGTTTGGGCGGCGGCGGCTTGTTTGTATGTGATGATTTCGGGATTTTCCCCGCGCAATTTTGCAGGATTAGACCCATTTCGTGCTGTGCTGGATAATGATGCGGTTCCTATTTGCGATCGCACTTCCTCGATCCCTCAACCGCTAGCCACCATAATCGATCGCGCTTTAATCGACAATCCTGAAATTTATTACAAAAGTGCAGTAGATTTTAAACAAGCCTTACTAAACACTATATCATAAATCAATGAATCCACGATTTTTATGGCAGTCTCCCGAAAATAAACCTCGTTGGCTTGTCCTATTTTCCTTGGGTTTAATCGCCGCTTTCGGAATTGCCGTAACAACAGCTTACTTCAAAAATGCGTTAGCGAAGCTTGCCGTAGGCATCCCCCAAACAGCCAATCTCACCCTATCTGTTGATGTGACAGCCGATCGCCATTCCATCAGCCCCGACATCTATGGTGTAAATAAAATTAGCACTTGGAACTGCGACTTTAGAATATCTTAATATGGTTTTGGAGCAACTTAAAGAGCTAATTCTATGACTTTGGTGGCTATTCCAAAGGGGAATGCTTAACGAGACTTAACTTAACAGACGGGAATTAAGAGCCTGAACCGGAATGATTAAACCGCAGAGGACGCTCTTGACACTGAGGAAGAGAAGAGAGAGATGCATAATTCTGATATTTTTAATCTGAAACTTGACCTCAAGCCTGCACCCGATCGTCCGTTTCATCCAAGTGTGTCAGGGGACAAATACAACTCTCCTTTCCCAGCCACTGCGATCCCACTTGATGCAGGGCTACCATCACCGGTTGAATTTGGCGACCTTTGGGCGTGAGGGAATATTCTACACGGGGTGGAATCTCGGCATACACCCGGCGATCGACTAACCCTTGAGCTTCCATCTCTCGTAGGCGCTGAGTCAGGGTTTTGGTGCTGATTCCCGGAAGCGCAGCGAGTAATTCGTGGGTACGCCTCGCGCCACCAAACAGTTCGCGTAGAACCAAAATTGACCATTTATTGTCCAACAAATCCAGCACAAATTGAATCGGACATTTAATCTCTACACACTGACTGGGTTCCACCATAAACTCCTTTCAAATTTGCCTCCACGATAATTTCCATATTTCTTTAGAAATGGCTCAAACGTCCTATGGGCTTCAATGCTTTACTTTTAGTAACTATAGGATACCACTGGTAACTGACTTGTGGGCGATCGCGGATTCAGGAACAATTGGCGCACAGCGATCAATCCTGCACAATCCACTTTTTACTCTATGGTCAGTTCAACTACTAAATCCGAGTCGGCTGGTCTCCCCTCCGGCATTAAAGCACCAGTTCAAGAAACTCTATTAACACCCCGGTTTTACACCACCAATTTTGATATCGTCGCTCAGATGGATTTGTCTGGGCAACAGTCGGAATTAGAAGCAATTGTAGCAGAATTGCGCGCCGACTATAACCGCCACCATTTTGTCCGCAATCAGGAGTTCGAGCAATGCTGGGAACACATTGATGGCGAAACACGACAGGCGTTTATTGACTTTCTAGAACGCTCCTGTACCTCGGAATTTTCGGGTTTTCTGTTGTTCAAAGAACTCTCCCGCAAACTTAAGAATCGCCAACCGTTGTTATCGGAAGCCTTTAGCCTACTGGCCCGGGATGAAGCGCGTCATGCTGGTTTCTTGAATAAGGCGATGACGGATTTTGGATTGTCTTTGGATCTCGGCTATTTAACAAAAAATCGTACCTACACATTCTTCCCTCCAGAATGGGTGATCTATACGGTTTATCTGTCGGAAAAAATTGGCTACTGGCGCTATATTTTGGTGTTTCGCCATCTCGAACAGCATCCCGAACATCAAATTTATCCCCTATTTCGCTACTTCGAGAATTGGTGTCAAGATGAGAATCGGCATGGGGATTTCTTTAAAGCATTGCTGCGATCGCAGCCGCAACTCTGGAATAACTGGAAAGCCAGACTCTGGGCGCGTTTTTTCCTACTAACCGTGTTTGTCACCCACACCATGACGGTGTTGGAACGCTCTACATTTTATGACTCGATCGGCATCGATCCGCAGGAATACAACAAGCAGGTGATTCATCACACCAACGCAACTGCCAAAGGGGCATTTCCCAGTATTTTAGATACCAACCATCCAGAATTTTTCCCCAGTTTGGATCGATGCGCGATCGCAAATCAAAAGTTGGCTGAAATCTCTAGCAACCAGCGCCATCCCGCCATCCAATTTTGCCAAAAATTACCCTGGATTGCTGCGATAGCGTGGCAGATGCTGCGCCTTTATTTACTGCCATCGATTAATGCTGAAGCGTCCAGAACTGCAATTAATTAATTAGGAGATATTGCCATGACTAATCTATCGACACGCCTCCGAGAAGGCACAATGCAATCCCACACCACAGCCGAAAATACGGCATTTATGAAATGCTTTATGAAAGGCATTGTGGAACGGGAACCTTTGCGTAAACTATTTGCCGATTTGTACTTTGTGTACAGCGCCTTAGAAACGGCTTTGCAGAGTCATGTCAACCACCCGATTCTCGGTAGCCTCTATTTCCCAGAGTTAAATAGAACTGAGAATATTGCCCGCGATCTAGCTTTTTATTACGGTGAAAATTGGCGGGAGCAAATTACCGCTTCTCCAGCGGGTTGCGTGTATCGCGATCGCATTCAAACCCTCTCAAAAACCGATCCGGCGTTGCTGATTGCTCATGCCTATACTCGCTACATGGGTGATTTATCCGGCGGACAAGGCTTGAAAAACGTGATTCGATCGGCACTATCTTTGCCATCAAATCAAGGCACTGAGTTCTATGAATTCGACCAAATTTTAACGCCAGAAGCAAGGCGAGTATTTAAGGAACGCTATCGCCTAGCTTTGGATGAGTTTCCAGTGGATGCTGATACTATGGAGCGAATTGTTGAAGAAGCAAATGTGGCATTTACCCTCAACCAAGATGTGATGCACGAACTAGAAGCCGATGTGAAAGCTGCGATCGGAGAACATACCTTTGATTTGCTGACTCGGCAAGATCGCCCTGGTAGTACGGAACGCCACTCGGCAGTAGTCAGTAGTCAGTAGTCATTGGTTATTAGTCAGTAGTCATTGGTTATTAGTCAACAAATAACCAATAACAACTCACAACTCACAATTGACCCTTCGACTTCGCTCAGGGCGCCACAACTCACAATTGACCCTTCGACTTCGCTCAGGGCGCCACAACTCACAATTGACAATTGACAACAACAGAAGGATACATTAGTTAATGAAACAATTATCACAAACGGTTGAATTTGATGCTGCATTGTTGAGTACATACAATCAGCCTTTACCTCGCTATACCAGCTATCCACCTGCTACGGAGTTGAGCACTAACTTCGATCGCAACGCATTTAAAACCGCGATCGCCGTCGGCAATCACAAACAAACTCCTTTGTCGCTTTACTGTCACATTCCGTTTTGTCAAACGCCTTGTTATTTCTGTGGCTGCAATACCATCATCACCCAGCGCAAGGAGGTAGCAGAACCCTATTTAGGCTATCTCGCTCGTCAAATTCACCAAGTTGCTGGTTTGGTGGATGCCGATCGGCTGGTGCATCAGTTGCACTGGGGTGGTGGCACTCCCAACTATCTCGATCGCACTCAGGTAGAGTTTCTCTGGAATCAGTTCAATCAATATTTTCGGTTCGATGACGCGGCAGAAATATCGATCGAAATTAATCCTAGCTATATCGATCGCGAATATATTCTATTTCTGCGACAATTAGGCTTCAATCGGATTAGCTTTGGCATTCAGGATTTTAATCCTATTGTGCAGGAAGCAATCAATCGGGTGCAGCCCGAAGCGATGTTGTTTGATGTGATGGATTGGATGCGGGAAGCTGGGTTTGAAAGTGTCAATGTAGATTTGATTTACGGCTTACCTTTCCAGACAGAAGCAACATTCCAGGAAACGGTGCAGAAGACTTTGCAATTAAATCCCGATCGCATTGCCGTCTTTAATTTTGCCTATGTTCCCTGGCTCAAACCGGTTCAGAAACTCATGCCGGAATCTGCTTTGCCGGATGCGGCCGAAAAGCTGGAGATTCTGCAAAACACGATCGCCCAACTGACGCAAAATGGCTATGTGTTTATTGGCATGGATCACTTTGCTAAGCCCAATGATGAACTGGCGATCGCGCAACAAGCTGGGCAACTCCATCGGAATTTTCAGGGTTATACAACTAAGCCGGAATCGGATCTGTTGGGCTTTGGCATGACTTCCATCAGTATGTTGCAGGATGTGTATACCCAAAACCACAAGGGATTGAAAGACTTTTATCGGGCGCTCGATGCGAAGGAATTGCCGATCGAAAAAGGTGTTATACTTAATCAGGACGATCTGATTCGGCGCACAGTAATCATGGAATTGATGTGTCAATTCCAACTGTCGGTGCAAGATTTGGAAGAAAAATACCATCTCGGCTTCGATCGCGATTTCAATGACTATTTCGCTCAGGTTTTGCCCCAACTTGATGCTTTAGAAGCCGATGGGTTAATCAAACGTTGGGGTGATGGCATTGAAGTAACTGCGATCGGGCGTTTGTTGATTCGCAATATTGCATCCGTGTTTGATAGCTATCTCATCCGCAACTCCAGTAAACGGTTTTCCAAGTCCCTGTGAATCGTTCTTAGAGTTGTTAACATAGTCCTGGACGCATCAATACCTTCATAACCGAGTTGTTGCGTAAATTATAACCAATTCAACAAGGAAAAATTAATGTTCTGTGAACAATGCGAACAAACAGCAAGCGGACAAGGATGCCATCAGTTTGGCGCTTGCGGGAAAAGTCCCCAGGTGAATGCTATCCAAGATTTGGTGATTTATTATCTGCGCGGGTTGGCGACCGTTGCCCTGAAAGCCAAGGAATTAGGCATTGATACTCATCCCGTGGATGCCTTCACCTGCGAAGCCATCTTTGCCACAATGACAAATGTCAACTTTTCCGAAAAGCGGTTTGTTGAATATCTCCATGAAGCGATCGCCCATCGCGCCAACCTCAAGGCTCAAGTACAGCAAGCAACAGACAATCCACCCACTTGGGCTGAAATTGCCAACTGGGAACCCAACTTTGAGGACAGCCTAGTTGAGCAGGGTGAGCAGATTTCCCTCCAGTTCCTCAGTCAGTCTGCGTCGAATGTGGATATTTTCTCACTCAAACTCACCGTACTATACGGCGTTAAGGGTTTGGCTTCCTATGCCTTCCACGCCTATGAAGTAGGACAGGAAGATGAGCGGGTGTATCGTTTCGTTTACGAGGCACTTGTCGCCCTGGATAACCAGACATTGGGCTTGCAGGAGTGGGTGAATCTTGCTCTTGAGGTGGGAGCCATCAATCTGCGAGCTATGGAACTGTTGGATGCCGCACATACCAGTACCTATGGACACCCAATTCCCACGCCTGTTCCCCTCAATCCACGCCAAGGGAAGGCGATTCTGGTTTCAGGACATGACATCAAACAACTCGAAGCCATACTGAAGCAAACAGCAACTACTGGAATTACTGTTTACACCCACGGCGAACTTCTACCAGCCCACGGCTATCCCAAACTCAAACAGCAGTACCCCCATCTCTACGGTCACTACGGCACTGCTTGGCAGAACCAAACCAAGGATTTTGCCAAGTTCCCCGGTGCGATCGTGATTACGACCAACTGCTTAATGCCAACCCATTCCTATTATGAAGATAAACTCTTTAGCGTTGGCCCAGTCGGCTATCCCGGCATTATTAACTTGAGTGCGATCGCCGATGGCGCACCCGATTTTACTCCCGTTATCTCGATCGCACTGGCACTTCCCGGCTTTACTGAAGATGCACCCCCCAGGGAAGTCAAAGTTGGTTTTGCCCACAATACAGTCCTGGGGGTGGCAGATAAAATCATTGACGCTGTGAAACAGGGTAAAATCCGCCATTTCTTCCTGGTGGGGGGCTGTGATGGAGCTAAGCCCGATCGCAACTACTACACCGAGTTTGTCGAAAAGGTGCCTGATGATTGTGTCGTGCTCACCCTAGCTTGCGGCAAGTTTCGGTTCTTCGATCAAGAGCTCGGAGAGATTGACGGACTCCCCCGCCTGATGGATCTCGGTCAGTGCAACGATGCCTACTCCGCGATTAAGATTGCTGTAGCCCTAGCCAATGCCTTTGAAGTAGGTGTCAACGATATACCCCTGTCCATGATTCTGTCCTGGTATGAACAGAAAGCAGTAGCAGTCTTGCTAACTCTCTTGCATCTGGGGATTAAAAACATTCGCCTAGGGCCGACATTACCGGCGTTTATTTCTCCAAATGTATTCAAGCTTCTGTCGGAGCAATACAACTTGCAGCCCATTACCACCCCCGATGCCGATCTGGCAGCTTGTTTGAGCTGATTAGCAGTCATTCGCTAAGTCTATTCAGAGGGATTCATCTGCGTTAATCTGTGTTTATCTGCCCTCATCTGCGGTAAAAAAAAGAGAATTTATCGAGTCGCAGATGATAAGGGATTGACGCTGATTCACGCAGATGTCGAGAAGAGAGTTATGAACCCGATCGCATTAAGCATCGAGCATCCAAGCAACACACTGTTGCATTTGATTGCTCATTGTTTCTCTGTCAGAATTATACCTGCGGCCGTGTCCCGGCAACACCCACTCAAACTCATAATTAGCCAAATTCTGCATCGATTTGATTTGTGCCTCCCAAGAATACCAGCAGACTTGGCGAAAACCAATCAACTGCTGCAAATTATCCGACCAAGCCAGATGGTCGCCACTAAACAAAAACTTATTATTGTAAAGTAAAACTGTGTGACCTTTCGTGTGCCCCGGTACTGCAATAATCAACAAGTCATCTGCTATTTGATGCGGTTCGTGGCCCGACAATTGAATTTCTACACTGCGAGTATCCGCATTAATTTCGTCAGTATGCAAAATGCGATCGCACCCAAAATGGTCTCGGTATTGTTGATGATCTGCCACATCGTCCCGGTGAGTCAAGTACAGATAGCGAATGCCGCCCATTGCTTCTATATTTTTAACTAGCGGCGGCACAAAACGAGGAGAATCGACCAAAATATTGCCCTCTGGGCGGACAATTAAATAGCTAGCAGCGCCGTAGGATTTCTCGGAATGGTAGCCACAGTGGTAGATATTTTCTGTTACGAGTACGGGCAAATGTTGCTGAACTTCCTTGATATTTTTCGGTTTGTCAACAGTGCCGATCGAACTTGTGGGACAAGACAAAAGAGCTGCGAGCGATCGCCTTTCTGCTGTATCATTAGTTGGCTGCTGGTAAACCGCCGACTGTTCTCCCACTTGAACAAATACTTCCGGCGCCATCCACCGACAAGTATCGCAGCTAATGCAGGTACTATCTACATAAAAATTACCGCTAATATTTTCAGGACGTCGCCGATTAATGTGAGCCATTTTTCTCCCTCTTAATAACAAATATAAATCCTTGTAAATTATACCAAAAAACGCTTACTTGTCATGCTGAGCGAAG
>DPLL01000399.1 GCA_003542015.1 Microcoleaceae cyanobacterium UBA9251 | reverse complement strand
TGCTTTTGTGTTGCAGATGCAGGAGAAGGAATCAGGAAGAGGGAATCAGGAATCAGGAAGTTCGGCAACGGATTCTGTAACGGATTTAACGGATGTAACGCCGGGAAGGAATCAGGAATCGGGAAGTTCGGCAACGGATTCTGTAACGGATTTAACGGATGTAACGCCGGGAAGGAATCAGGAATCAGGAAGAGGGAATCAGGAATCAGGAATATTAATTCCCAATTCCCAATTCCCAATTCCCAATTCCCAATTCCCAATGCCCAATGCCCAATTCCCAATGCCCAATTCCTCAGTCATTGAAATTCCTGCCGGGGAATTTTACATGGGAAGCGATGGGGTTGAAGCTTTGGATAACGAGCGATCGCGCCACCTATGCTATCAGGAAAAATACTCGATCGACCGCTATCCAGTCACTTGCAGTCAATACCGAAATTTCATGGAATCTGACGGCTATCAAAACCCTCAGTGGTGGTCGGCAGACGGTTGGACATGGCTGCAATCTCATTTAGTCGATCGACCACTTTACTGGTCAGAAAATCCCGCTTTTAACAATCACCCAGTCTGCGGTGTCAGTTGGTACGAAGCCGAAGCTTATTGCAATTTCATCGGTCAGCGACTGCCCACTGAATCCGAATGGGAAAAAGCGGCTAGTTGGGATGCTGAACATCAAACTCAGCGCACCTATCCTTGGGGAGAAGAACCACCAAATTTAAGCCTGTGTAATCACGGTAATCATATCGGAAATACAGCGCCTGTCGATCAATTTCCAAAGGGAGCCAGTGCTGTGGGTTGCTGCGATATGTTGGGGAATGTTTGGGAGTGGACGGCTTCAATCTTTGACGCTTATCCGGGATTTGAAAGCTATCCTTATAGGGGATATTCTCAAGCTTATTTCAATGGAGAACACCGAGTTTTAAAAGGCGGCAGTTGGGCGACTCATCCTCAAACATTGCGGGCTAGTTTTCGCAATTGGTATTATCCAGGGGTGCGGCAAATTATCGCCGGTTTTCGCTGCGCTCAATGATTTTTGGTAATTGGTAAGTATACCCACCTAAAAAAACACAACACCCAGATCCCCGGAGGCTTAAAGAAGTCGGGGTTCTAACAGCATTTGTGAATTTTTAATTTGGGAGCGATCGCCATCTGATGAGACAATACAGAACGGGATCGGCATCAAAAATCTGGCTTGAGTGCGAGATCTGGCAAATTGGCTCGTGCTGTACCCATTTGTGTATCTGAAAATTACTTTATGAAATCCTCAAGACTGTCTGACACGACAAACTCAGCCTCAACGAAGGAAAATCGCTTACACTTAGAGCGACTGGTGAGTGCTGCGGCACCGACACCGGCCGAAATCAATGCTGGTAGCGATGTAGTTAGCGGGTTGACTCAAAACCCCAAATCCTTACCTCCAAAGTATTTCTACGACGATCGCGGATCTAATTTGTTCGAGTTGATTTGTCAGTTGCCGGAATATTACGTGACACGCACTGAGACGGAGATTTTGCAAGGATGTGCGGGGGCGATCGCCCATTTAACGGGGAAATGCGAAATTGTCGAACTCGGCAGCGGCAGTTCCACCAAAACCCGCATCCTCCTAGATGCTTACAGTCAACTCGAATATCCCCTGCACTATTTGCCGATCGACATCAGCCCCACAATCCTAGAAAGCAGCGCTTGTCAACTGTTAGCAGACTATCCATCACTTCAGATTCACGGAATTGTCAGCACCTACGAATTAGCCTTAGCTAAAATTGCACCATCGCCGTTGCCAACTAGAATGATTTGCTTTTTAGGCAGTACCCTCGGCAATCTCAACCCTCAAGAATGCGATGTATTCTTTTCGCAAATTGTCGGTGCATTGCAGCCCGGAGAGTATTTTTTGTTGGGAATTGACCTAGACAAATCCAAGGATATTTTAGAGCCTGCCTATGACGACAGTCAAGGAGTGACCGCTGCATTTAACTTGAATATGCTCAGGCATTTGAATCGGAAGTATGAGGGAAATTTCGACTTAGAGCAGTTCGAGCATTGGGCATTTTACAATCAATATGAATGTCAAATTGAAATGCACTTGACAAGTAAAAAAGCGCAAACAGTGAAGTTGCGCGCCCTGAATTTAACGGTGGAATTTGCAGCGGGAGAAACCATCAGAAGTGAAATTTCCCGCAAGTTCAATCTCAATACTGTGCAAGAAGAACTGGCGAGCCGCGGTTTAATGCCGGTGCAAGTTTGGACAGATCCAAAGCAGTGGTTTGGCTTGATGCTTTGTCAGATGTCAGTGTAAGATTAAATGAACCGCTTGCGTCGCGTCTGACGCGAAGGAAGAGAAAGAAGGGGATGGAGTTCTTCCTTCGCGATCTTCGCGTCTTCGCGGTTCGTTCAAATCATTAAAAATCGCTATAACGAGTAACAAATAACCAATAACAATTAACAATTAACAATTAACAAATTGGTTTTTGTCCAGGTTTCACAGCATGAATGTACTCGCTTCCCGATGTGGGCCATCCCCGTTTGTAATAAGCCTCCTCCGGCTTCCCCCAGCCCAATTGCAGCAATATTTCTAAAAAATCCAACTTTTCCCACTTCCAAAGATTAGCCCATTCTGTGCGCTGGGCGATCGCCTCCACGTCAACCGGCTCGATTTGCCGAAAATCTTTGCCTGTGTTAACACTCAAATACAAATCCATCCCCACAGTTACTTGTCGCCAGAATTCCAGCATGGAAATCTTGGCCGCTTTCAGCGTCATCAAATCAACTGGTAAAGCGATTAATTGCTCATCCACTGCTGGATAGCGCAGACTATAGCCTTTAAGCGCCATTTCCCGCCAAAGAATCCCAGAAACTTGATGTTCCCGCTGGTATTCGTGCACGGCGGCCTTAAAATTTTGATAAGCCGTGAACTTCTGCACGCCATCTGATTTGAGAAAGCGATCGATCACGGGATTTCCTGTAGAAGAGGTTTCAGTCAAGTTGAGACGTCGCCCGTGCAAGCAAGCTTGACGTTCTGTTTCGAGGATGTTAATGAGTTCCGCCGTGCTGTAGATCATTAGGACATCTTAAAATTATTGATTTTATGGCATTTCCCTTCTGACTTCTTCCTTCTGACTTCTTCCTGACTTCTTCCTTTTGCTATAGTTTACAAGAATTTCCAGCAAAAACAAAGCCCCCTATCAGAAGGGGGCTAAACTGAGTCTGAGGTTTGGGAGTTTGATCTTCGGTGTGGATCGAACAACCCGCAAAAAAAAGCAGCATTCGCACCAGCCGTTAACTACCAAAACTCAAATTTTCAGTCTCAAAGCTTAGTAGCGTCGTGAAGAGCGATTGTTGTCGCCCCAGCCGCCGCCGCCGCCCGAAGAGCGTTTGTTGTTGTTTTCACGAGGTTTGGCTTTGTTGACTTTCAAGTCGCGGCCCATCCACTCAGCACCGTCTAGAGCTGCGATCGCTGCTGCTTCTTCTCCCTCACTTGCCATTTCGACGAAAGCAAAACCCCGCATCCTGCCTGTTTCCCTGTCCACTGGCACTTGGACGCGGCTTACAGTACCGTATTCGGCAAATACTTGACTGAGGTCATCTGAAGTGACTTCATAAGAAAGATTACCCACGTAAATCGACATAAAATCTCCGGAATCATTAGGGTGCAGAGAGTTAGATTCGGAGAGACGCTTGTAAATAAACACCAACAAACTACGCAACCGAATTTAATTCTTGAACTCTTACTATAGCATGAAGCCAGCAGAATCAGCTATTGGCTGTCAGATTTTTAAATTTGAGATGGAGAGAGTGGGGGAGTAGGGGAGTAGGGGAGTCGGGGAGTCGGGAGTGGGAGAGGGGGAGAGTGTCCGAGTATCCGAGTGGGGGAGGGGGAGAATTGGGAAAATCTTGCTGCTTGCTGCTTCCTTCCCCCTTCTCCGTTCTTCCTTATTTTCCCAATTAATGCCCCTTCAGCCTTAATTCTTCTCGACTGATCAGAGCTTCGTAGTAATCGGGTTTAATTTCTAGAGCAACTCCATAGGAGCTAATTGCATCTTGATTCCGCTGCAATTTTTGCAAAACGTCGCCCCGCTGCAACCAAGCTTCGCAGTTGTCCGGCTTGAGTTGAATCACCCTGTCAAAAGCTGTAACAGCCTCTGAATAGCGTGCCATTTTTCCGAGGACAATGCCCCGATCCGTCCAGGCTTGATAGTTGTCTGGCCAGATAGTAATTGCCCGATCGTATGATGCGAGAGCTGGTTCGTACTGCTGCAAATTTAAGAGAGCATTGCCACGTTTTAACCAAGCTTCAAAATTATCGGGGACGATTTTAATTACTTGGTTGTATGCTGCGACTGCTTCTTGGTAGCGCTCTAATTTTTCCAGCGCCGCCCCTTGCTGTAAACCAACTTTTGATGAAATTTCTGCTTCAGAACTCAGAGAAATTACTTTGTCATAACAGGCGATCGCCTCTTCGTACTGTTGCAATTGTTCGAGAGCTTCACCTCGCAAGTTCCAAGCTTCTAGAAAATTACCTTGAATTTGCAGGGCATTGCTGTAGGCGATAATAGCATCTTTGTAGCGTTCCAATCCTGCTAGGGCGATGCCTCTACCTAGCCAAGCTTCGGGGAAATTTGGATTAATTTGAATTGCTTTGTCAAAAGCTGCGATCGCCCCTTCATAATCTTCTGATTCTGACAGAGTTTGACCGCGACCGATCCATACTTCTGGATAAAACTGATTAATTTGAATGGCCCGATCGAAACAAGCAATCGCGGCATAGCGCTGCTGGTGTTTGAGAGCCATGCCTTTATAAAACCAAGCTTCGTAGTCGTTGGGTTGCAGTTGTAGGGCGCGATCGTAAGCCCTCACCGCTTCTGCATATCGGTGTAGTTTCGCCGATGCAATACCCCGATTGAACCAAGCCAGACAATTGTCGGGTTGCAGTTGTAGGGCGCGATCGTAAGAAGTGACAGCTTCAGGATAGCGTTCTGCCTTCATCAGAGCCAAACCTCGGTTCAGCCAAGCTTCCCAGTTTCCGGGCGCAAGTTTAACAGCCCGTTCGTAAGCAGCGACAGCCTCAGCGTAGCGCTGCACTTGTAGCAGCGAGTTGCCAAGGCGGTACCACATTGTGGGCAAATTGGGATGAATTTGGGTGGCTTTTTTATAAGAGTTGGCGGCATCGTCCCACTGCTGCAATTCTTCCTGAGCTCGGCCCCGTTGGTACCATGCTTCGTGCTTGTCCGGGTTGATTTCAATTGCGTTGTCAAAACTGGCGATCGCCTCGAAACAATTTTGTAAACTTAATAGAGCAGTACCGCGCAGCATCCAAGCCCAATATTCATCCTCGTTAATAGCAATAGCTCGATCGGCGCTCTCTACCGCTTCGGCGTAGGAGTGCAATTGCTTGTAAGCCTTGCCCAGCTTCAGCCAAGCGCTGGCCCAGTCCGGCTTAATTTGCACCGCTTTGCCGTAGCAATCCGCTGCCGCTTCGTATCTTCCCGATGCGTACAATCTATTACCTCGATCGTAATCTGGAAATGCCACAAAAATTCTGAAAATCGGTGGGAGCAGAGCAGGTTGAGGATTTGAGGAGTGTTCAGGGGAGTTTTCTGTGGGCGGAGTCGAGAGGTCTGGCATAGGCCTTGCACATAAAAATTTTAGTTGGATAACCAGCTTTAGGATCTTACATTTTAACCTATGTTTTGCTGAATTAGCTGCTGTTTGAGACAATTTTAGCAGCTCATAGCGGTCGTGCCACCCCTAATTTGCACTTAACTCGATCCTATTTAATCATGCACCGCTCCCGATTTGCGTATTGTAAAGTAAGATGCAGTCATGGAATAGAAACATCTGTCTGAAGACAGATTTAAAATCAAATTTCAAATGTTGGTTTTGCACGCGCTTTTAGATTTTACCGAAAATTGGGGGTCGATCGAATCTGACCCCAATTATTGGTATCAAGGCTGTTGTCCTCAAAGTGGCGAAATCTTGAGATTACCTCGCACCGGAATGTCAGAGGCGATCGCCCGTGGTTTGATGCAGCACCTGGCTGCCGATGATTGCTATGCTCGCGAGGGTAAAATGTATGGTGTTTTGCTAGTTGAAACCGTGGGCGGGGAGAAAATGGTACTCAAAGCATTTTCTGGGCTTTTGAACGGTTATAGCACCGTTTCCGGCTGGGTAATGCCCATTCCTGGACGCGATCGAGTGGCGTTTGAGGAAGCCCGCACCTTGGTCGAATTGGAGGCGATGAAACAGGAGCTAATTGCGCTGAAGCAACTCCCCCAGCGGCCCGAATATGAGAGGCTATTGCGGGAGTTTGAATTGGAATTACAGGCTTTGGGCGATCGACACCGAAATTGCCAGCAGCAACGAGATGAAAAACGCCAGTTACTATCCAAAACTCTGGTAGGAGAAACACTGGAAATAGCTCTAGAACAACTTAATCAAGAAAGTCGATTGTTGGGAATTGAGCGCAGGCAATTTAAGCGAAACCGGGATGAAACTTTGCAGCCGCTTAAACAATTAATTGAAGCTGCGGATGCAGGAATTCGGGAACTGAAACAAAAGCGAAAAGAACTGTCTCGCGAACTTCAAACCCAGATGCACGAGGCTTATACTATGGTGAATTTTTTGGGTAAATCGCGATCGCTCCAGCAATTGATGCCCAGCGGTGCTATACCAACAGGAACCGGCGATTGTTGCGCGCCAAAATTGCTCCACTGTGCGGCTTTAAATAATCTCAAACCGCTGGGAATGGCTGAGTTTTGGTGGGGGCCATCATCGGGGGACAAAGTTCAGGGAGAGTTTTATGGTGCTTGTGCCGATCGATGTCAGCCATTGATGGGGTTTTTGCTATCAGGATTATCTCAAAATCCGATGGTTTCTAATGATGTTAATGATTGCGAGGATGAGCCTCTTGTTCTGGATTCCCAGGCAGAGCCTGGGAATGAGATAAGTCGGCTGTATCCCTTGTTTGTATTGAAGTCTAGATCCCCCCTAACCCCCCTTAATAAGGNNATGGTAGAACAGGCATCTTGCCTGTTCCTAATCCCAGGAAAATGCTACCGATTATTTATGAAGATCAATGGTTGATTGCCGTCAATAAATCTTCAGGGTTACTGTCAGTACCAGGTCGTTATTTGTCAAATCAAGATAGTGTTTTAAGTCGGTTGCGTAACTTGTTACCAGATGGCTTAGAAATTACTGCTGTGCATCGTTTAGATGGGGAAACATCGGGAATTTTGCTATTAGCTAAGGACAAAGAAACCCAGAAAAAGTTGAGTTTACAATTTGAAAAACGGCTGGTTTGCAAGGTTTATGAAGCGGTACTTTCCGGTGTGGTAAATATTAAAGTTGGGTCCATCGCACTTCCACTTTGGGGCGATCCCGAAAATCGACCGATTCAGCAAGTCAATTTTGAGCGTGGAAAACCCAGTGCGACAGAGTTTCAGGTGATTGGGAGAGCAGGAAATTGCGATCGCATCGAGTTTTTGCCATTAACGGGGCGTACCCACCAATTGAGAGTTCATGCAGCGGATGTGAGAGGATTGGGAATACCGATTTTGGGCGATCGGCTTTACGGATGCAGTGGCGATGCAATTCGGTTACACTTACACGCAAGGGAAATTTCCTTTGAGCATCCGCAGTTGGGAGAAAGGCTACACCTAAAAGCAGACACGCCCTTTTGATTTTGCTCAAAATTACGCAGGTTCTGAATTCCTCGCGAATATGTGATGACGTTATCATTGCGATCGATCGATTCAAGTTATTCTAAGAAGCGATAGATCGCAAATTTCCCTGATTATTCTGTTGACAAAATACCAAAACTATGAATACCAAAACAGCATCACCAGCCCTGCTAAGCCCCTTCAAACTCGGAGATTTACCCCTAAAAAACCGGGTAGTTCTCGCACCCTTGACACGAAGCAGAGCCGGTGAAGCACGGATGCCCAATGCCTTAATGGCAGAGTATTACGCTCAGCGGGCTTCTGTGGGTTTAATCATTACAGAAGCCACAGTGATTTCTACCCAAGCCATTGGCTGGCTAAATACCCCCGGTATTTATTCAGATGAGCAGCTTGAAGCCTGGAAACAGATTGTAACTGCGGTGAAAACTCGCGAAACACCGATTTTTATGCAGCTTTGGCACTGCGGGCGAGCTTCCCACAGCAGTTTTCAGGAAAACGGTCAATTGCCCGTTGCAGCCTCTGCCATCAAAATCAATGGAGAAGGAGTTCATACGCCTGTAGGGAAACAACCCTACGAAACTCCTCGCGCTCTAGAAACCGCTGAAATTGCAAGCGTTGTAGAAGACTATCGCAAGGCCGCAGAACGGGCAAAAAATGCAGGTTTTGACGGTGTAGAAATTCACGCGGCTAATGGCTATCTCATTGACACATTCCTGCAAACCAAAACCAATCATCGAACTGATTCCTATGGCGGTGGAGTGGAAAACCGCTACCGTTTTCTTAAGGAAATTGTAGAAGCAATGATCGCAGTATTTCCGGCAAACAGAGTGGGAGTGCGACTTTCTCCCAACGGTGTTTTCAATGACATGGGTTCTCCAGATTATCGGGAAAGTTTTCTGTATATCGCAGAGCAGTTAAATACCTACAACTTAGCTTATCTTCACCTGGTGGATGGTTTAGCTTTGGGTTTTCATGAATTCGGAACGCCGATGATGTTAGCAGAGTTTCGTGAGGTATTTGCAGGTACCCTAATCGGCAACTGCGGATATACCCAAGAACTGGCCGAAACCGCCATTAGCAGGGGAGTTGCCGACTTGATAGCCTTTGGTCGAGATTTGATCGGCAATCCCGATTTGGTAGAGCGTTTCACTAATGGCTGGCCTCTGAATCCGCCTGCTGAAATGGGCGCTTGGTATTCTTTTGGGCCTGAAGGTTATGTTGACTTTCCTACTTATGAGGAATCTCAAGCTGTTTCCTGAGCCTCAGATTAGATGGATGATATCGTTTCCGGTTGTATCGTCAGGTGATTTAACCACAGAGGCCACAGAGAACGCAGAGGGAGATCAGAGAGCTTTTGTAGTTGAGATAGAGAACATTTCCTTCTATCCTATAAGCGTAGGACATTTCAAAACATCCAAGTCAAGAGCTTAGTAGTTTGAGAGTCTAAAAATCATAAAAATTAATACGGGATGCGGGAAACTCAGTGGCTTTAGCCCTTCCTAGGGAAGTGGCACGAGCGACTTCAGTCGCAG
>DPLL01000326.1 GCA_003542015.1 Microcoleaceae cyanobacterium UBA9251 | reverse complement strand
TCAGAGCTTTTAACAATGTGAATTTTGGGAATTTGCAGGGAACTAAAGTTGATATTGCTAGTAACTCCGGGGCTCTGGGAGTTTTGAGCGATCCTAATTTTATAGTCCCTAATACTTCACCAGTTGATATTACAGCAACTGAAAATATCAGTTTGACAGCTTCTAGGGACTTAACGGTAGGTACTCTCAAGGCTACAACTGTTAATGCTAGCAGCAATACGGGGAGTGTGAGCACGGGGGCGATCGCTACTACCGGAGATGTCAGGATTTTAGCCAGACAGCTAATTAACACAGGGGCTGTAACTGTTAATCCTGTTGGGGTAAATCGAACTCCGACAGTCAATATGGATGCCCAAACTAATATTTCTGTGACATCCATCAATGCTCCCGCCGCCAGCATTGCTTTGAAAGCATCCAGCGACTTAAACATCGGGAATTTGCAGGCGGCGACAGTTGATGTCAATAGTGATGGGGGAAATATTGCGATCGGCAATACTACATCAATTGGCAATATTAATTTAAGAGCTTCTGGCAATATAAATACTGGAAATTTGCAGGGATTAGGAGTTGATGTCACTAGCTATTTTGGCACAATTCAAACTGCAAATACCGCCGCGACTGGCAATCTTAATTTAAGAGCTTATGGCAATGTAAATACTGGAAATTTGCAGGGATTAGGAGTTAATGTCAATAGCATCTTTGGCACAATTCAAACTGCCAATACCGCCGCAACTGGCAATATCAATTTAATAGCTCCGACTGTTATTGCCGGAAATTTGCAGGGGGTGGGAGTGAATGTCAGCACTAAGGGGACTCTGGAAATTGCCAACATTAATGCAACAGGAAATGTCAATTTAACCGCTTCTGGCAATGTAAATTCAGGGAATTTGCTAGGAGTTGCAGTTGAGGTTAATAGCAGCAGGGGAACTGTCATCAGTGGCAATATAAGTGCTTCCGAAACTGTCGGAATTTTAGCGGGAAACGCCATCAAAATTGGGCGAATAAATGTCAATCCTGTTGGAGTCGATCGCATTCCGACAGTCACTATTAAGGCTCAAAATGAGATCGGCATTGCATCCATAAATGCTCCGGGCGGTAACGTTAATATAGAAACTCCCGGTTTACTTCGAGTAACTGATGTTTTCAACCAAAACGGCACTCCAGTTAGCATCTCGACTTTTGGCGGAAATCAGCCCGGTTTGATTACTATTCGCCACGGCGGCGGCGATGTGAATCCGCCGATACCTTTTGCGGTGGGAAATGCGACAGTTAACGGAACTAAAGGTGCGATCGCCAGCGATGCTCAGGGTATTATTACTCAGGGGCAATCTTTCATAAATTCCTATACTCAAGGTAATAGTGCGATCGTTACGACTAACCAACTAACGCCAAATAATCCAACTTTGCCAAATAATCCAACTTTTTTAGATAATTCCAATTTGCCAAATATTCCCAATTTACCAACTGCGCCAACATCATTAATTAATATACAACCATTAAATAGAGTGGGACCGCTTTTCCCCTCACCCAACCAACCGTTGACACCAGAACAGCTTCAAAACCAAAACAGGATATCGAGAGATCTAGGAAAAACCCCAGAAAGGATTCCCAAAGAAAGAATTCAGTCTCCCAGAGTCATCAGAAATATGATCGGTTCAAATGCCAGAGATTCAGTCTTTAATTCAACATTTCGCACCAACATCGGCAGAAACTTTGACGGAGGCAAAATATCCGAAGCTTTATCTCTGCTAGACAAATCTTTGAGCGGAGAATTCAGTGAATATTTCGGTAGAAACTTCAGCGAGGGATTGATATCTCAAGAGCAAATCCAAACAAAGTTAGCAGGCATTTCCGCAGAAACAAGCACCAAACCCAGCATAATTTATCTGTTTGCGCGCCCCGAAAAATTAGACTTAGTTTTGATCACAGCTTCCGGTGCTGTCGTTNNAAAGAGCGAAAAATTGATACAATCTCCTTCATTGCGGATGCAGGTTTGCGAGGTTTTCCCTTTGCTGCTTTGCACGACGGAAAGCAATTTTTGATTGAAAATTACAGTGTCAATCTCATGCCCAGTGTCACTTTAACCGATACTCGCTACATAGATGTCAGGAACGTTCAAGTTTTAGCAATGGGTGCGTCGCAATTTTCTGAATTGGCACCTTTGCCGGCGGTGCCTGCTGAAATCGCATCTATTGCGCGAGATTGGCCGGGAATTAGTTTTTTGAATGATGGTTTTACTTTGGAGAATTTGAGGCGGCAGCGTGAAAGTCGGCCTTTTGGGATTATTCACTTAGCTACTCACGGCGAATTTCGGTCGGGGGCAGCAAAGAATTCTTTTATTCAATTCTGGAATAGCCGGCTGCAACTAAATCAATTGCGGGATTTGAGATTGAACAACCCGCAGGTTAATTTGTTAGTATTGAGCGCTTGCCGCACTGCGGTAGGAGATGAGAAAGCGGAGTTGGGTTTTGGGGGATTAGCGGTGCAATCGGGCGTACAAACGGCTGTGGCGAGTTTGTGGTACGTTTCTGATGAAGGTACTTTGGGGTTGATGAGCGAATTTTACCACCAATTGAGAACAGCGCCAATTAAGGCGGCGGCTTTGCGACAAGCGCAAATTGCCATGTTGCGGGGACAAGTGCGTTTGGAGGGTGGCAGATTGCGGGGTACGAGTCGGGGTGCAGGGGTAGAGTTACCGGAGTCGCTGCAAAAGTTTGCGGATATAAAGTTTGTGCATCCTTATTATTGGTCGGCTTTTGTGATGATTGGTAGTCCTTGGTGAAGAGATATAGCGGTTTTATGAATGAAGTGAGGTACAGGAGGCAATTAGCAATTCACTTCTCTGAAAAGGAAACATCTATGCCCTATGCCCACGGAGGCCTATGCCCTATGCCCATGAGCACCTCCAGAAACCTGAGAAAGGCTAGATCGACATTCCTCTTCTTCTATTAGTTCAGTGGCAATTTTCCGAGGGGGGTTTGATGATTGGCGGTGTGCTTTTTCCCATTTTCTCTTTTGCGAGCAGCGGGTGGCAGCACTTGAATTTGCGGTTTTTTCGGCAGCGAAGTGGTTAGTAAAGCCGACAGAAACGAGGGATTGAAAGCCACGATTTGCCGAACAACTAAACATTAGTTAAAAAACCCTATTTTTTCCCTTCTAACGCGCTATTTTTGACACAAAGCTGGTGCATTCTGACTTCTTGTTAATTTTTACCAAAACATAAATATGCTCTCCATTCCAGGCGTTGCCGTTCAGACGCTTCTTTACGAAAGTGTCAACTCTCTAATTTACCGGGCTGTTCGGGAAGCAGATAACCAGCCGATTATCCTTAAACTTCTCAAAGACAGTTACCCCACACCTCAAGAATTGGTGCGCTACCGCACCGAATACCGCATCACCAGAGCTCTGAAAGAGGCGGGAGTCGTGCAAGTTTATGACTTGCAAAAATACCAAAATACCCTCGTGATGTTTCTGGAGGACTTTGGCGGCGAATCCTTGAAAATATTGATGCAGCAGCGCAAGTTTAGCCTAAAGGAGTTTCTGCAAATTGCGATCGCCACCACTGAAACTTTAGGGCAAATTCACGTCGCTAACATTATTCATAAAGATATTAACCCCTCAAATATTGTTTACAACCCGGAAACGGAAGAATTAAAAATTATTGACTTTGGCATTTCCACTCAGCTAAGCAGAGAAACACCGACTCTGAAAAACCCCGGCATTCTGGAAGGAACCCTCGCTTACATCTCACCAGAACAAACCGGGAGAATGAATCGTACTCTCGATTACCGGGCTGATTTTTACTCGCTTGGTGTCACATTTTACGAATTGCTGACAGGAAAACTGCCTTTTGAAACAGAAGATGCTTTAGAGTTGGTTCACTGCCACATTGCCAGACAGCCAGTTACCCCGCAGGAAATCGAGCCAAATATTCCTCTGATTATCTCCCAAATAGTTATTAAATTGATGGCGAAGAATGCGGAAAACCGCTATCAAACAGCATTAGGATTGAAGCACGATCTAGAAAATTGTCTCGTTCAATTACAAGCAACGGGTAACATTGAAAAGTTTGCCTTGGGAAAGCGGGATATTACAGACCGTTTCTCGATCCCAGAAAAGCTCTACGGCAGGGAAAATGAAGTTTCTAATCTCTTAGCAGCCTTTGAACGAATTGCATCAGGACGATCCCCCCAACCCCCCTTATTAAGGGGGGCTTCATCCGACTCCCCCCTGAGTAGGGGCGGTGGATGGTGCGTGCCCGCCCTAGGGGAGGAAGCGAATTTATCCGGCAGTGAACTGATGCTAGTCGCTGGCTTCTCTGGGATTGGTAAAACCGCATTAGTAAACGAAGTTCATAAGCCGATCGCCAGACAACAGGGCTATTTTATTAAAGGCAAATACGACCAATTTCAGCGCAATATTCCCTTCAGTGCATTTGTACAAGCATTTCGAGATTTGATGGGGCAATTATTATCAGAATCCGATGCCAAATTACAAATATGGAAAACCAAGATTCTCACCGCAGTAGGCGAGAGTGGGCAAGTCTTAATTGAGGTGATTCCTGAATTAGAACGCATCCTTGGCGCTCAACATCCAGCAATAGAATTATCGGGTACTGCTGCCCAAAATCGCTTCAATTTGCTGATGCAGAAATTTGTGCAAGTATTTACTACCGCCGAACATCCCTTAGTGATGTTTTTGGATGATTTGCAGTGGGCAGATTCGGCATCTTTGAAGTTGCTACAACTGTTAATGGAGGATAGGGGGCATCTGTTAGTTTTGGGTGCTTATCGGGATAATGAAGTATCGCCTACTCATCCGTTTATGTTGACGGTAAATGAGATTATTAAGTCTGGGGCTGTGGTGCATACTATTATCTTACAACCATTGAGTTTAGCAGATCTGAATCAGTTGGTGGCAGATACGCTGATTTGCAATTTATCCTTAGCTCAGCCTTTGACAGAGTTGGTTTATCAAAAAACCAAAGGTAATCCCTTTTTCTCGACTCAATTCCTCAAGGCGTTGCATGAAGATGGTCAAATTAGCTTTGACCCCCCTCAGTCCCCCCTTAGTAAGGGGGGAAGTAAAGGGGGGTGGCAGTGCGATATTGCCCAAGCTAGACTTACCCACGCCTCGGATGTGGTGGAGTTTATGGCGGGGCAATTGCAGAAGTTGCCCAAAGAAACTCAGGATGTTCTCAAGTTGGCGGCTTGCATTGGGGCGCAATTTGATTTAGAGACATTGGCAATAGTCAACGAAGAACTACCCGAACAAACGGCATCAGCACTCTGGAATGCCTTGCAAGAAGGACTCATTTTAGTGATTTCAGAAGGCTATAACTTCATTCAAGCAGATGCTCAATCGCCTCCTGGGTCGGTGGCTAATCCAATTTATAAGTTCCTGCACGATCGCGTCCAGCAAGCGGCTTATTCCCTAATACCCGAAAACCAAAAACAAGCCACTCATCTCAAAATTGGACAGTTACTCCTACAAAATTTCTCGGATATTGAAAGAGAAGAAAAACTCTTTGATATTGTGGGGCATTTGAATCAAGGAATTGAGTTAATCAATCAATTAAGCGAACAAGAAGCCTTAGCCCAACTTAACTTAGAAGCCGGAGGTAAAGCCAGAAGTTCTACCGCCTACGCTGCGGCAAATATCTATCTGCAAACAGGGATTGAGCTACTGAGGGCCAACTGCTGGCAAAGTCAGTATGAGTTGACCCTGAATCTCTATATTGCGGCTGCCGAAGCCGCCTATTTGAATGCTGACCTTGAAGGCATGGAACAGATGGCAGCACAGGTGTTGCAAGAAGCTCAGACGATTTTAGACAAAGTTAAAATTTACGAAATTTTAATTGCCGCCCAGACAGCCCAGGGCAAGCTGTTGGAGGCGATCGCAGTGGGCAGAGATGCACTCTTGCAACTGGGGGTTGAACTCCCCACTGAACCCAACGAAGCCTTGATTGGCAAAGCGCTACAAACTCTTGCGGGCCAACTTCAGAGCCGAAGAATTGAGGAATTGGTCGATCTACCAGTGATGAACAATCTCCAGAGTCAGGCAACCATGCAACTTTTAGGAATGTTACCTGCATCGATTTTCATGGGAATGCCCGGTTTGCTGCCCCTGCTTAGCTCGACGATGGTGAGTTTATCGCTCTCCTTTGGGAATGCACCCGCATCAAGCGTGGGGTATGCAATTCATGGGATGGCATTGTGTGGTTTTTTGGGAGAGGTAGAAACAGGCTATGCCTTTGGGCAATTGGCACTCTCATTGCTGGATCGGTTCAATGCGCGGGAATTCAAGCCTGTAATTGTGGTTTTGTTTGGGGCTTTTATTCAGCATCACCAAGAATCTTTAAGGGCAACGATACTGATACTGAAAAATGGCTATACGGCTGGCATGGAAACTGGCGATTTTTTATACGCTGGCTCTAGCATAAACAATTACTTTTATGCTCATTTCTTGGGTGGGGTAGAACTAGACACTTGGGAAACCGAAATAGTAAGTTACAGCGCTGCTTTGGCGCAGGTAAAGCAATATTCTCCCCAGACTTATTTGGATATGACACGGCAGACGCTGCAGAACTTGAGGGAAACCCGTATTCTGCCGGATTGTTTAATCGGCTCTGCCTACGATGAAACGGTGATGATCCCTAAACACCATCAGGATAATGAATTCACGGCGATCGCCATTGCCTACATCTACAAACTGTTGCTTGCTTACTCCTTTGCTAATTACACGGCTGCTCTTGACTACCTTGCCCAAGCCAAGCAGTATTTAATGGCAGTATCGGGAATGTTATTTGTTCCCATTTTCCATTTCTATGCCGCCCTGACGAACTTGGCACTTTTCCCCACACAGTCAGAAACCCAGCAAGCTGAAATTCTTGCTGAGGTGGAAACTCATCAAACCACTTTGCAGCATTGGGCGAAAAATGCTCCCATGAATTATCTGCATAAATGGTATTTAGTTGAGGCAGAACGGCAACGGGTGTTAGGTAATAAAGCGGAGGCGATTGAAATGTACGATCGCGCCATTTCGGGAGCAAAAGAAAATCAATTCCTCAACGAAGAAGCCCTAGCCAATGAACTAGCAGCTAATTTCTATCTAGAATGGGGGCAAGAAAAATTTGCCCAAATCTATATGATTGATGCCTATTATTGTTATGTCCAATGGGGAGCAACTGCTAAGGTAAAGGATTTAGAAACGCGATATCCCCAGTTATTGAAGGCAATTCAAGCCGGAACTAAAAACACTAAAACTACTGCATCATTGACGACCACTGGTTCGGGTAATCACGTAGATATCACCGCAGTCATGAAAGCTTCTCAGGCGATTTCCGGCGAAATATTGCTGGATAAACTACTGTCTAGCTTGATGAAAATTGTGATTGAAAATGCAGGGGCGCAAAGGGGCTATCTGATTTTGTCAAGCCAGGAACAACTGTTAATTGAAGCTGAAGGGACAACTGATGGCGCGAGCGTTACCGTGTTGCAGTCAATTCTAGTTGAAGATTGTCAAGAACTTTCCTCTGCGATTGTGAATTATGTGGCTCGCACTCAAGAAAGTGTGGTACTAGATGATGCTGTGCGAGAGGGGCAATTTATCAATGACTCTTACATCCAAAAGCATCAGCCAAAATCAATCTTATGCGTACCGCTGATTAATCAATCTCAAATTGTCAGTATTGTTTACCTAGAAAACAATCTGACAGCAGGAGCTTTTACGCCAGAAAGAGTGGAACTATTAAAAGTATTATCTGGACAGGCGGCTATTTCGATTCAAAATTCTAAGCTTTATACAGAAGTACGCGAAAGTGAGAAGAGGCTGGCTCAACTCAATAAAGCTTACGAGCGTTTCGTCCCCAGTCAATTCCTCAAATTTTTAGATAAATCAAGCATCATTGATGTGGAATTGGGCGATCAAGTGCAGTTGGAAATGTCGGTGTTGTTTTCCGATATTCGCGACTTCACCACGCTTTCAGAAAGTATGACGCCGGAGGATAATTTCAGATTTATCAATTCCTATCTCAGTCGCATGGAACCCGTCATTAATCAAAATAATGGGTTTATTGATAAATATATTGGCGATGCGATTATGGCGCTGTTTAGCGGCGATGCGAATAATGCCGTAAACGCGGGAATTGCCATGCTCAATCGTCTTTTTGAATACAATCAAAATCGCGTACAGCAATCTGGTTATGCCCCGATTCAGATTGGAATTGGGATTAATACGGGTTCTTTGATGCTGGGAACGGTGGGCGGACCAAATCGCATGGACGGGACAGTCATCAGCGATGCAGTTAATTTAGCTTCTCGCGTGGAAAGTTTGACCAAAAATTATGGGGTGTCGCTGTTAATCACCCAGGAAACTTTCTTGCGGTTAGAAAATCCATCTAAATACGCAATCCGCAGCCTCGACACGGTAAAAGTCAAGGGAAAATCCGAAGCGGTGACGGTTTATGAGGTGTTTGATTGCGATCGCCCAGAAATCAAAGAGGGAAAGTTAGCCACGCTGCAATTGTTTGCGGAAGCTTTGGCGATTTACTCCGAAGGGAAGTTTGCTGAGGCGGGGCGGCTGTTTGCAGAGTGTTGGCATCAGAATCAGGGCGATCGCGTTGCTAAAATTTATTGGGAACGCTGTCAGTCTACATGAGTGTCAACTGAAGAATGAAATCCTCGATCGCGATGTTGAGATCCAAGTCTCGATCGCCCTTTTCTATCTATTACCAACCCTCAAAGCGATCGCTCATTTTCAAGTAGCCTAAAAGAGCGATCGCTTAACCGGAACATAACGCGATTTTCCAGCATTCCCGCGCGATTTCCCAATCTTCCTGGGTGTGAATCACCAAAACCCTCACCGCCGAATCAACCGCCGCAATATCTCGATCAACCGGTGACTGTTGATTCTTCTCCCCATCCAATTGTAAACCCATAAATCCAAAAGCTTCGCAAGCAGCAGCCCGCACAACAGGCGAATTTTCCCCAACTCCCGCCGTAAAAATCAAAGCATCCAACCCTCCCAAACTCGCAAGCATCGCACCGATACCGGCGCGCAAACGGTGAATGTAAATATCCAAAGCAAGTTGAGCTCTCTGATTACCTTGGGTAATAGCCTGAACAAGCTGCCGCATATCGCTAGACACCCCAGAAATCCCTTTCAAACCAGAATTTCGATTGAGAAGATCATCAAGTTTCTCAGCAGTAAAATCGGATTGTTTTAACAGATGAATGAGAATGCCTGGATCGATCGAACCCGATCGACTTCCCATCATCAAACCTTCCAAAGGCGTAAATCCCATCGTGGTATCAACACTCACACCGTCGCGAATAGCCGCCAAAGAACACCCGTTGCCCAAATGACAGCTAATCAACCGCAAATCTGACAAATCTCGACCCAGAATATCGGCGGCCTGACGCGCGCAATATTGATGGCTAATCCCGTGAAAACCGTAGCGGCGAATCCCATTTTCGAGCCATTCGTAGGGGCCGGGATAAACAAAAGCGGCGGGCGCTAATTGTGCGTGAAAAGCTGTATCAAATACTGCTATTTGCGGCACATTTGGGAGGATATTCTCCATCGCCTCGATGCCTTCGAGGTTGACGGGATTGTGTACGGGGGCGAAAACAGATAAACGGGCGATCGCCTCTTTAACATCCGGCGAAATCAACGTACTTTGCTGATATTCTTGCCCGCCGTGTACGACGCGGTGGCCGACAATATCAATCTCAGTTAAATCATTAATGGTTTGAGTTTTTCCCTTCCAAAGAGTCTCCAGCATTCGAGAAATAGCATCTGTGCGAGACTCCGATGTAAATTCTTCCTCAAGCCGATCGCCTGTAGCTGTTTTGACTTTCAACTCTGCTATACCCTGCTGGTGAGTCCAGTCTATTTGAGCTGACCAGAGGGGTTGCGGCGGGCGATCGGACAGGACATCGTTTAACTCGTAAAGACAGCTCTTTAGAGTGCTAGAACCCGCATTTAACACCAATATTTTCATCGCTAAATCAACTCAGGTAAAGGTTTAAATTATCCAAAAATTGTTTGTAGAGCGATCGGCGATTGAGCATTCGGCGATGGAAATCGCTACTATACAAACGAAGTCCACTCAAGCGCGGACTAAAAAAACCTGATATCCAGCCAAATATATTAAGAAAAATGTCAAAATGTTAACTATTAATGCAATGTGTAGCTAACAGTTGCATTTTTTTGATATATCTTCTGTTCAGATTTTCATTTAGTAAATTTTCAGGAGCCGATCGATGTTTACACCAATTTTACTTGCCGTTGCCCCCAGAACAGTAGAATGGAGCCCCACCATTGCTGTGATTATGATTGTTTGCAATATTTTAGCTATTGCTTTCGGCAAATTCACCATCCAGAATCCTAGCACAGGGCCGGCCATGCCTTCATCGAATCTGTTCGGCGGTTTTGGCGTGGGTGCAGTCTTGGGAACCACTGCCTTTGGTCATATTCTGGGAGCAGGTACGATTTTAGGATTGTCTTACTTGGGTGCGATTTAGAATCTAGGGTGCGCCCCCGCACCTTACCGGCAATTTCAGGTGCCGGGTAAATTGCGGAGGGTTTCATCCATGTACGATCGATCGCCCAAAACCTCCAGCAGCGGGCCGCGAACATCAAACTTGACAATACTGACAGAAGCTGCTAAGGCACTAATGCGATCGCGATAACGTCCCAAATCAATCCCCAACAGACTACATAAAATAATCCGAATTGTAGCTTTGTGCGAGACAACCAGGACATTTCCGCTCTTATACTTGTCCTCAATTTCTGCAATAACTAGGGAAGATCTACTAGCAATTTGCACAGAAGTTTCGCCACCATTAGGTGCATTCCAAGCAGGTTCAGTCAGCCAGTTAATATAATCTTCAGGGTATTCTTGTTGGACTGATTCTAGTGTTTTGCCTTCCCAGTTCCCGTACTTAATTTCCTTGAGTCCGTCGCGAAGCTGCATTTCAATTCCCAGAGTATCACACAAAGGTTTTGCAGTAGCAATTGTGCGTTTCATCGGACTGAGATAAACAGCATTCCAAGGCAATTTTGCGTAAGTTGCGGCAAATTGTTCTGCCATTTTAGCACCTTCTGGCGTTAATTCTGGGTCGAGGTCGCCGCAGAAACAGCCTGTTTTGCTGTAAACTGTTTCTCCGTGGCGTAGAAAGTAGATTTTTAAGCTCATAGGTTAATTATATGTGAATTTTACAGGACTTACGCATTGCAGCGTACTTCTGTCATTCTGAGCGAAGCGAAGAATCTCAAATCCTGGCAAAAACTTCGAGAGTGCGTAAGTCCCGTTTTAACTAGGTTAACAAAAGAGTTTAAAAAACTCCTTCAAATCATCAAGAGCAGGATTATCCCAATCCCAAATATCTTTTTTATGTTCCATAACATAATCAAACTCAGACATACTGCATTTCCTTCCAGCTTGTTTCTGTTCCTTATTTAAGCAAGTATCAAATCTAATATAGTTGCTAATCCAGAATTTATCAAACTCTTTCTGGTTGATTTGCTTTCCCTGGCTTTCTAGGCAAGTCTTCCAACTATCCAAACAATCAGCATAGGTCGAATCTCTCGCCTTTATTGCCTTTAACAATGTTTCCAGTTCGCCTTTACCTCCAACATTTGTAAAGTAACAAGCCAATTTTGCATTTGTTCCATGATCTGTTGTACAAATATCGATAAATTGTTTAGTGCTTGACAAGCTTTCAGCTTCAAACACTTGTTTTATACATTTATCTACGAATTTTAGCCGTTCTTGCTCTGAACAAGTATCAATATCGATAATAATTCCAATCTTTTCGATATCTTTTTTTTGTAGGTCAGCTTTTAAAGCTTTTAACGTAGTGATTAACTTTGTTTCACTCAAGCCTTCCAGACATTCATAATCATGTATATAAATAGGTGTTTCTACCTGGATATCGCAGTTGAGTTTTTTAACCATTGCCTTCATAAAGATTGCATCATTTTTACTTTCTACTATGACAATATTACTCACCTCTCACTCCTTTCTGATGTTCAATGGCATAACTAAGAGTTTCCAAATCGCGTCTGATGCCGATTATTTGATTGGTTTTCGGTTTCTTTGCTAGTTCAAAATAGGCGCTGCTGCATTCCTGATCCGGTTTCAAACCTACATCAGCAAATGCTTGAAGCATCTCTAAACTGTGCGTTGTCGCAAAAATCTGGGTATCCAGTTCAACCGCCAACCGAAATAAGACTCTCCAAAACTCCCGCTGGTTTTTATAGTGTATGCCATTTTCTATCTCATCAATTAGCAGTATTTTGTGTTCGCTGTTTACCAGTTTAAGGATTATTTCTGCAACTCTGTTAATGGCATCTCCAAACAATGATAAAGGCAAACGCTTTTCGCCCTTTCTTCTTAAGTATAGCGTGGGTTCGCCAATTGAAAAACTCTCTACAGATTCGATTGTAGGATCGAGAATTTGAAAAGCTTTCAAAACTTCGCTATCTTTGTCATCCAAACGCGCGTTATCGTATGCTTCTGTGAGTTTTTTTCCCGAAATCCTGATAAACGAGGGAATGATTGGTACTTCGTCAATAGAAATGCGATAATTCATTAAACCTCCGGGATGAAGCTTTGTTGATGACCAAGTAGATTGGTCTTCGTTTCTAATGAACTCAAAAATTATCTTATATCTAACCGAATTGGTCTCTAGCTGAATTTGTACTCGATCCGTGTTATTGTTGTCGTCTTTTCCAATAATTACAATAAATCTATCTTTTTTTACTTCATAAAATAAGTTATCCCAGGCTCTATCTGGCATAGCTTCTATGGCTTTATCTGGCTCTCTTCTAAGCTCTCTTAACATTCCTAGACTGCTAGCTTCTGGAGCAAAATTGAGAAAAAGTGCTTCTAGCAAGGCTGTTTTGCCAGCATTGTTTTTGCCGCCGATTAAATTGACTCTTTCAAACCCATAAATTTTGATTTGCTCAAAACATCTAAAATTTTGGATTTCTATTTCTTTTAGCATGACCGCCTCTTTTTCATGTACAAATCCTAAATCACCGTTGATTTATGCTAAGATTAATTAGATCTTAGTTGTTTTACTTCATCCGCGACAAGCGACGAAAGTCATGCAGACTATAGACCTGTTTGAAGTCATTGAACGCCATCCAAGCAAGGTAAGCGGTGCATGGGTGTTTCGGGGAACGCGCGTACCTGTTGCCACCTTTTTCGAGAATCTTAAAGATGGGGCCTCGATTGACCAGTTTCTCGAATGGTTTCCGGGAGTAAATCGCGCCCAAGTTGAGGTATTACTCGATCGCGCGTTAGCCTCATTTTAGCATCATAATTATTCATCTCTCTCTGATCTTCCTCTGTGTTCTCTGCGTTCTCTGCGGTTAAATAATTCCGATCCAACTGAAATTGATAGGATTCATTCTAACAGGACTTATACCAATTTAATAGGTCGTTGCATATATTTCGCTCCCCCCAAATCCCCCTTAATAAGGGAGTAGGGTGTGAGTAGGGGGTGACTTT
>DPLL01000034.1 GCA_003542015.1 Microcoleaceae cyanobacterium UBA9251 | reverse complement strand
AATTGGGAATCGGGAATTGGGCAATTGCTTCCACCGTTATATAGTTAAGCATCCGAATCCTGACTCCTGACCAAAAAACGAGACGCAAGCCCCTGGCTTTAGACATGGGGATAAGTCGGTAGCGGTTTCAACCGCCTTGAATATTTAAAAAACTTAATACATAACCATTGCAGTATATAACCTTGTGCTGTATAACTGTGATATGGATATCAAATACAAGTCCAATAAAAATATCACGTACTCTTGTAAATACCATATCGTGTGGTGTCCCAAGTATCGTCGCAAGGTTTTGATTGAAGGAGTTGATATTCGCCTGAAGGAAATATTGTCAGAGGTTGTAACTGAGTTTAAAGGCGAATTGATTGAAATGGAAGTGATGCCAGATCATGTTCACCTTTTAGTCGAATGCGATCCTCAATTTGGGATTGCCAAACTCATTCGGTACATGAAAGGACGCTCATCTCGATATCTCCGCCAAGAATTTCCTTGGCTAAAAAGTCGATTGCCAACGCTGTGGACTAACAGCTACTTTATTTCTACTGTCGGCGGTGCGCCTATTTCAGTAGTTAAGCAGTATATTGAAAATCAAAAAAATGTCTAGTTATGGATGCCAGCAGAATCTCATCAGCCAAGATCGAGCTTTAAAAAGTATCCTAGAGTTTGTCTGTGAAGAATCAAATAAGTTAGCTAATTGTGGAATCTACTACTCTCGGCAATTGTATTTCAAGACTGGAAAATTTCCAAGTAAAGCCACTTTGCACAGGCTGATGAAAGACAATCTCCACTTCAAAGCCTTATACTCTCACGTAGCTCAACAGACTTTAACGAGTGTCGCAGAGTCATTCCAATCCTATGTTGGACTACTCAAAGGTATTAAAAATGGCACAGTAACGCAACGCCCTAAACTACCTGGATACCGCAAAAATAGCCTGAAGCTGGTTACGTTTCCCAAGGCGGACGTAAAGTTAAAGAACGGGCAATTAAGGTTTCCACTAGGAAGTAAGGTTAAACTATGGTTTGGAGTTAGTGAATTCTATTTGCCAATGCCGTCAAATTTAGACTACGGCAAAATCCGAGAAATTCGCATCTTACCAAGGAATGGGCAATTCTACGCTGAATTTGTCTACAAGATTCTGTCGGTAGCAGTTGAGCTAGATGCCAGTAAAGCGCTAGGAATCGATCCAGGATTGAATAATTGGCTAACCTGTGTTTCCAATGTGGGAACCAGCTTGATCGTAGATGGCAAGCATCTCAAATCATTAAACCAGTGGTATAACAAACGAGTTGCAACAATCAAAGAGTATCGACCTCAAGGCTTTTGGTCTAAACGATTGGCTAGGATTACGGAGAAACGAAATAGGCAAGTTAGGGATGCCGTGAACAAAGCAGCTAGATTAGTATTGAATCACTGCCTGCAAAACCTAATAGGCACTGTCGTATTTGGTTGGAACAAAGGAATGAAACAATCAATCAATCTTGGGAGTAAAACAAACCAAGGTTTTGTCCAAATTCCTACCGCCTTCTTAAAGGATAGAATCTCTCAACTTTGTGAACAATATGGGATTCAGTTCGTTGAAACAGAGGAGAGTTATACCAGTAAGGCAAGTTTCCTAGATTCTGATGTGCTACCTAAATTCGGTGAAAAACCCGAAGGGTGGAAAGAATCTGGAAAGCGTATAAAGCGCGGTTTGTATCGCTCAAAAGATGGAATCAAAATTAATGCAGACTGTAACGGTGCTGCAAATATTTTAAGAAAAGTAGCGACAACTTTAAGGCTATGTCTGGAAGGAGTCAGTAGAGGCGCATTGATTTCGCCTTTGAAAGTTCGTATTTGGACTCTTCAAGAATCCCCGTCCCTTTAGGGCTGGGGAGTATCAATGCTGACTCTTGGCTTCTGCCATACAAAGCAAAATCAATCAGGGTTTGTCGATAAACCTCCGGTAATCCCGTATCGAAACACCGCCCTTGCACCACATAACCCGTCATTCCCTCAGACTGCCGCAACTTGTCCAAACAGGATGTCAACTGAAATTCGCCTCTTTCTCGAAAATTGCAATTAATATTTTCTGCCAAATAATCAAATATTTTAGGCCCAAGGACGTACATCCCCAAAAATGATAAAAATAGATCCTCTGCCATGCCTTCTACGCTTAAATGCTGCCGCGCATACTCGATATTCGGCTTTTCATAAAGTTGGGTAACAGATAAAATAGCATCTTGTTGCTGCCAAACACCCGCCGCACAACCGTAGTGATGAATGACATCGGATGGTGTTACTCTCAAACCGATGACACTTTGCTGGACTTGCGAGTAAATATCCAATAGCTGGCGCGCACAAGAACTGTTAGTTTCAGACGAGTAAATGTGGTCGCCCAAAAGCAGGAGAAATGGCTCGTTATTCGTCCATTCTTGAGCACAGAATACCGCGTGTCCGAATCCTTCCTGAATATCTTGAGTAAGAATTGTAACTTTCTGACCTAAATCTTGTAAATATGTGCTATATTCTTGATTTGTCACAGAGAGTTTTTGGAAAAGTTCGGGAGACGGGGGAGTTTTAAAGAAATCTTCAAAAAATGTACGATCGCCCTTTTGGACAACTATCCCCACTTCTTCGATTCCCGCACTCAAAGCTTCTTCAACAATCGCCAAAATAATCGGTTTAGCGCGGCCGTCTCGATCGATAATTGGAAATAGTTCTTTCTTAACTGCCTTAGTCGCCGGAAACATCCGAGTGCCGAAACCAGCGGCTGGAATTACTGCTTTGCGGACTCTGTAAGCAGAACCTATTGTCATTTTTACACATTCCATCTGGGGAAAATCCCTCTCTATAATATCAATAACTTGCTGTTGACTATCCTCATCTTTTACGATAAACTGAGCAGTGCCATCTCCTTGAGAACCTACACCCTTGCCACCCAAAACATAAGGCTGAATTGGTTGATAATTCAGGAGTTTATGCAAAACAGGAGCCGTTAATTGCGAAGGACAAGCGGGGATTAAATACCTGTCAAATTCCCTTTGTGCAACTTGCATGAATTCGCCCAGTTTGACCGCATCTGCTTGTTGCAATGCTGACGCAGCATCTTGGGTAATTTGACAACTAATTGCACCGAGATATTTCTGCACATTTTCTTGAACTTCCTTGTTGTAAGCAGGTATGATGACTGAAACTAAAGGCTGGTATAATGGTTTTTGGTGATGTTCATGGACGCAACTTGTTTCCTAAAAATTGGGCTTGAAAGTTCGGATGCGAGGGAATTCAGCTAACGCTATGTTAGCAAAATGTTAGCAAATAACTAAAGCTCGATCGCACACCCTCTGCTATTTACAAATATATATCTTAAAATTGTTGCTAAAAATCACAAAGTGTGCTAGGGAGAGTCGGCAAAGAAACTTGGTGTCAAAGTCACTTTCCCGATGGAGCCTGTACAAAAGCTGTGGGGGCTAGTCCTGACAGCAACGGTAGCTACTTAGATGCTACTTGTAATCTTTTATACTGAATGTAGTGACAATCGAAAATTTTTGTTTGGTGCAAGACTGTCAACCAAAAATGCTGGTGAGTATTTTTATCAGGTTTACAAAAACAATGGTATTTTTAAAGATTGTGTAAAGCTGTTGTATTGATACTTCCATTCTCAGCAAGATCTGGCCTAGGATACTGGTATAGCAAGAGAAAAATGCAGTCAAAAACGTCAGCCCAAAAATCTAGTTGAATAAAAACAAAGATCGGGTTATAAACAGAAAAGTAGAGCTGATTTTACTCTTGGTAAATTAGCATCTGTAAAATCTCAAAAATCCAAGTATTTTTTCGCAGGAAATTTAAACGATTTAGGTGATGATTTCTACCGCCGATCCGACTGTATCCGTCATTATCCCGGTTCACAACGGGGGATCGTACTTCCGTACTTGTTTGTCAAAACTGGCTGAAGCTGTACCGAGACCGATCGAGATTATTGTAGTAGCAGATGGCGACAGCGACGGTTCCTGGCGTTTGGCTCAAGAATTTGGCGCTAAATTAATCAGAATTCCTGAATCCGGCGGCCCGGCGCGGGCCAGGAATTTGGGTGCCCTGGCTGCGAAGGGAGATATTCTGTTTTTCGTGGATGCTGATGTGGCTGTTTGTCCAGAAGCTGTAGGATATGCGATTTCGGTCTTCAAAAATAATCCGTACTTGGCTGCGGCGATTGGTTCCTACGACGATGCTCCTGGAGATCCCGATTTTCTGTCGCAGTATAGAAATCTGATGCACCACTACGTACACCAAACAGGTAATGAAGAAGCTTCGACTTTTTGGGGCGCTTGTGGATTGATGCGTCGGGAAATTTTTTTGCTGATGGGTGGCTTTAATGAAAGTTATCGCCGACCTTCTATAGAAGATATTGAGCTGGGCTACCGTTTGAAACAAGCCGGTTACAGAATTAGGCTGTGTAAAACATTACAGGTGAAGCACTTAAAGCGGTGGGAAGCGATTTCGTTACTGAAAGCTGATTTTTTCTACCGAGCACTGCCTTGGACAGAATTGATTTGGCGCGATCGCAAATTGAACAATGACCTCAATTTGCAAGTTTCGAGCCGCGTCAGCATAGTTTTAACTTATGCAGTGCTGCTGGCAGTTTTGGGGGCGTTTTGGTGGCCGGGAACTCTGGTGCTGGCTAGCTTATTGGCAATACCGCTGACTGCCTTGAATGCTTCGCTTTACCGCTTTTTTCACCGGAAGCATGGTATCATATTCGCCATCAAAACTATTCCTTGGCACTGGCTTTACTACTTTTATAGCGGACTGGCTTTTGCGATCGGCACGGCTCGCCATCTGTTATCCCAAAAAAAGCCTTGGGCCGCGAAAGTTAGCTTGCCGGTGTCAGCTCAATCGCTCAAGGCCAACTGAAGAATTAAAATGTTTCAATCGATCGAGAATTTCTCAGGGTATTCACGGGTGCATCTATTAATTTCAGAAGTTATGACAGAATTATATAGTCAGATCAAAAACTAGAGGTAGGCAAGCGTGAAACATTATCCTGTTGCGATCGTCGGTGCTGGGCCTGCCGGTTTGACCGCAGCTTACGAGCTAGTCAAGCAAGGTATCATCCCTGTGGTACTAGAAAAAGGTGATAAAGTTGGGGGAATAGCTCGCACTGAAACCTACAAAGGCTATCGTTTCGACATTGGTGGCCACCGCTTTTATACTAAAGTTGAAGCCGTGCAGCAGTTGTGGCAAGAGGTACTAGGAAATGAGTTTATTAAAGTGCCTCGGTTGTCAAGAATTTATTATCGAGGTCGTTTTTTTAATTATCCGATAAGTGCCTTCAATACTCTATTTAATTTGGGCCTAGTTGAAAGTCTGCTAATTTTGTTGAGCTATCTGAAAGTGAGAATTCGGCCACTTCCTGAAGAAAAAACTTTTGAGCAGTGGGTGATTAATCGTTTTGGGGAACGCCTCTACAAAACATTCTTCAAAACTTACACTGAAAAAGTTTGGGGCATTCCCTGTTCGGAAATTCAAGCAGATTGGGCGGCGCAGCGGATTAAAGGATTGTCGCTCACAACAGCAATTATTAATGCTTTGTTTGGTAGCAATGATACTAAAACATTAATCAAAGAGTTTGATTATCCGGCTTTGGGGCCGGGGATGATGTGGGAAAGGTTCGCGGAAGCTGTGGAAAGTAAAGAGGGCAAAGTTTACCTCGATACTAAAGTCATTAGCTTGGAGCGTGAAGGAAACAAAATTAAAAGTATTACTGCTGAGAAAAACGGAGAATTAGTGCAATTTTCGGCGGATAATTTCATTACGAGTATGCCGATATCAGCCTTGGTGGAAAGAATGGAGCCGCAGCCTCCACCAGAGGTTTTGCACGCGGCGCGATCGCTCAAATATCGAGATTTTTTGATTGTCTCGCTGATTGTCGATCGCCAGGATTTGTTTCCCGACAACTGGATTTACATTCACTCTCCCTCAGTCAAAGTTGGACGAATTCAAAACTTTAAGAATTGGAGCGCTGCATTAGTTCCCGATGCCAGCAAAACTTGTTTAGGAATGGAATATTTCTGTAGCGTAGGCGACGAGATTTGGGAAATGTCGGACGGGGAACTTGTGGAATTAGCAACTCGCGAGTTGGCTCGTTTGGGCTTAGCAAAAACTGCGGATGTTGAAGATGGAGTTGTGATACGGCAACTAAAAGCTTATCCTGTTTATGATGGCGAATATCGCGGACATTTGCAGGTTCTGGAAGGTTTTTTGAAGGGAATTGAGAATTTGCAGACGATCGGGCGAAACGGTATGCACCGATACAACAATCAAGACCATTCTATGCTGACGGGGATGCTGGCTGTGAGAAATATTCTCGGCGAAAAGCACGATTTGTGGGATGTGAATACTGAGCGATCGTACTATGAAGATTTTTCAGTCGATCGCTCAAAGGAAAAAAGGGATTCGGATTTGATTTCGCAGTCTAGTTGATATTTGGGAATTGTGGCAATGAGGCGATCGCGCTTGAGTGGACGAAAGTTTATGTAGGGGGAATCCCCCAGTGGTTTCCCCGATTTCAATCGCCGATTGACTCCGATCGCCCGCTGGCATAAATCACTCGATAGGTTTTCAAAATGTTCGATCGCCGATCGGGATTTTCTAACCGCTTCTTTTCAACCAAATCTAATCGAATCGTGAACTCACCCATTGTACCCGCAGCCCCCGCCACCTCTCAGACAGCAGATCTGGTGCAAGTCCTGATGTTACCGCAGGGGCGTGTGTTTGAGAACAGGCATCAATTTTTTAAATTTCGATGCTCACTCTTGACTTACAGACTTACAGAGTGAAAATATGCGTATACGCAAGCAACAAACCAACCAACCTATGAACTTTTCAGAGAAATCAGAGAGCAAAAGTACGATCGCCCCCACAAAAACCAACTCAACACAGCACCTCAACGCCGCAGGGTTGCGGAAATTACTGCTTGCCGCAGGAATAGCCTCTCTCTGCGCCAGTTGTCAAAGTCCTCAAACACCCACCGCCACAACCCCCGGAAGCACTCCCGGAAGCACTCCCGCAACCTCTAGCGCAGCCTCTCCCGTCGCAGTTAGCAGCCCCGCCGATCCAAATACCGTCAAAATAGTCTCCATGCTCCCGATGACAGGTAGCGCATTGGGTCAAGCTCAAACAATGGTCAACGGCATCAAACAAGCCCTCGCCGAAACCGACTCCAAAGCCTGCGACGGCAAAATCAAAATCGAATACGAAGTTCTCGATGACGCCACCGCCACGGCTGGCAAATGGGACCCAAGCCAAGTCACATCCAACGCCAACAAAGTCGCCGCCGATGGTTCAGTAGTTGCTGCGATCGGTCACTATAACTCAGGTGCCGCCAAACTTTCAATTCCCGTGCTCAACCAAGCTAATGTAGTGATGGTAAGTCCGGCCAACACCTATCCGGGCTTGACAAAACCAGGAAAAGGTGAACCCAAAGAACCCAACGTTTATTACCCAGCAGGCACTCGCAATTTCACCCGCGTTGTACCCGCTGACGACCTCCAAGGTGCTGTCGCCGCCAACTGGGCGAAATCTTTAGGAGTTAAAAAAGTCTATATTCTGGATGACCAAGAACTCTACGGCAAAGGCATTGCTGACATTTTTGAAGCAACTGCTAAAACTTTAGGAATTGAAGTCCTCGGTCGCGAGGGAATTGATATCAAAGCCAGTGATTACAAAGCTTTAATGAATAAGATCAAAGCTTTGAATCCAGAAATGATTTATTTTGGTGGTACGACCCAAAGTAATGCTGGACAGATAATTAAAGACATGAGAAATGTCGGGATGACACCTGAAGCAGTCAAATTCATGGGCCCAGACGGCATTAAAGAGCAAGCTTTAATTGATGCCGGAGGCAAAGATGCCGAAGGCGTTTATGCTACCTTTGGCGGCTTACCTCCTAAAGAATTGACTGGTGAGGGCGCGAAGTGGTACGAAAGCTACAAGGCAAAATATAATGCTGAACCAGAAGCTTATGCAGCTTATGCTTTTGAATCTGCTAAAGTGATTATCGGCGCAATTAATAAGGTTTGCAAAAATGACCGCGCTGCTATCCGCGATGCTGTTTTGGCAACTAAAGATTTTAACGGCGTACTTGGCACTTGGAGTTTTGATGCTAATGGTGACACTAGCTTGACTACAATGTCAGGAAATGTTGTTAAAGATGGCAAGTGGGAGTTTGTGAGCCCGCTCAAGACTGAATAATTAGTCATTAGTCATTAGTCATTAGTCATTAGTTAGTAGTCATTAGTGGTTAATGGTTTTAACTGGTTTAACTGGTTCCCAGGCTCTGCCTGGGAACTGATGTCTAGAGGCTCTGACTCGCTTTTATAGTAGCAAAATTGGAGGCAGAGCCTCCGGTATCTGCGTTTCCAGGCAGAGCCGGGGAACGAGTAATTATCAATTCCCAATTCCCAATTCCCAATTCCCCATTATCAATTACCCAAAAACATGAAAAACTGGAAAATTATTCTCTTATATTTAGGTGTAGTTTATATAGTTTTGCTATTAGGCCCGATCGCCGGATTTGACTTGCCGAAAATTGTTGGCGAAATAATCCGAAGTCCTGAAGTGCTGATTCAACAATTGTTAGTGGGTTTGGTCAACGGTGCGCTGATTGCAATTATTGCTTTGGGTTACACGATGGTTTATGGCATTATTGAGTTAATCAATTTTGCTCACGGCGATTTGTATATGTTGGGGGCTTTTGCTTCGCTGACTGTATTTGGGGCTTTTGGCATTCAAGACGGCGCATCTTTAGGTACTGCGATACCGGTGATGTTAGTCGCTTTAATTGTATGTTCGGTGTTTTGTGCTGGACTGAATATTGTTGTCGAAAAGTATGCTTATCGACCTTTGCGAAATGCTCCTCGTTTAGCTCCTTTAATTTCGGCGATCGGGGTTTCTTTTATTTTCCAAAATATGGGATTATTTTGGGGAGGATTGAAAGCTTTTATTCCGGTGATGGGTTCTAATTCGGCGGCTCCGAAAAGTTTTCCAGATTTGTTGCCGCGAGTTGATATTCTTAAAGCTTTGGGAATTCAAACGAGTATTGTATTTACTACGAAAGATTTAATTGTGTTGGTGGTGGCTCTGGTATTGATGGTTTTGCTTCATGTATTTGTGCAGTACACTCGTCTGGGAAAGGCGATGCGGGCAACGGCTCAAAGCCGCGATGCTGCTAAGATTATGGGGATTAATGTCGATCAGATTATTGCTCTGACTTTTTTGATTGGTGGGGCTTTGGCTGGTTCGGCGGGAATTTTGGTGGGTTTGTATAACAATACTATTGTGTTTACGATGGGGTTTACGGCGGGTTTGAGGGCTTTTACGGCGGCGGTTTTGGGGGGTATTGGTAATATTGTGGGGGCGATGTTAGGAGGGGTTTTGATTGGGGTGCTGTCGTCTTTGAGCGATCAATATTTGTCGAGTCGCTGGACTAATGCTTGGGTGTTTGGGGTTTTGGTGGTGATTTTGGCTTTTCGCCCAGGGGGTTTGTTGGGCGAGAATGTTCAGGAGAAGGTTTGAAGGTGCAGTATGTTTGAGATTGGTTTTAATATCAATTCCGGCTGCGCCGGAATGATATAGAGGACACGGCAGTGCCCATAGGTGTCAACTTAACGTCAAACCCTTTCAGAGACTACTGTTTGAC
>DPLL01000035.1 GCA_003542015.1 Microcoleaceae cyanobacterium UBA9251 | reverse complement strand
GGTGGCATTCCCGCAGCACTAGCGACATACAAATCAACACCATTTTTGCCTAAAGTATTAGCTTGCAACCATTCAAAACTCTGTTTCACTTCCTGAGTTTCCGTCGCCATACTGCGGGAAGTATCCAGAATAAATGCAAACTTCTTGCCTTGTGGTAGCGAGTAATTAGAACTAGCAAGCGGCTTAGCAGAAATGATATTTCCTCCCGGTAGACTCGCTTGATGAGATGTCAGAGGCTGCTGTGCAACTGCTGACAAAAAGGGTGGTAGCCAAGTTTCTTTTGCCTCTTTACCACTGTAATTTACCTGTTTTCCAGCAATCATGCGGCGAGTATCTTCATTCCAAAAAATGTTACGTTTTTCAGCCAAAATAGGCATAGCCCAACCCTGCGGCTGTCGCATGACTTTATAAGTAAGCCAGAGGTGCATTTCCGTTGGCCCGTTAGTTTGGGTGAATTCTCGTTTAGCCGGAATTGGAAAAGCCCGCAAGCGATATTGTTTCGGGCCAATTTGTTCTATCAAAGCCGGATCTACATTTTCTACTACCTGCTGATTGTAGACTTGCTGTGCAGCACCTCGTGGCGATACAGTAAAGACAAAACGCTTTTTCAAATCCCCAGTATCTCCCAGCCAAATTCCTGTAACTGCGGCGCTTTCCGGCAAGGAAAAATAGTAGAATACTTCTTGCAAGTTCGGCGTTTGATTTTGGTAAACTTCGTAGATTTGAACATCTGCCCAATCGCCGTTTTCTTTGAGGGTAACTTCTTGCGATTTCAGCCATACTTTTTCCTGATTAACATTCAGCAAACCTGCTTTAGCTTCTTCCCGGTTTGACGTAGATTGTACCGCGTATTTTACTGCTTCTCGATCGCCTTTTTGGAGTTCCGTATCAAAGAATTCGCCGTAGAGTTTTTCGGCTTTTGCAACATCAGCACTAGAGCCTTTATACAAAAACGGCGACATTAAAAAATTATAGCTATTCTGCACAGTCTTAGCCGCTCCGTCAGGCAAATTAAAAGTGTTTTTGTATATCTCATAAATGTGGTTGTTTTCTCCCACAGTGCTGAGGTAGCGGTAAGGCGACAAATAAGCATTAACTAAGCCCGAACGAATCACCTCAGACTTCGCTAATAAAGTTTGCCGACTGCTGTCATTTGTGGGCGGAGTCGCCAGCATTTTTAGTGCTTCAACTTGTGGCTGTTGCTGTAAAGCGGAGAAAATAGCCAGCCAAGCTGCTATTACTCCCAAACTTCCCACAATCGCCTGATTTTTCCCGTATTGCGTAGCAAAAATGCGAAATATTTTCCGCCCCGAATGAATGTAGAGAAAGCCGTAAAGCGAAGGCATTACAACGAATAAGCTACAGGTTAACCCAAACAATATAAAGAATAGTGGTATCCAAATTAAAGCCCATACCCACGCCCCGTCTTTCAACATCTCCAGAAATGATGATACCCATGTAAACTTGAAGAATTCTATGACTAAACTGAAGAATCCAGCAACTGTAACTACTGCCACCGGTAGAGCGTAATACATCAGCAATGTTGCCGCCCAAATGCCAACTAATAGCATTAAACTGTGGCATCCTAATTGTAGCCACGCACTTCGCTTTTCTCCGATTAAGCTTAAAAAACGAGGGTGTTTATCATGGGAAGTTTGAGAAGCTGAAATATTTTGAAATTTTTCTCTTTTACCCAGATATCCGTACAGCATTTCCACTAAAAATGCTGCAATACACAAAACAATAGTACCGATAATTTGAGAGCTGGCTGGGGTAAGTCCCCGCAGCAGGAATAAGCGGATTAAACACAGCAAAAATAGCGGTGCTTCAACGCCGTAAAACAGGCGCATTAGCTGCAATGGTTGCTTGATAAAACACCTGGCTCCGATTATGGTACATCCTGTAGGTACTGCTATCAGTGCTGTTAGGGTTAAGGAAAATTCAAGGGGGATAATTCCGTCAATGGTGGCTTGAATTAACGGTATTCCCAAATAGGGTAAAATCCCCAGATAAACCATTGATAAAAATGTCAGGTTCCACAGCCAAAATATTGCTTGAAAAATTACATCAAATACCTGTTTGATTTTCATTGACTTCTCCTGTTAAACTCTGTTTGATGGCATCATGTACATTACTAGCGAAGTTTTTTACTTCATAGCTTTCAGGGTTTAGATAACTGTCAAATAGAATGGAAACTAGCACCCAAATGTGATTTTTGTGAGTGATGTCGCTGCCGATGCGGGCCATGAAGTTATCTGTAGTTAGTTGGGGTGATTGCAGCCAGTATGCTGCTGATAATTGGTGGTTTTTGAGAGACAGCCAGCGCGCTATTACAGCAGATGTTAGTTGTTTTCTTTCTAGGCGATCGACGGAAATTCCGCTAGCTACAAAACATAACTCCGGTGCGTGATAAGTCTGCCAAGATGTGCTCGCTACTGTGAGCATGGAACCGCGCAAATTGCCGACTACAAATCTCCTTTTTTCTGTTTCCGTACCCGGATAGTTACCAAAGAATTTTTGTTCGCTAGCATTCAGGGGAATCGACTCTGATTTAATGTTTTCTGGCAATCTTAAAGGTGCGATCGCCATTTTTGGCGTTTCCACATGAGACAGTTGAGAAATTACTGCCAAAACAGTTACTGCTGCAATGAGTCCGGGTTTGGCTAAGGGCTGATTTTTGAGAATTTCTGAGTTGGGTTTTGCGGAAATATCGCTGGCTTTTTCTGACTGAAATTTCGGGACTCGTTGCAGCATCAACCACGTCACAAAACAAGCACATACTAAACCCACAATTCCCAGGGGGACGTGGATAATTTGTGCGAATATTTGCTGTTTAAAAACCTCTGAAACCACGACTAAAACTGCAATCCGCGCAGTATTAGCAGACACCAACATTAATAAATTAGCAGCGCATACTGCTAGCCATCTTAAACCTAATTGACGCCCTTCTAGCCAGGTAGCAGCTAGCAAAAATAGCGTTCCCACTAAGAGGGTTTTAATGCCGCTACAAGGGATGTCAACGTGAGCAATGCCATTTTCTAAGACGATGATATCGTAAGAAGAAATGGCTTTGATCTGTAAACCTGAGAGCAACTGCTCTACCACCTGAGCCGTTAGCACCCGCGCCGGTAAACCCAAGCCACTGTTAAACTGACTGTTGAATGGTAAAATACAAGCCAATAAGCCTGCTATTGGCAAATTTTTTCGCCAAAAATTCGGCTCAGAGAATAAGCCGCACAGCCCGTAAGTTCCTAGGATAAACAGCAGTACGGTAACTTGTTTGATATCTATTATGCACTGAAGGGCGATCGACAAAATACCTGCACCCAACATCAACAGCAGCGGGTAGCGTCTCAGAACTAAATTCGGCAAACGTTCGATCGCTCGATGGGGATTGCCGATCGACCGGGCAGTGAATGCTACAATTACAACACTGGTCAATATCTTGTAAATGGTCGATATCTCTGCTACGGACGATAACAGCCATTTTACTGCCGAGATATTTGCCAAAAACCAAGCGATTGTCAGCAACAAAGGAGCTAGCAAAACTAAATTAACTCCAGAATTAGGACCGTCTGCGCGCTGCATGATACCACTTGACATTCAGGTTGGTGACATCTTAGCTCAGCACAATTGATTATGCCTAGACCTGTAATTTAAGTTTTGTAAAGTTTGATTTTCAATATTAAAGTCGCTAACGTTATACTGTTTTTAGTGGAGGGAATGATGAGCGAAAAGACCGAAGGATACAAAATTGTTAGTGATAACCGACAAGCCCGTCATCTCTATGAGATTATAGAGACATACCAAGTGGGTATTGAGCTGAAAGGAACCGAAGTTAAATCGATTCGGGAAGGAAAAGCCAATTTGCGGGACGGATATGCCTTAGTTCGGAATGGCGAACTGTGGCTGATTAACGTTCACATTTCGCCTTGGAGAAGCGCGAGCGCCTATTTTAATCACGAACCTCGCCGCACCCGTAAATTGCTAATGCACAAGCAGGAAATTCGCAAATTAATCGGCAAAGTGGAAGAAAAAGGCTTGACTTTAGTGCCGTTAAAAATGTACTTGAAAGGTGGCTGGGTAAAACTGGATATCGGTTTGGGGAAAGGGAAAAAACTTTACGACAAGCGCGAAGACATGAAGAAACGCGACGACAAGCGGGATATGGAACGCGCCATGAAGCAATTTTAGTCATTAGTCATTAGTCATTAGTCATTGGTCATTAGTCATTGGTCATTAGTCATTGGTTATTTGTGATTGGTGATTAGTCATTAGTCATTGGTCATTAGGAGCAAGTAAAAAACATTAATTCCTGTATCCGTGTCTATCTGTGTCGGGCTGTCATTGGTGATTAGACATCTCCAGAAAAGCCTGTATTGAACAGGCTGTCCGGCCTGTTCCACAAGAAATATGGTCGAGGTCTATTGTAAGTCCTGCTACAGTCAAACAAAGCCGATCGCCAATCAAAAACGCTAAGTATGATTATTTGTATAAATACAAAACCCTGGCGATCGCGATCGCCCCCATGCAACTATTGTAAAACAGGACTTAGGCTGCATAAGTCAATTTTCACACAATCTGTAATAGTAAGGTGCGCCGCAGAGCACCCTACAAGTAGAGTCTGTGCGTAAGTCCTATTTATTTAATTCTGACTAATGCATTCTGACGAAAGTTAAATATCCGGATCGCCGATCGCATCTGATGAAGTATACATTGAGAAGCGGATACATCTATAGCGGTTCTCAAAAAAGTGAGGTATGCCCACGGAACCCTATGCCCTATGCCCCATGCCCCATGCCCTATGCCCAGTCGTACCTCATCTTTCTGAGAAAGGCTATATGTGTTGCCAGCATTACCAAAAACATGGGTCTAAAGCCCCGTCCTTCTAGGACGGCTTTAATTTCTATAAAGTGTAAACAATTCTTAAATATATGCACTTTGCGAATACAATGCTCTGTAAAAACGATAGAATAATAGCATGATTGTACTANNACGGCACGTCAAGCTTCGGCGGAACGTGCCATTTTTGCTATAGGGCGTTTTTTTGCTAATTGCCAAGCCAAAAAAACAGGGAAAAAAGGATACCCACAGTTCAAGAAACATACTCGTTCCGTAGAGTACAAACAGTCCGGTTGGTCGCTTTCTAACAACAAAAGATGTTTGACGTTTAAAGACGGCTTCGCTGCTGGAAAATTCAAGTTACTCGGTAGTCGAGACTTGCACTTCTATGCGCCTGGTGAAATTAAGCGAATCAGGATAGTTCGTCGTGCCGACGGCTATTACGCTCAGTTTTGTATCAACGTAGAACGAACAGAAGAAACAATTCTTACTGGCAAAGCCGTAGGGCTGGACGTGGGTTTAAACCATTTCTACACCGACAGTGACGGGGCAACGGTTCCAAATCCTCGACATCTCCGTAAAAGTGAAAAAGCTTTAAAGCGAATACAGAAACGAGTTTCCAGAAAAAAGAAAGGTTCTAGTAATCGTAAGAAGGCAATTAACAAGTTAGGAAGGAAACACCTAAAAGTCAGCAGGCAACGCAAAGACTTCGCCATCAAGACGGCGTTGTGCGTAGTGAAATCTAGCGATTTTGTAGCCTAGGTCGACCTTCAGGTAAAAAACATGGTTAAAAACCATAAGCTTGCTAAATCAATTAGTGACGCAGCGTGGTCACAGTTTGCTCAATGGTTGCAATACTTTGGGAAAGTGTACGGTAAAACAGTAATTGCTGTTGCTCCTCAGTACAGTTCTCAAGATTGTTCAACCTGTGGCAATACTGTCAAGAAATCGTTGTCGGTCAGAACTCATGTTTGTGGTTGCGGTACTGTTTTAGATCGTGACCATAATGCAGCTTTGAATATTTTGGCGAAAGGATTGAAAGCCCGTGCAGGAATTAATTTAAGTTTAAATACGGTGGGGCACACCGGAATTAACGCTTGGGGACAGAACGACCTCTACTCGTTGGTGGTGACATCAACGGGCAAGCCGACTGACTGAACCAAGAATCCTCGTGCCTGATAGCCGAGGAGTGTCAAAGAAGCATTCGGCTAGGGAGTTGCCCAATCCGATCGATAATTGGCTCAAGTCTCAGTTATTTCGCAAGATTGAGATGCAATTGCGGTCGTAATTGCATCTCGTAAATAAAATATCGCCAGACTCTCAAGTTAAACTATACTAAAAATGAAACCATTAGCTAACCTTTTCAAGGTCATGGAGCAGGCTGCTACAGCTAAAAATCATCAGAAATCCAAATGGGCTGCATTGATGCTGATGCTAACAGTAGGGTTTGGTGGCTGGCAACTTGGGTTGCCGGAACTAGCATTATTTTTTAACAATCTCGGGTTTGAAAACTACAAAGCCCATCGGTTGGCGGATACTCAAGCATCCTATCAGTTAGCGCTCTTCCTAAATCCCAAGAGCCAAACTGCTCTTTATAATTTGGGATGGCTTTGCGAAGAGCTGCAAGATTTGGAATGCGCGGAAGCAAAATATCGGCAAGCTGCCCAACTCGGGTTCCCTGCCGCTTACAGCAACCTAGCTCAATTATATATACTTCATGACAAAAATTATCCTGCTGCTGTTCACTTGCTGTTTCAAGGTTTAAAATTAGCTGAGGACGATCAAGTCAAATCTTCTCTGCTCAAAAATTTGGGTTGGGCTCGCCTAGAACAGCGCCGATACTCAGAAGCACTGCAACATCTGGATGCAGCGACGAAACTTGATAGCGCCATACCTGCGACTTATTGTCTAAAAGCTCAAGTCTTAGAAGGGATGAAAAAAAAGAAGGAAGCTCAACAGCAGTGGAAATCTTGCCTAAAGTATGCGGATTCTCAAGAATTCGATGAGGATATATGGATAGGGATGGCCCGTCAACGCTTACAAGAGGAAAAAACCAAAAAATGAAACGCACCGTCTGGATTTCATCAACTATACTGGCGATGATCGCGGTACTAGAGCTATGTCAAGCCTCAAAAGCACTGCCAACTCCTACGACTGTTGCACCAACAGCTAATAACCAAGTCGCAGTGCTATTCAACCCGAATCTGTCGATGAAGACCTGTACAGATAAGAAAGGTGGAAAATACAAGTGTCCGGGATTTGTGATGCCTCATAAGAGTGAAGCATAGAAGTTACTTTCAAACTTTTTTTAGGGTATGCAGTATGGAATTTACTCATTGACACTCCCCGGTCTCGCATACGCGGGGATTATTAAGACTGCTTTCCTATAGTAAACGAATTATTGCAAACTCCGTGAATATAGCGGTAGACATTGATGTTTACATTATAGCAACCGTCTTGGCGGTTGCTATACTATCTGACTAACGTCAAAGACCCAGAAAAATTATCGGCGCAACAAGTGTGTGAACAGTACCGTAGCCGTTGGAAAGTAGAAGAGACATTTTTACTGACAAAACCTTTACTTGGGTTAGCTTATTTGTGGGTGGGAATAATGGAGTAGAAATTCAAATTTATGCGACTGGGATATTTGATGCAGTTCTCAATGATTTGTGTTCCTCAGTAGCTGTGGAGTTAGGTCAACCCAAGGAACGCATTTCGGTAGAGATGGTTGGTCGTGGACTAGAGCATTTTTCGCGATCTTTGTTGCGGGGTGAAAGTACAGATGTAGTTACCTATTTAGTTGAGCATCATAAAATGCTGGGTTTGATTAAACAAGAGCGTAAGGGACATAGAGAGAAGGTTACTTACTATCAAGAAATCTGGGTGTCAACTGCTTAAGTTGAAACCAATGAGCACTGCGGTGTCCCTACCGATATCAACTGATAAATGCTATAGTTACTTGTTAGTAAACAAGAACTAATAACTAATAACTAATGACCAATGACCAATGACTAATGATTTTTCTCAGTAGCGATGATGTGCAAATCTACGTGTTTGAGCGATCGCACTAATTGCTGAGTCAAAGAACCCCGCAGCAGCAATTTCCACCGAGATTGCTGGCTTTCGCCGATGACAATTTGAGTAATGCGATACTCTTGAGCTACCTCCGAAATTGCTTTAGCTATATTCGGACTCTGCACCCGCAGAAATTGCCCGTTAAATTCTTGGCAAAGCTTCTGACAAGTTTCAACGTGCAAGCTTTCGACTTTGGTTAAAAATCGATCGGGATTATCGACAAACAAAGCATAAAAGGAAGCATTCATATAGTTAGAAATTCTCGCACCCCGCCGCAGCAGTTGCAAAGAATTGGGATAAGTTGAAACGCAGACTAAAACTCGTTCGTGAATGTTGCAAGATTGACCTTTTAAAGTTGCTGCGTCCTCTTCAACGTTGTCTGCGACTTCTCGTAATGCTAGTTCTCGTAAAGCAATTAAATGACGACGCTGGAAAAAGTTTTCTAAAGATTGTTCGATTTTTTCGGGAGCATAGATTTTGCCTTCTAGCAACCGTTCTTCTAAGGTTTCCGGTGTGACATCAATAACGACTACTTCGTCAGCATCTTCGAGGACGCGATCGGGCACTCGCTCTCGCACGACAACTCCGGTAATTCGTGCTACTAAATCATTGAGACTTTCTATGTGTTGAATGTTGAGAGTTGAAAAAACATCAATCCCAGCTTTGAGAATTTCTTCGACATCTTGATATCGCTTTTCTCGCAGAGAACCGGGAATATTTGTATGAGCAAGTTCGTCTATTAATGCTAGTTGAGGGCGACGTTCTATGACAGATTCTGTATCCATTTCTGTCAGCATTTTTTCGCCTCGCAGCATTTGTTTTCGTGGCACTATTTCTAGTCCTTCGCCTTTGGCTGCTGTTTCTTTTCGCCCGTGAGTTTCTAATAACCCGACTACGACATCAATGCCTTCTGATTTGAGGCTGTGTCCTTCTTCTAGCATTCGGAAAGTTTTGCCGACACCGGGGGCCATACCGATAAAGATTTTGTGCTTCCCCCGGCGGATGCGATCGTTACCGTGATTCGGTTGAATGAAAACTGCGTTCGGATTGTTTGTAAGTTCGCTAGAGTGAATCATAGCTGAATAGTTAGTAGTCAGTAGTTCGTAGTCAGTTAGTAGTTGTCAGTAGTTAGTAGTCAGTTGTTAGTTGTTAGTTGTCGATCGATTGCCAATAACCAATAACCAATAACCAATAACCAATAACCAATAACCAATAACTAATGATTAATGACTACTGACTGCTGACTATAAATTATTGTAAACCATCTAGAGCTAAATTCAGTTTAAGAACATTAACCCCCGGTTCGCCGAAAATGCCTAGGAATCTGCCGTCTGTATTCTTGGATACCAGCATTTCTACTTGATTGGGATTGAGCGATCGCACTTTTGCGATCCGTTGAACTTGCGCTCTAGCAGCCTCTTCGCTAATGTGTGGATCGAGGCTAGAACCGGAAGTATAGACTAAATCAGCAGTCGGTTTAATTCCAGCTTTCTTGAGACGGTCTAATTCAATTTTAACACCCTGAAAACCATCTTTTTTATTACCCCGCTTCAGCAGAGCCGAATTGCTGGGAGCAAGATTACTAGCTCCCGAAACGCCTGTTCTCTGACTTAAATTTTCTCCCTTTGTCGGCTCGTAATCTGAAGCCGCAAAGCTGCTGTAATTTGTGGTGCTGGGACGGCTCCAAAAATATTTTTCTGACGTGAAATTCTGACCGATTAAAGCAGAACCAACTACCACTCCTTGCTTCATAATTAAGCTACCATTTGCCTGGGAGTTGAAGGCAATTTGACCGATTACTAGCAAAATCAAAGGATAAATAATGGCCGTGATTCCCCACAGGACTAAAGTCACGCGAATTGCTTTGATTATTTCTCTCATAAATGACCTCAATTAATGAAGGAAGTTCGGCAACGGATTTTGTAACGGATGTAACGGATGTAACGGATGTAAGGAAGAAGGCAGTAGGAAGAGGGCAGAAACAGCTTTTTCTGTATTCGTGAGTTTGGGAGCGCGAAGCAGCTTAATTGTTTGTTGCCAGTATTTGACTAAAATCTTTCTGGCTGAAAAATCACGACAAACAGATAAATAGCCAGCCCGATAATCACCAAACCCAGGAGACTTAAACCCCACGCAGCTTTCTTGGTCAAATCTTCACCCGCAGCCGCGTAAACAGCCGGTGCAATTATCAAGTTAAAGCACATTACCAGAAATAGCTGCACCGGGATTGGGTGGCGACGCCAAAGCATTTGCGCTAACTCAATTATTTCTTGAAAATCCCTAGGCAAAACATCATTCAGCAAATCATTCCGTTTCATAAATTCTCCTTGATTGGGAACTAAATATCTGTCCAACTATCCGTTACATCCGTTAAAAAATCCGTTGCCGAACTTCTTCTATGCTAACCCAACGGCGGCAATCAAAACATCAATAATTTTGATGGCAATAAATGGCGCGATCGCACCGCCCAATCCGTAGATTAAAATGTTACGCTGCAACAGTTGATTTGCGCTCAACGGTCGAAATTTTACCCCAGTTAATGCTAACGGAATCAAAGCGGGAATAATCAAAGCATTGTAAACTAATGCTGACAAAACCGCCGATTGTCCGCTGGCTAAACCCATCACGTTCAATGCGCCAACGGGAGCAAACATTGCCGGAATAATTGCAAAATATTTAGCGATATCGTTGGCTAGGGAAAATGTAGTCAGCGCGCCGCGAGTAATCAGCAACTGTTTGCCAATTGTCACTAAATCAATCAGTTTTGTGGGGTCAGAATCTAAGTCCACCATGTTCGCAGCTTCTTTCGCGGCTTGGGTTCCAGAATTCATTGCTAAGCCTACATTGGCCTGGGCTAATGCGGGCGCGTCGTTGGTTCCATCCCCCGTCATTGCTACTAATTTGCCCTCGGCTTGTTGCTTGCGAATTACGTCGATTTTGTCCTCTGGAGTTGCTTCGGCAATGAAGTCATCAACGCCGGCTTCGTCAGCAATTACTGATGCTGTAATCCGGTTATCTCCGGTGAGCATAATTGTGCGGATGCCCATTTTTCGCAGTTGCTCAAATCGATCGCGAATTCCCGGTTTGATAATATCTTTCAAATAGATAATGCCGTAGGTGTCGTTGCCTTGACAAACAGCTAAAGGTGTGCCTCCGAGCCGGGAAACTCGCTCGTAAGCTGAGTCGAGATCGGGGCCGAAATTGCCACCGCGCGATCGCACAAAACCCTTCACCGCATCCACCGCGCCCTTACGAACCTCCGTACCGTCTGGTAAATCGGTGCCACTCATCCGCGTTTTCGCCGAAAAGTCGAGCCCGACTGCGTTAGTGCGATCGAAATTCACCGTTGCGCCCAATTTTTCCGACAAACGGACGATCGACTTTCCCTCCGGCGTCTCGTCAAACACACTCGCAGCCAGGGCTATCTGCGCCACATCCTCCAACGAGTGACCGTTGACCGGAATAAACTCCTCGGCTAAACGGTTGCCCAGCGTGATTGTCCCGGTTTTGTCCAAAATCAGCGTATTCACGTCGCCGCAAGCCTCCACGGCGCGCCCAGAGGTCGCTACGACGTTAAATTGAGCCACGCGATCCATCCCCGCAATCCCGATCGCACTCAGCAAACCGCCGATCGTCGTCGGGATCAACGCCACCAGCAGCGAAATCAGCGTCACCACGCCCACAGGGGTTTTCACGTAATTTCCGATCGGCCGAATCGTTGACACCACAATCAAAAACACCAGCGTCAGCACCGCCAACAACACCGTCAGCGCGATCTCATTCGGTGTTTTCGTGCGTTCAGCGCCCTCTACCAGCGCGATCATCCTGTCCAAAAACCCCTTACCGGGGTCGGCCATCACCCGCAGCGTCAGTTCGTCGGAAAGGATACGTGTCCCGCCGGTAACGGAACTGGCGATGTCCGAGCCCGGTTCCTTGAGTACCGGGGCGGATTCGCCGGTGATCGCAGATTCGTCCACCGATGCGACGCCTGCGATCACTTCGCCGTCAGCGGGAATGATGTCACCTGCGATCACTTTAATTTGGTCGCCGCGTCTCAGGGATGTGGAACTTACATCCTGCAATGAACCGTCTGGTAAGAGTTTGCGGGCTGTCGTGTCTGCTTTTGTCGATCGCAGTGCGTCTGCTTGGGCTTTACCGCGCCCTTCTGCTACCGCTTCGGCAAAATTCGCAAACACCAAAGTGAAGAACAAAATTAATGTGACTAAACCGTTGAAAACTACCTGATTTTTGCCAGGAACCGGGCCGAAAAGATTAGGATCTATGGTTAATAATGCAGTCACAATTGTGCCTACCCACACCACAAACATCACCGGATTTTTCAACATCACCCGTGGTTCGAGTTTGACAAAAGCTTGTTTGAAAGCTTTTTGGTAAAGGCCTTTGGTATTTGCTTTGGGCGTGTGTCGGCGGGACTCGCGAGAGATGCCGCGGCGGTTTTTTTTGGAATCGGGGGTATTGGAAGAAGCCATATCAATTTGGGATTTTAGATTTTAGATTTTAGATTAGGGATTAAAGAAACCGGGTTTTTTACTAAATCTATGGGTAACAACGGAGTATTTGTGTAAAAAACCCGGTTTCTAGCCCCATGCGTAAGTCCGATCAAGGCGAAGGAGTTGGTGTTGCTAAAGGTGTTGTGGGTGCTGTTATCGGTGTGGGTTCAAATTTGCCACTGCTAATTTCGTATCCTTCGGCAATTGGCCCTAAAGCTAGAACTGGGAAAAATGTCAGCGCGCCCAGAATTAAGATTACTCCGGCGGTGACGCTGGTGAATAAAATTGAATCTGTTCTGAGAGTACCTGTTGTTTCTGGAACTGGTTGTTTGTTGGTCATGCTGTCGGCTAAAAGCAGCAATGCAATAATCGGAACGTAGCGCCCCAATAGCATACTAAAAGAGGTGCTTAAATTCCACCAAAGTCCGGTGGGTGCCGGTTGAGAGTCGGCTAATCCTTCAAAGCCTGAACCGTTGTTAGCTGCGGCTGAAGCGTATTCGTACATCACCTGGGAAATGCCGTGAAATCCGGGGTTGCTGATGCCGCTTAAACTGTTGGTAAATGCGAGGGTGATTGCTCCGGGGATTAAAACGGCGATCGGGTGAATTAGCAAGACAACGCTGGCTAAAACAATTTCCCGTTTTTCAATTTTGCGTCCTAAAAATTCTGGCGTTCTTCCCACCATTAATCCGGTGAGAAACACGCTCAATATTAAGTATACAAATAAGTAAGCTGTTCCCGTTCCTTGTCCGCCCCAAACGATTTGCATAAATAAGTTAAACAGAGTAGCAAAACCACCGGGAGGCATTAAAGAGTCGTGCATTCCGTTCACAGCCCCGCACATTGTGCCAGTCGTAGTCACAGCCCAAAGTGCGGTTTCTGCCCAGCCGAATCTAACTTCTTTCCCTTCTAAATTGGGCTGTATATAACCCAGTAAATTATTGATTAGAGGATTGCCTTGATACTCGCCAATTGCTGTAATGATAATCAAGACAACGTAGATGCCAAAAACCATCCAAAAAATCAGCCAGCCTTGTTTTTTGTTATTGGCAAAAATGCCGTAAGTATGAATGAGCGCTGCCGGAATTGAAACCATTGCTAAGGTTTCTAGCAGGTTAGTGAAAGGGCTGGGGTTTTCAAAGGGGTGAGCGGAATTAATGGCAAAAAATCCGCCACCGTTTTCTCCGAGTTGTTTGATGCTTTCAAAGTGAGCTACTGGGCCGCGAGCTATTACTTGGGTACTGCCTTCTAAGGTGGTGGCTACTGCGGGGCTACCTAGGGTTTCTGGTACGCCGGAAATCAGCAACAACAAGCCAATGATTAAAGCAATGGGCAGTAGAATGCGGGTGATTGATTGAATTAAATCTATGTAAAAATTGCCGAGGGGGCGACCGGTTAATCCGCGAATAAAGGCGATTCCTACTGCTAAACCGGTCGCGGCTGAGGTAAACATTAAAAAACCCAGAGTTAACTGGGATAGATAAGTAAATGTTGTCTCGCCTGAGTAATGTTGTTGGTCGGTATTTGTGAGGAATGAAATAGTGGTGTGCAGGGCGGTATCCCAGGTTGGTGCACCTAAGCCGGTGGCATTGAAAGGCAGCCATCCTTGAAGTATGAAAATTAGAAAAACAAATAGGCCCATTGCTATATTGCTGTATAATAGCGATCGCGCATACTGCCAACCTGTCATTGAATCCGAATATCGAATATTGCTGGCGGTATAGATGATTTTTTCTACAGGTTTAATGGCGGGGTCGAGGATGGTTGGTTCTCCCATGTATACCTGCGCCATGTAATTGCCAAAAACCGGGGCGATCGCTACTACAATGATTAGCGTTAATGCGATTTGAATTAATCCTTGAAGCATAACTGAGCCAATACTTCCTTCAAAGTGCAATTTACTTTTAACAATCAGTATACTTGAAGTTAGGGTTTTTGGATCATCAACCTAGAGATATAGCGATCCTAAATCATTTGCATAATTCTTGTAGGGGCAATCCGACCCCTACTCCCCGTGGTTGCCCAATCCCTCGGAGGGCGGGCACTCTTGGCACCGCCCCTACATATCTGCATGAATGATTTAGGATTGCTATATAGCCTTTCTCAAAAAGGTGAGGTACGAATTTTGACCTGGAAAGCTTGACAATACAGAGTTTCTGTATACCTCATTTATAGCGGTTCTCAAAAAAGTGAGGTATGCCCACGGAACCCTATGCCCTATGCCCCATGCCCCATGCCCTATGCCCAGTCGTACCTCATCTTTCTGAGAAAGGCTATATCTGAGAACCGCTATATAAGTTGCCGTTGACAAGTTATGCTTAGCTGGTATATATTTTTACGAATATATCAATGTTGAGTTTTTTGTGAAAATCTATACTTAGAGATATATATGCTAGCTAAACGCGGTTCTTTTGCGCCACAATAGATGAAATATAGAAATCGCAATCTTTATGCTTTCTCTGCGCCCTGTGTGCCCTCTGTGGTTTATTAAAAAAATATCCTTCACCACTCAAATAAAATTGCCATAAAAAATATAAAATGGATGAATATAGGATGTTAAAAAGCCTATTTAAAATCCCATAAAACTTGGCTATTCAGGAGAAATATTTGCGGGGGAGGTGGTCGATATCCATTTTATTCGCGATCGTTGTAGCACTAGAATTTACCACGCCGTCGGAGTATCTATTTGGATACTTGTATACGGGGCAGATTTTACTGGCAAATTCGCGCCTGAGTCGGTTGGGAAAGTTGCAAATTACCCTGGTAGCAGCGCTATTGACTTTGTTAAATTTGTTTGTTCCTCATGGAGAAACGATCGCCCTAGCCACTGTTGCAAATAGATCGATCGCCGTGATGGCTTTGGGGGTGACGGGATATTTGAGCGATCGCAACCAGCAGTATGAAGAGGCGATCGCCCAAACCAAAGCGCAATTGCAGTCTCAGCAGCAGTTAGCTAGCATCCGAGAAGATTTTGTCTCTACTTTGAGTCACGATTTGAAAACGCCAATGCTGCGATCGAGACTATTAAAGCTTTTAAACAGGCCAAATTTAGCGATGTGACTTCTACTCAGCAAAAAGTTTTGGAAACAATGGCGCGATCGCACTCAAGCTGCTGTACTCGCTATTCAGAAAGGATTGGTAGCAGAAGAACTTTTGGCGAGGGAACCTGAAAAGGGCGCATTGGTAAGGTAGTTTAGGTGGATTTTTAGTTAGCATGGAGCAAAATCAATCCGTTGCAGCTTCACAAAAAATTACTATTATTCACCCTTGATGCTTAATTTTACCGATGACACTTCATCTATAATTTTGCTAAATTGGACAAGCCTTAATTTCCGTATTCTCATCTACCTTCAAGTATATTATGCCAGACAGTATTAGTTTAGTCCCCACTGCGATCGCCTTTATCGACACAGCCCTGGACGATCGCCAAACTCTTCACAACGGTATCGCACCGGGGACAGAAGTAATTAGCCTCAATGCGGCGCGGGATGGGGTAGAACAAATTACTGAGGCAGTAGGAAGTCGCAGCGGTATTAACAGTATTCATATCATCTCCCACGGTAGCCCTGGCAGTTTGCAGCTAGGGAGAACTAAATTAAGCTTGACAAATTTAAGAACTTATGCTAGGCAATTGCAGCAGTGGTCAGCAGCCCTGGCAGAAAATGCAGAGATTTTGCTGTACGGGTGCGAGGTAGCGGCGGGGGAGAAGGGCGCTAAGTTCGTGCAGCAACTGAGTCAGGTAACAAGGGCAAAAATTGCTGCTTCTACGAAGCCTGTAGGAAGTGCAGCCTTGGGCGGAGACTGGGAACTAGATTATACAACTGGATCGGTGTCCTCTGGGTTGGCGATCGAGCCTGCAACAAGGGCCGCCTATCAATTTGCCTTCGGTTTACAATTTTTGGGACAAGCACGATTTGAGGCAAGTACAATTGTTGGAGGAACCCTGGTAGGTGGACTGTCTGGCCTTACCTACGCGGGCAACAACACTTACTAGGCTATCTCCGACGGCCGCAATATTACTGGCAGTCCCGGCCCGTCTCGCTTTTACACCCTCACTATACCTAATGTGAGTTCGGGTAGCTTGGCAGCAGTAGGAGGAGTTGTTTTTACAGCGGTGACACAGATTGGCAATCCGCCTGCCTTTGTGGCAGATACATCGGATACAGAGGGCATTGGCTTCATCGGCAGCAATGTTTTTGTGTCTTCTGAAGGAAATTTCTCGACAACTACCCAGCCTTTTATCAATAGATTCGACATTACCACGGGACAGCAAAACCTAGCACTGACTATTCCTGCTTCCAAATACGACGTATCATCAGCAGATACTACCAGCGGCATCCGCAACAATCAAGCTTTTGAAAGTCTGACCATTACTCCCAGTCAAAATTTTCTGTTTACAGCAACAGAAAATGCTCTCGAACAAGACGGCCCTGCTACACTGACAACGGCTACAATTGGCACGCAATCGCGAATTTTAAGATATAACTTAAGCACAAACACCGCAAACGGAGAATTTCTTTACAATACCGATCCAGGCAACGGCATTTCGGAAATGCTGGCCGTTGATGATAACACGCTACTGGTTCTCGAACGTTTTCTCGACTTATCAACGACGCTACCGTCAGGCGATTTGAAGCTTTATCAAATTTCTTTAAACGGTGCGACAGATATTCAAAGCAATACTGGCTTGATTGCTTCTGGTGTTACTGGCATTACAGCGGTATCGAAAACTCCGATCGCTACTGCTGCTTATTTCTCCAGTACAGGATTGCCACCACTTATAGACAATTTTGAAGGGATGACATTTGGGCCTTCTCAAACAGCAACTGGGAAGCGATCGCTGATTCTTGTCAGCGATAACAATTTTGCCCTTCGCACCAGATTCGCAGCGTTTGCAGCCAACAACGCACCTGTACTTAACAACAGCGGTTCGCCGGTACTAACAGCAATTAACGAAGATGTACCTTCTGCCAGCAACACCGGCACCTTAGTTTCTGCTTTAATTGCAGATGCTGTTACAGATCTCGACACCACCGACACTCAAGGAATTGCAGTCACCGCGACAGACAATACTAAGGGCAGTTGGGAATATTCAACTGATAGCGGTGCGACTTGGACGGCATTCGGCACGCCGTCAACAGCAGCAGCGAGACTGCTAGCAGGCACTGCCAGCATCCGCTTTGTTCCCAATGCTCACTACAACGGCAGTGCCAATATCACGTATCAGTCATGGGATGGAACGACAACAAACTCTGGCACCACTACTACCTTCACGAACGGCGGGACGGGTGATATTTCGACTGCTAGCAGTATGGGGGGTTAGCAGCTTTCAGTACAGCCAGCGAGACGGCTACAATTACCGTTAATTCTGTCAACGATGCGCCATCCTTTACTAAAGGGGCCGACTCAAGTGCGATCGCAGGTGGGGGATCGCAAACAGTCAACAACTGGGCCACAAGCGTCTCTAAGGGCCCTGACGACGAATCCACTCAAACCGTCAGCTTCAACCTTAGCAACGACAACAACAGTCTATTTTCGGTGCAGCCTGCGATCGACCCAGCGGGCAACCTTACCTACACCCCAGCCTCCGGTGTCAGTGGCACTGCAACTGTCTCTGCGACGTTAAATGATAACGGCGGTACTGCCGTTAACGGTGTAGACATTTCCGCAGCCCAAATCTTCAGCATCAACATCACAGCCGATACGATCATACCTGTTGCTGCCAATTTAGTTGCTAGCAATATTCTCGTTGCTGGCGGCACTACAGAAACTTTTACGGTAGACTACAGCGACAATGTTGCTGTCAACAGCAGCAGTTTTGATAATTCAGACATCCGGGTGACTGGGCCGAACGGATTTAACCAATTAGCAACACAGGTAAGCTTTACGCCGACTGGAAACGGCACTCTTCCCACGGCTACCTATCAAATTACCGCGCCCGGTGGCAGTTGGGATTTGGGTGACAATGGAAATTATGCGATCGCGATCGAATCGGGCCAAGTTAGCGATATCAATAATAACTTTGTTGCAGCCAGTAACTTGGGAAGCTTTAATGTCAATATTCCCAACCCAGGCAGTTTTAATTTTAGTGCTGCAAATTACGATATTGGTGAAAGCGGGGGTGTTGCCACAATTACCGTGACTCGGACAAGTAACACTAATGTGGCGGCTGATATCAGCTACAGCACTTCCGACGGGACGGCTAATGCAGGCAGTGACTACACGACAACATCAGGAACTTTAAACTTTGCGATCGGGGAAACAAGCAAAACTTTTACGATTCCCATTAACGATGACACCTTAGTAGAGGGAAGTGAGATTGTTGCACTTAGTCTGAATAATCCCACAAACGGTGCGAGTGTGGGAGCGCAAAGTACGGCGAATTTGACAATTTTAGATAACGATGTAGCTCCAACTCCAACTCCAACTCCGACTCCGACTCCGACTCCAACTCCAACTCCAACTC
>DPLL01000036.1 GCA_003542015.1 Microcoleaceae cyanobacterium UBA9251 | reverse complement strand
TTTCATCCCTGGACTAAAGTCACGGGGTTTTCAGGGTATTCTTTATAAATATCCGCGAAATCTCGGTTGACACACCATGCTTTGTCCGTTATTATATCATTTTCTTGATGAAATGGTAGTTTTGTCAACAAATGATGATGTAGGTTGGTTGTGCGGGGAGGGCCAGCCGGAACGGACTGAAGCCCGAAACGGCAACTGGGATGACCGAAAACTTGGGCTAATTATGGTTTTGAGTGCCTAGAATCGGTAGTTTTTGGTCGTAGACAGTCTCTAAACCGATTGGGCGCTGGCGGTAGTTGTTACCGGAGCCTTTGTAACCCTTAGCAACGATTCCGTCTACGGAAGCAGAGAGAAATTTTTAAATCTTCTAATGATTTGCGAACTTGCGCTCTGTCTGTTTGTGCAATTTGTACCACCATGATTGTGCCGTCTGTGTGAGCCGCGATCAAGTGTGCGTCAGCCAAGCCGACTAGGGGCGGCGAGTCATAAATCACCAAAAAAATGGGCCCTGCGAAGCCCAGGGTTGAAGCCCCGTCCTTCGCTTGACGGCTTTTTCTTCCCTTCATAGCATTCTTGGTCCTCATCTCAAACTCGGATTCATCAACCTGAAAATCCCAACATTTCTTCATAAATTATCCCGTGTTTTTTCTGTACAATAATATTACAGGAGGATGAAATAATGTTGGGATGCCAACAGGTTTTAATCAAATCAGATAAAGATACTCAAGCAGTCATTGAGTATCTTTGTTCTGAGTCGGCAAAACTGTCTAATTGCGGCATTTACTATTCTCGCCAGTTATATTTCAAAAATGGTAGAATTTCCCATCGCGCCGAGTTGCACAAGCTTCTGGGAAGCGAGAATCAAAACCTACATTACCAAGCGTTCTATTCAGATACAGCACAGCAAATCCTAACGGGGGTGGCAGAGTCTTTTAAGTCTTTCTTGGGACTACTCAAAGGCATTAAGAAGGGGAACCGTTACACAACATCCTAGATTACCAGGATATCGTCAAAGCGGAATGGCACTGGTGACATTTACAGGACGACAGGTAAAACTCAAAGATGGAATGCTTCGATTTCCCCTTGGAAGTAAAGTGAAAGCGTGGTTCGGTTTAGATGTTTTTTTCCTGATTAGCCCTCGAATCTTGATTTTAAGGCAATTCTAGAGTATCGAATTCTACCTCGTAACGGCTGTTTCTACTTGGAACTAATTTACAAAATAGAAAATATCCCAACAAATGTATACCCTGCTAAATGCCTAGCAATTGACCACGGAATAGATAACTGGTTAACCTGTATAAGTAATACAGGCACTAGCTTTATCATTGATGACAAGCACCTTAAATCCATCAATCAGGGATATAATAAACTGGTTGCTTTTCTAAGGTCAAGGAAAGCTAACGGTTATTGGTCTAAACGGCTTGCAGGTTTGACTGAAAGACGTAATCGTCAAAGGCGAGATGCCATCAACAAAGCTGCAAAACAAGTAATTCAAGACTGCTTAGAAAACCAAATTGGTACAGTTATTTTTGGTTGGAACAAGGGACAGAAAGAGTGTGCCAATATGGGGAAAAAGACTAACCAAAAGTTTGTACAGATTCCCACAGGTAGACTAAAAAACCGAATCGCTCAGTTGTGCGATCGGTACGGAATTAAATTTATTGAAACTGAAGAATCATATTCTTCTAAAGCTTCGTTTGTTGACCATGATTTTCTACCTACATTGGGCGAAAAACCTGAAGGGTGGAAAGCAAGTGGGAAGCGGGTTAAACGTGGTTTGTACTCCTCGGCTCAAGGCTGGTTAATTAATGCAGATGGTAACGGTGCGGCAAACATTGCTAGAAAAGTAGCGATAATGCTTGGACTTGATCTAAGCGGAATCAGTAGAGGCGATTTGTCAGCGCCTTTAAGACTAAAATTGTGGTCTTAAGAATCTCCGTGGCGTTGATTCCCGGAGAGTGTCAATCTCCGACTCTCCGACTCTCGAATCCACAGACTGCGGACTGCTACGCAGCAGCAAACCCAAGCTGAGCGAAAGGCGATGAGAGTCATTGCTCCCTTCGNNGCTCAGGGAGCAATGACTAAAGCGCCTTAACAGCCTTGGCGGTTGCTATAAGTACAACACTTTGGTATCTGCACTATTCCCAAGGCGCTAAAACTCAGAAACAACGCTGGATAGCTCTGTTCTTCATGTTCTTTTCATTTTATTTAGTGAGGGCTAATAGCTCTGGGGCGTGTCTAGTTAATAGTTTGATGCCGATCGCTGTAGTATCATCTTTGAGTTTCCTGAGCCAGTTAAAATTTCAATGGGCCTTTACTTCTATTGTCGGTTTTACGGTCTTGGGGATCATTGCCAGTGTTTATAGAATAGACAACTTAGAATCTATTGTAGTCGGGGGTTTGGCAAAGGATTTGACCTTGACTGGCCCCACGGAGTTCTGGCCACAATTAATCGAGGCTGCAAATCAGCGTCCTTGGTTTGGCTATGGATTTGCTGGCTTTTTTCAACAAGGCTTACTGGGCGATAAAACCCCAGCTTATTTCATATATACTCCCAATGGATTTCAACCGAAAACTGCTCACAATGGGGCGATATCAGTATTGCTATCTTTCGGTTATCCGGGACTGATACTCATCTTAGTTTCTCTGGTGACTAATCTGATTTTTGCAGTGCGCCAACTGAGCCGTAGCCCGCTATCTCAAGCGGGAATACCGATTATTTACTTAGTGTTTATTATTTTGAATAACATTACTGAAGGTTCTCTAGGTGAGATTGGGATTGTTTGGCTTTCTTATGTATTACTGACAGTTAGACTCAGTATAGATAGTGCCAAGTCAGCCCAGAGCGCCCACCGCAGTTACGGACAGGAGTTGCGTGACGATCGGCACTCAGATTAAATCGAAATTAAAAGAGAGAAAGTTACAAATGGAGAGAAGTATGATATATCATATTACTGATCCCGATTTGAGATTGATTCCCCAGGGTTCGACAAGTATATTTATTTCTGATAAGGACTCAAAACTTTCTGATGCTAGATAAGTTAACTGCGGTCAGTCAAAGGCTCGGCCCTGGTCTGCGCCAGGTACTAAGCAACATAGCTTGGCTGTTCACTGACCAAATCTTACAGATGGGTCTAGGTCTGTTTGTAGGCCTTTGGGTGATGCGCTATCTAGGGCCGGATCAATTTGGCTTGCTCACCTACGCGATCACCTTTGTGTCGCTGTTTAGTTCGGTGGCAACGATGGGGTTGGGTACTCTGGTAGTGCGGGATATCGCTCGCAACCCCGAATGCAAAAATGAGACCCTGGGAAGTGCCTTCGGACTGCAATTTACTGGTGGCTGCATCACTCTGGTGTTAACTGTCACCGTGATTGCGCTACTCAAGCCCAACGACAGTCAGACTCGGTGGCTGGTAGGTATCATCGCTGCGGGAACTATCTTTAATGCTTTTGAGGCGATCAATTTTTGGTTTCAGTCCCAAATCCAGTCAAAATATACAGTGTTGGCGAAAAATTCGGTATGTTTTTTCGTTGCTGCTGTCAGAATTGGGTTAGTGACAATTAAAGCCCCCCTGCTTGCCTTCGCCTGCATTCGATTGGCAGAGGTGGCATTGGTAGGAGTGGCTTATGTATATTTTTATCGGCTTACTGGCAATAAAATTAAGGATTGGCAATTCAGTTGGGAGCGGTGTCAGGAACTGCTCTCGGAGAGTTGGCCGATAGTTTTGTCGGGATTGGCAGTTTATGTGTACTCGAAAACCGATCAGATCATGCTCGGTGCGATGAATAAAAATGCTGAACTGGGCTATTATGCTGCCGCTGTTAAAATTTCGGAAATCTGCGATTTCTTGCCGATGATAATATCCAGCTCTATTTTTCCCAAATTAGCAAATTTGAGAAAGACAAATTATGAAGAATATCTAAATAAATTTCAAATTTACTCGGATATTATGATATTTTTATGGTTGGGAGTTGCCCTACCGATATCATTACTTTCTCCCTGGATAGTGGCTGTGCTTGGTGAAAAGTATGCGAAGTCAGGAGCGGTACTGGCAATCTATGTTTGGGCGCAATTTGGCAGTAACTTTGGAGTAGCGCGGAGTACATATTTGAACATAGAAGGTCAGTTGCGCTACGGTCTTTACCTGACTGTAGTCGGCTCTCTTTTAAATGTAGGGTTGAACTTTTTGCTGATTCCTAAGTATGGAGCTTTTGGAGCAACGGCGGCTACTCTGATCACTTATTTTTACGTGATTATATTAGTCAATTTCTTCATTAAGGAATTGCGCCCTTTCGGAAAATTCATCTGGCGATCGCTTAACTTGTACAAGGCTGCTTCTCGGCTCATAGGATTAGTAAGATGATTGAAATTAAACCAAATATCCAAGTTGATTGAATAAAGCCAGGATGACTGGTATATTTTCGGAGAGTGCGAGGTGCTGATTTCTACCATGAGCTCTTACGCAATTACGATCGGCGCCCGCGTTGGGAAATCACAAAATAAATTAGCAAATTGGGTTTATGAGCGAATATTGCGGGGTACTGAGTAATCGATAATACAGTTGGTAACGATTCTGATGGTGGCCCGGTTTTAAAATAAATAAATTTCTGATTAAATCTCTTGATGGTGTGGTCAAGTTAAGTTAATAATTGAAGAGGACTCGAACTCGATCGCCCATGCCGATCGTCCGAGGACAATTTTTCATTCCTGGGCCCAATATTTTAGATAAATGGAGCAAACCAGTATAGCAGTCCTGATGACTTGTCACAACCGCAAGTTAAAGACGTTGGTCACTCTAGAGTCGCTGTTTAAGCAAACATTAACAAGTGAAATTGCACTCAGCGTTTATCTGGTAGATGACGGGAGCACAGATGGCACGGCGGAAGGAGTACAGCAAAAATATCCTCAAGTCAAGCTTTTTTATGGAGATGGCAATTTATTTTGGAATGGAGGAATGCGGATAGCTTTCACCGAAGCCATGAAAGACGAGCCGGATTACTACCTCTGGCTCAACGACGATACGGTACTGGCTCCAGAGGCTTTAAATACACTGCTGACAACCAGCCGCCATTTATTTGAACAAGGAGAAAAAAAGGCGATCGTTGCCGGCTCTACTTGTGACCCGGATACTGGTGATTTTACTTACGGCGGTATAGTTAAAATTACCCCCTTGCTTCCCTTTAAATTTCGCTTTCTCAAACCTACAAAAGTACCTCAATCTTGTGACAGNNTTATCAGACTGGGAATATGGCTTGCGCGCCAGACAAAAAGGCTGTACAGTTTGGATAGCTCCGGGCTATCAAGGAACCTGTTCGCCCAATCCGCAGTCTACAAAAGTAGCTGCTGCTAATATGAGTGAAGGCTTGCAAAAAATGAATCAACCCAAAGGTTTAGCATTTCAAGATGCTACCCTTCAACCCTGGCAAGAATGGAAAGTATTTGCTCAACGTCACGGTGGTTTATTCTGGCCGATTTATTGGTTGCTACCTTACAGAAGGTTAGTTTGGTTTTCAGTTTTGAGCAAACTGGGATTAACTAAAAACAAAACTCAAGGTGAATAGGATGGTTGACAAAAATGAACTCCGCATAGCTTGGCTCGTTCCTTCGGCAGAATTTGGGGCCTATTGGCCGCCGGTTTTGCATGAGCTCAAAAAACTGATTCCGAACACGATTTTTTATACAGGTCGCCTCTGGCCTCGCTATGATCCGGAAGCTCCTGGTACAGAAGTAGTCGAAGTTGTGGGAGATACACAATTCATCACCACCCAAAAGATAAAAACGGGGTACAGTCGTGGTTATATTAAGGCTACTCCTGGGATTATTTTTCCTCTTTTGAAATTCAAGCCCCAGGTCATTTTTGCTAGTGGATTTTCGATCTGGACATTGGTAGCTATAATCTTTAAGCCTCTAGGGAAATGGCGACTGGTTTTAGTTTATGAAAGTAGTTCCCCGAATGTAGACTTTCGAGATTCTAAGGTGCGCTCGACGCTTCGACGCTGGATGGGTAAATTTGCTGATACCTTTGTTTCTAATAGTCGCCGAGGTAAAGAATATTTGGTAGAAGTGATTGGGGCCGCCGAAAGTAAGATATTTGCTCAACCTTACATGGTTCCTGATGCTAAAGCTTTGGTACAAAAGTTAGAAAATAATAAGTCTATCTCCTTGTCATTCCCCCACCCAATTTTTCTGTGCGTGGGTCAAGTAATTTCCCGCAAAGGGATTAAGAATCTGTTAGAAGCTTGCACAATTTTGCAAAGCCAGGGATACTCGAATTACACAGTTATTATCGTTGGAGACGGGGAACAGCGCTCGGAACTAGAAGCACTTACAAAAGAATGGGGTTTAGAAAAACAAATTGTTTGGACAGGGTGGATTGAATACGGATACTTGGGATCTTATTTTCTAGAAGCTGATGTGTTTGTTTTTCCTACGTTAGAAGATACTTGGGGAATGGTGGTGCTCGAAGCGATGGCATTTGGAAAGCCGATTTTGTGTTCAAAATGGGCTGGGGCTTGCGAAATGATCGTTGAAGGTGAAAATGGTTATATTTTTGATCCCTATCAGTCGGAAGGTATTGCAAACGCGATGCGGGACTTGATTGATTGCCCAGAAAAGTTAGCGATCATGGGCAAAAAATCCCAGCAACTGATCGCTGAACATACACCCGAAAATGCTGCGAAATTAATAGCAGATGTGACTTCGCTAGTATTGGAGAAAAGTTGATGAAAATTCTTTTATCTGCTTTTGCTTGTGAACCAAATCTCGGCTCTGAAGAGGGAGTCGGATGGAATACTGTGCTCCAAGCTGCTAAATATCATGAGACTTGGGTATTTACTCGCACATTTTGTCGATCGTACATTGAAGCAGAACTAAAACTCCATCCAGTGCCAAATTTGCACTTTATCTATTTCGATCCTTTTGGGTGGAGCGAAGATTGGAAGGGGAGACAAGGATTGCTGCAACTGCACTATTATTTGTGGCAAATTTGGGCTTATTTTATCGCTAGGAAACTCGATCGCGAAATAAGTTTTGACATAGTACAACACGTAACTTATGTCAAACATTGGTCTCCCAGCTTTTTAGCATTATTACCGCACCCTTTTATTTGGGGGCCTGTGGGGGGTGCAGAAGCGGCACCAAAGCCTTTTTGGCAAGATTTTAGCCGCCGAGGCAAAATTTACGAAACTCTGCGGGAATTGGCTCAAGGATTGGGGGAACGCGATCCGTTTGTGGGGTTGACGGCGCGTCGCAGTGTTGTCGCGCTAGCAACTACGGAAGAAACGGCGGCTAGATTGCGATTTCTGAAAGCACCAAACGTGAAAATTTTCTCTCAAGTTGGTTTGTCGCAGACAGAAATTCAACAGCTAGAACAATCTGCAACTCCGCCGGAAGAACCACTTAGATTCATCAGTGTTGGTCGCCTCTTACATTGGAAAGGAGTACATTTGGGACTCCGTGCATTTGCGGAGGCGAAGCTGGAACAATCGGAATACTGGATTGTGGGAGACGGGCCCGAAAGGCAGCGTTTAGAAGCTTTGGTGAAAGAATTGGGGCTGGCGAACCAGGTACATTTTTGGGGAGCTTTACCTCGCGCTGAAACTCTTTCTAAAATGGGGGAATCTCACGTTCTGCTCCATCCCAGTTTGCACGATTCTGGTGGGTTTGTCTGCACGGAAATGATGGGGATCGGTCGTCCGGTAATTTGTTTGGATTTGGGGGGCCCGGCTACTCAAGTGACTGCTGAAACTGGGATTAAGGTGCCTGCTACCGACCCCGATCGCGCTGTGCAATGTCTAGCGGAAGCTATAGTGTGTTTAGCGGGCGATCGTGAATTGCGATCGCGCTTGGGTGAAGCAGGTCGAAAGCGCGTCAGGGAAGTATATGATTGGGATGTCAAAGGTAAATTGTTTGCCCAATTGTGCGAAGATCTAGTGGATCGGAAGTCTGGATAACTTCCGATCTATTCGACCAAAGACAACAAAAAAAACTCTATTGTTTAAGGCTGTGAAATATGGGCGTTGCAATCATTACTGGATCGGCGGGTTTAATTGGCTCTGAAGCCTGTAAGTTTTTTGCCAAGCAAGGCTTCGATATTGTTGGCATCGACAATAATATGCGCCAGTTCTTTTTTGGTGCAGATGCTTCTACAAATTGGAACCGCCAACAACTAGAAAAATCCCTGGGGACAAAGTATTTCCATTTAGATGTTGATATTCGCGACTATGAAGCGATTACTAATATCTTTCAGCGGTACGGTGAGGATGTGGAATTAGTGATTCACACGGCTGCCCAGCCTAGCCACGATTGGGCTGCCCGCGCTCCTAAAATAGATTTTACCGTCAATGCCAACGGTACTCTCAATCTTTTAGAAGTAACTCGCTTGTACTGTCCCAAAGCTGTTTTCATTTTCACTTCTACCAACAAAGTATACGGTGATACACCCAACAAATTGCCTTTAGTGGAATTAGAACACAGGTGGGAAATTGAACCAGGTCATACTTACGAAGGCGGCATTAGGGAAGATATGTCGATCGACCAGTGCTTGCACAGTTTGTTTGGCGCTTCTAAGGTGGCTGCTGATGTTTTAGTTCAAGAATACGGTCGCTATTTTGATATGAAAACCGCTTGTTTTCGCGGTGGCTGTCTGACTGGGCCGAATCATTCTGGAACTCAATTGCACGGCTTCCTCGCCTATTTGATGAAGTGTGCCGTGACGGGAACTCCCTACACCGTGTTTGGCTACAAAGGCAAGCAAGTCCGCGATAACATTCACAGTGCAGATTTAATTTCGGCATTTTATGAGTTTGTTAAAGCTCCCAGAAGTGGAGAAGTTTACAACACAGGAGGTGGCAGGTACAGCAATTGTTCGATGATAGAAGCGATCGCAATGTGCGAGGCAATTGCCGAGCGCAAATTATATTGGACTTATGCTGAAGGTAATCGGATTGGCGATCACATTTGGTGGATTAGCGACAATTCAAAATTCGCTAGTCACTATCCAGACTGGAAAATGAAATATAACGTAAAACAAATTCTACAGGAGATTTATGAGTTTAACCGCGAGCGTTGGCTCAAAGAGATTGCGGCTTGAAATGTGCCGATTGTAACTCAATTTTTAGGCGAATAAGTGTTGAATTTGACTCTAGATCAAAAGTCAAAAGTAAAATTTTGGCCAAGATAGGAATTGCACAGCAGATATAAATGAGCCTGTTCTGCTGGGGCAATTCCCCTGTAGTTGGCTTTCAATAAAAGTGATATTGCGTAATTTCTACATATCTTACTTTTGGGTTAATTTGCCTTTAAATTGCTTAAGCTTCTTGCGAATTTTGTTTTTGTACCAGAAGTAATATCGTTTTAAATCTTCGGCTGTTAGGAGGACTTCTGCTGCTAAACCTTGAGAGTTCCAAGCGTCGTGCAAAAAATTTCTGCGAAAAAAAATCAGGGGCTTTCCATAAACTGTTGTGGACAAAGGTGCGGGTTTCGGGCCTAGTGGATTAGCGTTACATCTTCGTCTTGACAAACAGGGCCATTTTCATCAAAAGGAAAACGTTTTTTAATGTAATCCATGTCAAAATCTGGCATCAAAAATTGAAGATAATCTTGACATAGCTGGATTCTGCCTTCGTCCACAGCCCGAAAAATCAAAAAATTCAAAAACCCCATATCTCCCATTTTAAATAATCCGGGATGACTGGAGTGAAACTCTAGGAGTTCCTTGTATTCATCCAAACTGAAAATATCCCGTTTGCCAAAGATGACACCAGGACAAACATAATCATTTCGGCGAGCTTTCCAGTTAAAATTAGGAAAGTGCTTTTCTAGTTGAGGTAGATCGAAAAACCACCGACAAATATCTTCATCAGAATATTCATAATTCGGTCGGTCTATTACCATATCGTATTCTTTTAAATGGGGAACTTTATTAAGAATATTTCCCCAATAATTGGTATCTGAGTCCATGTAAAGGAAGTGTTCCCAAGGACTTTCCCAAAAACAAATCATTTTGTTTTAAGCCCAGCCCAAGCTGTGCTTTTTCAAAAAGTCACTGGAGATATTGATGTGATTGAGTACAGAAACGCCATAGGTTCTTTCCATTGCCCGTACTTCAAAGGAAGAGATCCCATCCACCAACAAGCAAATAGGAACATCCTCCATAAAATGCCTAATGCGGGCACAAACTCCTTCGGCAAAATTGTAATCCTGATTACAACAGCCAACTATGAAAGCAAAGTCTTTCATAATTCATTTTTCTGCAAGTCATTTAGCCTCTGATTATAGCACAAAAGTAGAAATGTCAATAAAATCAGACTGAACAGATGTCAAAAAACAGGAATAATGCTATTGTTAGATAATAAAATGTAAACTCAAGCAATTTTGTGCCTCTAGGCAGATTAAAATAGAAGCCAAAGGATGAAAGTCATCTCTAGTATGTTGTATAGCGATCGCTAGCAGATCACAAGCTCGCTTTCGTAACTAAATTGCTAGAAATCTATGATCATTACAAGAGTTTCTGATTATATAGCAACCGCCAAGGCGCTTTGGTCACCCGGCCCTTCGGCTACGCTCAGGATAAACTCCGTCGAAATGTCCACTTCGACTACGCTCTGTTACCGGAAGCGTCCTAACCACCTTGGCGACTGCTATACTGTCATCAGAGTCGCAGAAGATAGCTAGATTTTAACTCCGTAGGGCAGGTGGCGTAATGATAGATCAAGGAAAGAAAAACATCATTGGCGTTTTGGTCAATTCACTAGACTATGAAGCGGCTGTGAATAAAATTATTACAGCAGCACACCAACAACAACCATGCTCTGTTTCGGCTTTAGCTGTTCACGGGGTAATGACTGGAGTGCTCGATAGCACTCACCGCTATCGTCTCAATCACATTGACTTAGTATTGCCAGATGGACAACCAGTCAGGTGGGCAATGAATTTGCTCTACAAGACGGGATTGCCCGATCGAGTTTCCGGGCCGACTGCGATGTTAGATATCTGCGAACGCGCGGCAGAAGAAGGGTTGTCTATCTATTTGTACGGTTCTCAAGCTTCTGTACTAGAGGTTTTATCTCAAAATCTTTGCAAGCGTTTTCCCAAGTTAATTATTGCGGGAATGCAGCCTTCTAGATTTAGGCAAGTTTCGCCAAAAGAGAAACAGGAAATTGCCCAGGAAATTCGCAAGAGTGGTGCAGCAATTACTTTTGTTGGTTTGGGGTGTCCGCGACAAGAAGTCTGGGCTTATGAATACCGGGACGATTTATCAATGCCGCTGATTGCTGTAGGTGCTGCCTATGATTTTCATGCCGGTAATTTGGCGAAATCTCCTGAGTTTTTATCTAGAATAGGTTTGGAATGGCTGTTTCGACTGATCATGGAACCAAGGCGTCTTTGGCAGCGCTATGTGTTGTTGAATCCACTTTATATCTGGCTGTTTTTGCTACAAGCTTTGAAATTAAAACAGTTCGATCCTAAAGACGCCACGGCACCTAGGGAAGAAATGCTGTACGGTTGAAATTTCAAGATTGCTTGTGAATTATGGGTGCTCACAAGTAAAAAGTAAAAAGTTTAGATTGTAACTATTTTTTTTGACTTGTGACTTTAAACTTGTCAGGGTGCTTTATCTATAATTAACGCCTTGTTTGGCATAACTTCAGTTTGGCTTATTGTCTAGCTTATTTGCGAATAGAACCTGCACTGCAACGTCAAACCGTTAGACTTTATCTCATCTTTTTGGGGACTGTTCAGCTTCTCTAAATCCATAGAATCACCAGATACGCGACTGGTTTAGTCCTGAATACAAAAACCAGGTTTCTTGAGGTAATTGCGTCATTTGAGGTTGACGAAAATCGGTAGAAACCGGTTTTTTTAGGTTGATAGTGCATCCAGGACTATAGGACAGGTATTACGCAAAAATCTGATTGGTATCATCGGATAATTGACTTTCGGTGGCTTGATTAGCCCGCCTTGAGTAGGCAATAACCTGCTGCATATGTTCTACGCGAGCTTTAAAAGTGTTTTCAAAAGTGTGTTGTTGAGCAAACTTCAGCGACTTGAACGACATAGATTTAATTGCTTCCCGGTTCTGGCTGAGCTCTGCAATTTTCTTCGCCATCAGTTTAGGTTGATTCATCGGCACAACCCATCCTGTTTCGGACATTGCTGAAATCCCCTCGAATGCTTCGTTAGCATACCCAACAATCGGCACGCCACAAGACATAGTTTCTATGTAAGTACAGGAAGGATCGCCCTGGCGGTGACAGCAAACAAACAAATCAATATTCTGCTTGACGAATGGGAAAAACTCTGTCTTAAAGTCTGGTACGCCCAGCATTTTCACGCAGTTATGAAGTTGATTAGCTGCTATTGTCTCGTGCATCGTCTTTTCTAAATCGCCGGCACCGCTGATGAACATTTCAAAGTTTACTTTCATTTGCTTCAGTTCTTGAGCAACTGAAAGTAAATGATCGGCTCCTTTCATTTTAATCAGGCGACCTGAGAACAACAACCGCAGAGGCTTATCTGGCGAGCTGTTTTCAGTCCGCTTTTCAATTTCAGCTTCTGTGGCTAACATATCCTCGCTAATCCGCGTGTCAAAGAAAAATAGTGGATTGCGATTGAGACCCTTGTAGGCTTCGTAGGTAGGAGTGCCGTTGCACTGCAATCCATCTGCCATTGCGATCGCCTTGCGCTGCTTCATTTCCTGATTCTGCTCCCAGAGCATTTTCCGCAGGCGTATAATCGGATTGCTTGTAGTCACAGTGGCAATTTGTTGGCGAGTTTTCAAAGTGTATTCAGAAACATAAATACAAGGCACTCCCGCTAAACGACAGACTTTAGCGATCTGGTTTTGTCGGTATCCCAGCACTGCCAATACTAGGGAAGTTTTGTGCTTTTGCAGTAGAGCAGGCGTGATTTGATCGAAAGAAATTACCTCTAATTTGAAAGGCAATTCATTAATATTGAAGATTTTTTGATCGATATTGCCGTTATCTTCTTGCGTCTCTTCCATCATCACAGTGATGGAGCGATACCGATAATTATTTAACTCTTCTACCGCTTCTATTAACTTGCGAGTGAGTAAAACTTGGCCGTTTGGCAATAGTTTTGCTTGTAGAGGTTGTAGGATTGTTAGGTTGCTGTTAGTAGGCATATGCTATATATTCCTTGGTTTCAAGTTGTTGTTGATGTGGTAGTGAATCGTTGGTGTAATTGAAAAAGAATGTCGATCGCCATAACAGACATCGACAAAATTTAGGTTCCCACGCCTGATACGACAAGCGTTTCAGACGCTGTTTCGGATATCTTTAATATTGTAAAATGGATACAGGAACTGGATTTGAGCTTTAAACTTTTATGCCAGGCCTGTTTGATATATCGCAATCATCTTGCAATCTACGTATAAATGTCAATAAGCTTTTTCGAGCTTTACTGATTCTTTACAATTGATCGGTCAATTATAAAGTTCAGCGCAATTTTAGGGTAAATTTGGTTAAAATCAACTGTTTTATAGGTATTTATACCTAAGTGGAATCCTCAAACTGCTTCGAGCTAACAAGCATAGCAAGAGCGATTCACGAATTCTGAATACAGTGATACAAATGCTTTAAACTATAAGATTTATGACAAAGTTATTGAAATTTAACCTAAATATATTTATTGTAATATATCCATCATATTTCTTCACAATTAACAAGGCGAACGGGAAGGAATAAAAAAAAGAAATTTTACCCCTTCTCGATTCGCTAATGGGAAGCCTTGATGCTGAACTTTTCTTTAATCAACCGGATATAAAAGTGCTTGAAGGCCGACTTAATGACGCGGGGCATACCAAAGTCGATCGGCATCATCTTTTCCGGCAACTTCCAATCCAAAACTTTCACATCTTCCGGCCACAAAAGCGGAAAATCAATAGCCTCTAAATTCGAGCAAAGCCCCAACTTCATCGCAGCAGCTACAGTCGGAACACTAGCCGGATTAGCATTAATAATTTCAACTACCGTTCTATCCAAAGCAAACACATCACTCGACGCGCCCAAAATTCCCAAAAACCTAGGTTCGCCGCCGCTTGGGCCGTTACCTTCATGACCAATAATTCCATCCAAAATAGTCAAATTTGGGTTAATTGTGCGTGCAGTTTCTACCAGCATTTGACCAAATCTGGCGCTATCTTTGCCAGCTTCCATATGCCACCAAGCCTTCATTTTGCCGGGAACACAGCCAAACAAATTTTTGACACCCATTGTCACGGTTAATTGGACGTGAGATTTCAATTTTGGCAAATTAATTACGACATCTGCTTCCATTGCTTCCTTGCAAAGTCGGAGATGATTAAAGTCTTTGCTGACAGTTTCATAGCGTTTTCCCTGAAATTCTACTACTGGCAAATTCAGTTCTTCTAGCAGTGGCAAATACCCGTTGGCTTTGGCTACGCCCATTGCACTACCAAAGGCCGGACTATCGCCTAAAAACGGTTTTCCTCCCGCTTCTATCACCATTTTTGCCACACAGTAAACCAATTCTGGGCGGGTGACGCATTCTTTGGTAGGGCGAGAACCTGTGAGGAGATTGGGTTTGAGAAGAACGCGATCGCCCTTTTTCACAAAAGCTGAAATTCCGCCAAGAGGTGCCATTAAATTTTCTAAAGATGCTTGTAAGATTTGGCGATCGTATGAATTGGCCCGAATTAAACTAACAGCAGCCATGATGGGAATGGGGAATGGGGAATTGGGAATTGGGAATTGGGAATGGGAATGGGGAATTGGTAATGGGGAATGGGGAATTGGTAATGGGGAATGGGGAATTGGTTATTGGGAATTGGTTATTGGTTATTGGTTATTAGTTATTTGGCATCAAGGATTGGTTAGCACCAATTCCCCATGCCCAATTCCCCATTCCCCATGCCCCATTCCCCATGCCCTCTTATGTATCCATCGGTAATCTACCAGAAGCTGCCCGCTGCATGGTACTAACTCGCTGGGAGTTAGGGAATATTCCTTGACCTTGAAGTTCAGGAATCGGCGGTTTTACTTCCAGTTTTACCAATCTGGCGGTACAGATAAAAACGGTTTGATCGTTTAAATGAAAAGTCAACCAAGGTTGGTTTAACAAATTCAGCACTTGCTCTTGAAACTCTCGTGCAGGCATCGGAAGAGTAAAGGTTTCTGTGTGGCCTTCCACATAATGAAATGTCACTTGTGTTGTATTATCTCTATTTGGAGTTAATTTTCCAAAAGAACCAGCGCGCATAAATGTTGCTCCTAAAATTGAGACTCTAAAAGTGCATGGGCGGGGCGGGTTTATGAAGATATGGGACTGGAAATTAAAGATCTTGGTAAACCCGCCCCTACGCTATCTGAAATTACACAAAAAGAAACTAATAAGACATGATATGACACTAACTGCCACAAAACGCCTAAGAGTTAGCAGAAGATGTCGGCATCTGACTCATCTTCTCTAAATCTAGAACTTTTGCCAATTCTTCTGCACTCATTAAACCACGTTCTAGCACAATTTGCCGCAAAGATTTGCCAGTTTCTAGGGATTCTTTAGCGACGGCGGCGGCGTTGAGATAACCGATGTGGGTGTTGAGGGCGGTAACGAGGGCGAGACTACCTTCAGCATAAGCGAGACATCGATCGCCCTTAGCTTCAATTTTTTCGAGACATTTTGTGGTAAGGGCACTAATCGTATTGCCCAAAATTTCGATGCTGTGAATCAGATTGTAGGCGATGAGGGGCATCATCACGTTCAATTCTAATTGTCCCGCTTGGGCGGCAAGGGCGATCGCACTATCATAACCCATGACTTGAAAACAAACCATCGAAGTCATTTCCGCCATCACAGGATTGTATTTCCCCGGCATAATTGACGAACCAGGTTGCACAGGAGGCAGTTGAATTTCTTTCAAACCCGTTTTCGGCCCAGAGTCCATCAAACGCAAGTCATGGGACATTTTAACGCAATCCTGAGCGAGATTTCGCAGTGCGCCTGACACATTTACAAACGGTGCCATACTCTGCATAGCAGCCATTAAATGCCTTGCTGGTTTCACGGGTTGATCGATTAATTCCGAGATAATTGCTGCAACTTTTTGACAATATTCAGGGTGAGTATTTAAGCCTGTTCCTGTCGCACTTCCCCCCAATCCCAGGGATGTCAAATCATCAGATGCCCTGTCAATTCTCAAGGTATGTTCTCGGAGAATTTGCGCCCAAGCGCCGAAGGTATCGCCGAGTCGAACCGGCACAGCATCTTGCATATGAGTGCGGCCAGATTTAACAATATCTTTGAATTCTTCGGCTTTGTTTTCTAGGGCGACTACGGCATCCGACAAAGCCGGAAAAAGTGTCTTTTCTAAGGCCAACAATCCGCCGATCCGAATCGCAGTCGGAATCACATCATTGGTCGATTGACCGTAGTTTACATGATCGTTAGGACTAACGCGCTTGTAGTTGCCTTTTTCATCGCCCATAATTTCCAAAGCGCGATTAGAAAGAACTTCATTAACATTCATGTGGTGAGAAGTTCCGGCGCCGGCTTGGTAGACATCTACCACAAATTGATCGCGCAATTTTCCAGCTAGGATTTCGTCGGCGGCTTGGACAATGGCTTGACTGATATCTTGGGGAATGCAGCCGAGTTCACCATTGGCGATCGCTGTAGCTTTCTTAATTAAAACACAAGCATCAACATAAGTCGATAAAGGTTTAATGCCGCTAATCGGAAAGTTTTCTACAGCGCGCAGAGTTTGGATGCCGTAGTAGACATTAGATGGGATTTGTTTGTCTCCCATCGAGTCGCTTTCAGTGCGGTAGGTTGCGGTTGGCTGTTCAGTCATNNGTTGCACAGATCTCGATCCCCCTAAATCCCCCTTAAGAAGGGGAGTAGGGGGTGACTTTGAGAAGAATCTTGTCCCCCCCTTATTAAGGGGGAGTAGGGGGCAAGCTAAGGGGGGATCAGATTCTATGCAGCCTCATAAAAAATTGGTATTAGAGGTAGTTTAATTAGTCCTGGACGCATAAATACCCAAGAAACCGGGTTTTTCACCAGTATTCAAGCGTCAAATGCAGTATGTCCGTAAAAAACCCGGTTTCTGCGTCTAGGCTATCAATGCTGAAATTCAATCTAAAAAGCAACCAGTGCAGAATATCTGCCAGCCATCCGAATTATACTTTCCAACAAGCTGCTACACTATTAACAACCACATCCTCACCCACATATATGATCGCAAAAGCAATCCTCGCCATCGCGCCCTACATATTGGAAGTGCTGTCACCCATCGCCAGAAACATCGGCTACAAAGTCGGAGAAGCCTTCGGCAATAAATCTCAAAAGTACCGAGATATCCTGATTCCCGATCCCAATAATTCATCTGATTCGACTGAAATAGAGCAAGCAAAACAGCGTTATTCCCAAGAAATGCTGGAATACGCCAAAGCGAAAAATGTCAGAGATAACGAATTGTTAAAGCTGACAATAGCACAAACGGCACGTCGCATTGAGTTGCAGGAACAGCAACAGCAAGATAGACTGAAGCTGTCAGCCTTGCAGCGGGATTTGATGCGGGAATTGCAAGCAAAGGATATTCAGGTAAAGCTGACTGAAATTCAAACAATTTGGGATAAAGATACTTGGTTTTCTAAGTTGAATCGAGAGGAAACTAAGCAAATTTTACTTGAGCAGCAACACCGCCTCTTAATCTTACTATCACCGCCCAAAATTAGCAAGCGATGCCCGGAAACTTTCTGTGAAGATTTGCCAATTGAGATGAGAAGTGTAGGAGATTTTCTCAGACAGCATTATCCTCAACAGGATGTCTTACGCCCAGTTAAGTTTTATAGCGACTATTTCACAGAGTCGATTGGTGATATTGATGTGGAACGCTTGCAGCGAATTTTATCTCCGGTTCCGACTACAATTTTATATAGCGATATCAGCGATTATGCCGTAACTTTTCGCGTCGGCTTTTGGGGATTCCTGAATAATCAGGAAGTCTCCCTGTTTTCTACCAAAGTTTTTGACTGGGAAGAGGCAAAAGATGCACTTTTAGCATCTGGGATAAGTGAGAAAAAAGCCCTCCGTATGATTCGGCAGTTGATTGTGGCAATTCACAAGTTGCTGGCGGGATTTTTGGCAGATTTGTATTATCTGAATATTGACCCCTGCTATGAACCTCAGTTGTTTAATTTAAAGGATGAATTGGCTCAAGATGGGTTGGCAGAAGAGTTGGTGAAACCTTATTTTGATATTCTTCAGGATATTCAGCGGCGACAGGGAGAACAGTATGAACAGGAGTTGAAAAAGCTGATTGAGCAAGTAGAAGCGGAACGTCTATCTCAAGCATCTGCCAAAGCTGAAGCACAACGTAAACAACAAATAGAAGAAGCAGCCAAAGCTGAAGCACAACGCAAACAACAAATACAAGAAGCGTCTGCCAAAGCTGAAGAACAACGTAAACAACAAATACAAGAAGCGTCTGCCAAAGCTGAAGCACAACGCAAACAACAAATACAAGAAGTGTCTGCCAAAGCTGAATCCCAACGCCAACAACAAATAGAAGAAAAATTCCTGAGAAAATCTCACTCTTTCAAATGTGTAAAAACTCTTAATGGCGTAGGTATGTCATCTTTTGATTGCGTAGTTATTAGTCCCGATGGCAAGACTTTTGCTAGTAACAGCAGTGCCAATTTCAGCCAACTTTGGAATCTCCATACAGGAGAGCTGATTCGTACTTTCTCATGGCATTCAGGTGCGGTTAATTGCGTTGCCATTAACCCTAATGGAACAACTTTAGCTGGTGGAAGTTATGACCAACAAATTAAGCTGTGGAATCTGGAAACTGGACAAGAAATTAGCAGCATAAAAGGTCACTCATTTTTAATTTGGTCTCTTGCTTTTAGTCCAGACGGAGAAACTCTTGCTAGTGGCAGTCAAGACAATACTATCAAACTGTGGAATCTGAAAAATGGAGAGGAAATTCGCACTCTCACAGGGCATTCAGAGTCGGTTTTTTCCGTTGTCATCAGCCCGGATGGAAATACTCTGGTTAGTGGCAGTTATGACAATACTATCAAGGTTTGGAATCTGAAAACTAGACAGGAAATTCGCACTCTCACAGGGCATTCAGACTCGGTTTTTTCCGTTGTCATCAGCCCGGATGGACAAATTCTTGCTAGTGGTAGTGGAGACAACACTATCAAACTGTGGAATCTGAAAACCGGACAGGAAATTCGCACTCTCTCTGGGCATTCAGACTATGTTAATTCCGTTGTCATCAGCCCGGATGGACAAATTATTGCTAGTGGTAGTGGAGACAACACTATCAAACTGTGGCATCTGAAAACCAGACAGGAAATTCGCACTCTCACAGGGCATTCAGCCAAGGTTAATTCGGTCAGTTTTAGCCCGGATGGAAACACTCTGGTTAGTGGTAGTTTTGATGGGAGGATAAAGATTTGGCGGTGTGATGGGTGAAGTAACAGGGAAAGATGAAAATTATGGCGCGATTTGCAAGTATGGTTCTACAAAACTTGACTGCGTGAGAAATAAACCGATAAACGCTTAAGGGAGGTAATTCAAATGGCAGAAACAATTAATTTTGAGCAAGCAGTGTTAGAGAAGCTGCGACAGTTGCCAACGGAAAAACAACAAGAAGTGCTCGACTTTGCACAATTCCTCGTGCAAAAAGCGGAACAGAAAAAGCAGTTACCCAGCGAAAGTTCTGAGTCTAACAGTTCGTCAGCAACCGCACCTACTCTCAAGCTATCACTTAGAGAAATTGCTAGCCTGCCAATAGCAGAACGCCATAAAATACTAGCACCATATATAGCAGCCACAGCCGAAGATTTTTTGACCGATATTGAATTAACCGAGTTTTCCGTACTCGATGGCGAAGACTGGGAGGCTGAGTATGACTGCTAACCCAAAACGAGGAGATATCTTGTAGTAAATCAACTTGTAGGGTGCGTCAGAAATTGATTATTTCGATTTCAACAGGTTTTCCCGATCTGACGCACCCTACAGTTTAAAGAAGTCGCGGTTCTGGGTGTTTTTAGATACAATCTAAAAGTTATAAATGATGTTGAAATAAAGGCCGGAATCTTGGAGATTGTCTCCTTTATCGCTAATTTTCACCAAAGGAAAAGCGTATTCGACGCGCAGGTTCACCCGCTGTATGGGTTCCCAGATTGCCGCTAAACCCGCACCTGCTAAGAATCTCTGATTGGTTAATTTATTAGGATTGTTGGGTAGGTTCCAGACAGTGCCCGCATCGAAAAACGGAGCTAATTGAAATTTGGGATTGCCAGAAGAATCCCGCTGCAATGTAATCCGATCTTCGATGGAAAATCGGAAGCCGTTGTCGCCTGAACGGACATTTTGTCGGTAGCCCCGCAAAGATTGTCCGCCGCCAATTACAAATTGCTGGGAAGGCAATAAACTATTAGCTGATAACTGCAAGTCTCCCTGCACAATTAATAAATGTTGGTCGTTCAATCGCTGCACTCGCTGTACTTGACCCAGCCAACTCAAAAAGAGCCCGTCTGGATCGGAACCTTCGTTGATTGTTGCATCGAACAAGCTAGTGCCGATCGTGAATTGCGATCGCAGAGCCCAAGCCCCTTGTCGATCGCGCCGAATGTAATCCTGTCCCAGCTTAATTGCACTCGTAGTGCTGACACCTTTGGCGTCGGGGCCGACACCAAACGGAAAGGGTTCGCCGGCGAGAAAAGTGCGGCCTCTCTGATAAGTAAAACCGGCAGATAAGGCAAATTCTTCGATGGGCGATCGTACTAGAGGCTGGCGGTAACTAATTTCAAATAAATGGGATTTTCCCGAAATATCAAAACTGTCGAAAGGTGCTTGCACGATACTGTTGCGGTTGGGTGCCGCCCTCAATTGCAAGGTGCCGTTCATCGCATTTAGGGGGAGGCGGTAGCTGAAATCGAACAAGTCAGAATCGCCGATCGCTCTGTAATAAGCCGCCGCAAGTTCGTCACCATTTCCTGTAATATTGCGGTGGCGCAAAGTAACTCCCAATCTTTCGGAACCGACGCTTGGAGGCGAGTAATTGTCAAAGCTGACACTACCTTGAAACGGATTAGCTTCCGTGACGCGAACTATCAGAATGCTCTCCCCTTCGCGATCGCCAGCCCGCAAGCTAGCTTCTACATTGTCAAATAAAGGATCGACTCGCAGCAGCCGGAGTTGATCTTCTAATGAAGCTGTGCTTAAAGGTATTCCGGCACCGAGTCGAAGCCGACTGCGGATGTAACTTTGATGCAATCTCTTAGTTCCTTCTACCTCAATTCTGGCGAGCTTGCCTTCGATGACTTGAATTTGGACTACCCCTGCGGTGAGAGTTTGGGGCGGCAAGACGGCTCTCGAAGTGATGTAGCCTCGATCAAGGTAAATTTCGGTAATTTTGTCGGCTACTTGTTTGAGTTCTTCTAGGGTGCTAGAACGGCCTTCTAGTGGCTTGACTAAGCCGTTAATTTCGTCCTGGCTCAGAATTGTGCTGCCAACTATTTGAATTTTCTGAACCTGAATTGTCTCAGAAGGTAGTGGCTGGGGCACTGGCGCAGGTGGCTGGGGCACTGGCGCAGGTGGCTGGGGCTTAACTGTTGGTGGCGCTTGGGGAGGTTCCGGTTCGGGCTGCGGGGCTGGTTGTAGAAACCGATCGCGATTTGGATCAGGCCTCGTCGGTGGCGGTGGCAGATTTTCTGACCCTGTCTGCCGGTTCTGGGCTAAAAAATCGCAATTTAGCTGATTCTGGCATTTTGGATCGTTCTCAACCTGTTGTTTTGCTACAGCCAAGATGCCCGCACCACAAGCAGTTTCATTGATTGTGGCACAGGCATCTTGGCTGTTCCCGATCGGGCTGCCTGATCCAAGCTGGTTGTGAGATTTTTCACCATTCTCAACTAGCTGAGTTAAGTCTGTTGCAGTTTCATCCTGCTGGATTTCCGGTTTTTCAGCACTTACGCAGCTATTGTCTGTCATGCTGAACTTGCCACAGTATAGTGAAACATCTGTGAGATTATTCGCTTCGCTCAGAATGACAGAATTAGGTTGAAATGCGTAAGTCCTGTTTTGCACTGCTAATGGGGAGTGCCCGGTATCGGCCCTGTTGGCCGTGGCGGCGGGTAAATCTGAAAGATCGGAAGTTTGAGATCTCGCTTGATTGGCAGATAAGCAAGCGATCGAGACTGCACTCAGAAGTGAGACCCCAAACCGAAATATTACAATATTTACAGTGCGACGCATAATTAATATGATCTCTTAAATAACTTGGTCTGTTGGTTTAACACGCCAGTAGATCGTTTAGTATTATAAAGATTGACATATTTTATAGTCTAGTCTATATTTATCTAAACTAGATCAGTCTTTAAGCTTTATGTACTACAATAATCATACCCAGTAAAAACCACAATTAAAAGCTGTGCAATTAGCAGACCGTCATATTATAAAGCTCCGCAGCCCTAGGTGGGCTGAGCTAGACCTGCTGGCTTTTAAGTCTAAGAATCTTTACAATCTAGCCAACTATCATATTCGTCAGGCTTTTATTAAAGATGCTGAGTTCTTAAACTACTCACAGATGGCGGGTTTGCTTAAAGCTGAAGACTGTTATAAAGACCTCCCAGCTAAAGTGAGTCAACAAGTCCTTCGTAAGTTAGAAACAAACTGGAAGGCGTTTTTATCAGCTCAAGCTGATCAGAGTAATCCATCTAAGTTTTTAGGGAGACCTAAATTACCTAAATATAAAGACAAAGATACAGGACGTAATCTTCTATTATCCATTCAAGCTATCAGTAATCCTGGACTTAGATTAGGTTGGATTCAATTGTCAAAAACTCAGATCAAAGTACCTGTATTACATAGAAATACTTGCGAGGTACGGATTGTTCCCAAGTTAGACTACTAAGTAATTGAGGTTGTATATGAACAAGAATAAACTCAACACGAGTTAAATCCCAAGTGGTCAGCAGCCATTGATATTGGGATAGATAACTTAGCAGCGTTAACATCCAACAAGCCTGGGTTTATATCAATTTTTTATGAGGCTGCATAGAATCTGATCCCCCCTAACCC
>DPLL01000208.1 GCA_003542015.1 Microcoleaceae cyanobacterium UBA9251 | reverse complement strand
TGCCAGCTTCCCATGCTGGACGTCGTGGGTTCGAGCCCCACCGTCCGCTTTGACTGAATTTTCACCAAAGCCAAGACTCTATTGGTTGAGGTTTTCTTAAGTTGTGAGTTTCTGATCGTTACCGATTGGTGACAACTTAACGTCAAATTCACCGTCTCTCTTGTTGTATCGAAGTCTAGATCCCTCCTAGCCAAGAGGGCGGGCACGGGGGCACCGCCCCTACATTTGGGGAGTAGGGGTGGGACAAGATTGTTCTCAAAGTCTCGCTTAATCAGGGGGACAGGACTCTTATCAAAGTCAACCCCTACTCCCCTTCTTAAGGGGGATTTAGGGGGATCTAGACTCAATTGCCGAAGTTTAAAGGTTTTCAAATATGATTGATGTTGGTTCTTTAGTCCGATCGCCCAAAAACGATTTGGGAGTCGGAAAAGTGGTCGAATTCTCCCGCACCGAAGCCCTAATTGAATATTTTTGCTCAGTAAAAAACCGCCTTCACAAAACAGTACCCCTAGCTTTACTCCAAGAAGCCAGACTTCAGCGCCAAACTCGATGCTACCTCTGGAGCACTACCCAAGAACGCTGGATTATTGGTCGGATTTATGACTGGGATGAAGATAAAATGCTGTACGACATTGACTTGCCTGATAGTCAAAGTATACAAGCTGATGAAACGGAAATTTATGTTCGCTGCAATATCCCGATCGCCGATCCGATTGACATCCTAGCAGTCAAAGGTCAAGAAACACCCTATTTTCACGATCGCCGACTCGCATTCGTGCAATCTGCGATCGCCCAACGAGCCGTCAGTCGCGGTATGACTGGTTTAATTTCTGCCAACATAGACCTCTATCCGCACCAAGTTGAAGTCGTCCGGCGCGTCCTAGAAGACCCAATCGGACGCTATTTATTAGCAGACGAAGTTGGATTGGGGAAAACAGTAGAAGCTGGGACAATTCTCCGCCAATACCTCTTAGATGAACCAAGCGGCCGCGCTGTGGTACTCGTTCCAAAATACTTGCTAGAACAGTGGCGCGATGAGTTAGAAAATAAATTCTATTTGTCTCATTTTGCTGACAGAGTGCAACTTGTTTCTCTGAGTGAAATCAATCAAGTTAGTCGCAATGCTAATCTAGATTTTCTGATTGTGGATGAAGCTCATCATGTGGCTGCAATGGCTAATTCTGGCGATCGCGGTCAGAAACAATGCTTTGAAATCTGCCAAACTCTCGCTCACAAAAGCAAAAATTTATTGCTATTATCGGGGATGCCAGTTATCGGTCACGAGCAGGATTTTCTGACAATGCTGCACTTGCTAGACCCCACAACGTATCGTCTTGATGATTTGCTGAATTTCAAAGAACAGGTGCAAAACCGTCAGGAACTCGGCCGTGTTTTGCTCGACTTCCGAGAAGGAGCAAAGCCTGTTGTTTTGAAACAAAAACTTGCTGAAATCCGCACTATTTTTGCAACAGACGATTATTTGATCGGATTAGCAGATGAGTTAGACAGTTGTTTGGAAACTGAAAAAGCTACAGAGTGCGATCGCATTATCAGAACTATTCGCACTCACATCAGTGATACCTACCGCCTCTACCGCCGAATGCTGCGAAACCGCCGGGATGCAGTGGAAGATGTCATTTTCGATCGCGATGCTATCCCCAAAACCGAGTACGATCTCAATGATGAACAGTGGTCAGAAATTCACACTATTCTCGAAAAATGGCGCACTCTCGCTCCGCAAAAGACCGCCTATCAGAGAATTTTTCTCCTGTTTTTCCGCACTTCTGGTACTTGGTTGAATGTTTTGGAACGGGTTGTCAAAGCTCGTTTACAGAAGAAATCGACTGCGGAACTCGATCGCGAATTTGGGTCAAAGTATATGGGGATTGTGACTCAAACTGCGCTGTTTTCAGGAGAAAGCGCCATCTTAGAATCTTTGCTCAAAACCATTGAAAAGCCCCAGGAAGGAGCCGACAGACTGAGTTTGTTGCGAATCGCCATTATCCGATTCCTAGGCGTTACTTTGAAGATTCCGCCGGAATATCACAGCAAACCTCGCGATTTGTTGTCGAGAATTCAACAGCAAATTAAAAGACCGCTTCCCGGTGATAAATTCCCCAAAATTGTCATCTTTACCAGTTTTACGGAAACTTGTAAAGCGATTGCGGAAAACTTAGTGAAGATTTTGGGTAAAAATGCGATCGCCAGCCATGAAACCAGCAAATCTGCCGCTGATGCAGAGGCGAATCTGAAGCGCTTTAAAAATGAACAGAATTGCTTTGTCTTAGTTTGCGATCGAGCCGCAGAAGAAGGGCTGAATCTACAATTTGCCGATTGGTTCATTCACTTCGATTTACCCTGGTTTCCCAATCAGTTAGAGCAAAGATTGGGTAGAGTCGATCGCATTGGTAGCAAAATGGGATTACAATTCTGTTTGTTTGCGGGCCCGGATTTACCAGAAAGTCCCCATGAAGCTTGGTACCAAGTTTTGAAAGATGGATTTGGCATCTTCAACAAGTCTATTGCTAGCCTTCAATCTTATGTTGAGCAAAAACTTCCTCAACTTGAAGAAAAGTTGTTTACTGAAGGAGCTAAGGGGCTAGCAATCGAAATTCAATCAATCAAAGCTGAAATCGAACAAGAGAAAATCAAAATTAACGAACAACAGGTTCTTGATGAAATTGACTTGCTTGATGAAACCGCATCTCAGTATTTTGAATCTCTCGATGACTGCGACGCGAAACATAAAGAAATGCAGCGGGCTACGGAAGGTTGGATTTGTCAAGCTCTTAATTTCAAACAGGTTGAACATCCGACAATATCCGGGTTGATGCGCTATCAACCTAGTCAGAAAACCTTGATTCCATCCAATGATTTGAGGACGAGATTGATTCCCTATTGTCAGCAGTATGGTAGTTACAATCGTCGTGTCGCTCATCAGAATTCTGATGTGGCTCTTTACCGCATTGGTGAGGGATTGATCGATGCTCTTGGCTCTTATATTCGCTGGGACGATCGGGGTCAAGCTTTTGCATTGTGGCGACATGATGAAAGTTGGGATGCTGAGGAAGGTAAGGAGTGGTTTGGATTGCAATTTAACTATTCTATCCAGACTGATTTGCAGCCTGCTGAGCAAGTTTTGCGGGCCCAAAATATCGAGAATTACAACTTGAAAGCTTTGCAGAGACGCGCAGATGCTCTGTTTATTCCGGTTTTTGAAACGGTGTTTGTAGATGCTCGAAATGAGTCGATGTTGTTGGTGGAAGATGGGGAACTTCTGAAGATTTTGCAGCGCCCTTATAAGGGGAAAGGCGGCCCGAATCGGGATTACAATTTGTCGAAAAATCGCACTGTGCTTCTTGACAATTTTGTCGATCCGTTGGAATGGGATGATTTTTGTCAACGGGGGCGGGTGCTTTCGGAGGAGTTGCTGCGCGGGCGAGGGGATTTTGTTGAAATGTGCGATCGATCGGCTCTGAGTGCTGCAATTCAACTGGAAAACCGGGTGAATCAATTGCAATTGCGTTTGAATCGGCTGTCTCAATCTGAACAACTTTTAGAGTCGGTTTTGGCTGATGAAATTAGCACGGAAAGTGTGTTAAGTCAAGCTGTTTTAGCGGGAATTCGTCAGCCGCGCCTGACTCTGGAATCTGTGGGATTTATTGTGATTTCTGGGCGTGCTCCTGTCAAGTCGGAGGATGAAGGGTAATATCAATTCCGGTGGCATCGGAATTAATATTACCCGAAATCAGGACACTTTTCGGGTGCCCATAGGTGTCAACTTAACCTCAAACCCTGTAAGAGACTGCTGTTTGACTATTAAACTTA
>DPLL01000209.1 GCA_003542015.1 Microcoleaceae cyanobacterium UBA9251 | reverse complement strand
GGTCGCAGTTTGAAAACACGCCCATAGGGTGCTTTCCCAAGCCAAACCAGGGGCGATCGTATTGATGCACGACGGCGGCGGAAATCGCCAGGAAACCATCAAGGCGTTGTCTGTAATTATTCCCAAACTCAAACAGCAAGGATATCGTTTTGTAACAGTGCCACAACTAGAAATGCAAGCTGCACAAAAACGGCAAACGGCCGATCGCAAATCCCACTAAACAGACATCTCATAAAAATCCACTCACCCTGCATTTCATCTGCGTCAATCTGCGTCGATCAGAATTGATCTGCGGTGAAAAATCCAAATTATGCTAAACTATTAACAACCCTAGAATACAAGATCTAAATATTTCAAACTGGTGCGAGTATGATAAATTACTGGATAGTCGGCGCTTTGGCAATAGCTTCTGTCTTCTGGGCAGAAATAATCCGAGACTTTTATCACATCGCCTCCCATTATGTGCCGCCGCTGTACAAGCTACACTCATGGCACCACCGCGTTTTCCGCCCGAATTTGACCCCCGTTAGCGAGACAATTTACAAGCAAGCACACTGGCGTAACGACGTGCCCGAAGCTGCGGCAATGATGGTTTTTGGCTTGTTGCTGTGGGTTGTAGCCTATTTCTGGATGCCGGAATATCACTGGGGTGCCGCAGCGGGTTGTGTTTATACTTTAGGCTTTTTGTTAAGTGCGATCGCCCGTGGTTGCGGCATCAAGGGAGCTGATGAACTAACCGACATCACCCACCAGCCCGGAGACTTCCTCACTCCGCCTTCCAAATGGTTTGTGAATAAACCTTACCACTGGCGGCACCACTTCGACAATCAAAATGCTTACTATTGCGGTACTTTCACCTTAATAGACAAACTCATGGGCACTGCACTTTCCCTTAAAGGCAAAACTGTAGCCGTCACCGGTGCATCGGGAACTTTAGGACATTTGCTGTTAAAACACCTCCATAAAGCGGGTGCAAAAGCGATCGCCCTCACCTCGGGAAATCAAACAATTACTTTGAATATTGACGGCGAAAATTTGCCGATAAAAACCATAAATTGGCAAATAAGTCAAGAGGCAGAATTAGCAGAATTGTTAGAAAAAGTCGATATTCTCGTCATTAATCACGGCATTAATGTACAGGGTTCGAGAAGCCCAGAGGCGATCGCCAACTCCTACGAAATCAACACTTTTTCCGCGTTGCGGCTGATGGAACTCTTTTTCCTAACCGTCCGTACTAACGAAAACATAGCCAACAAAGAAGTTTGGGTCAACACCTCAGAAGCCGAAGTAATTCCCGCTCTCAGTCCCCTTTACGAACTTAGCAAACGCGCCTTGGGAGACTTAGTAACCCTGCGGCGACTGGATGCACCTTGCATTGTTCGCAAACTAATTTTAGGGCCGTTTAAAAGCAACTTAAATCCGATCGGCATCATGTCTCCAGATTGGGTAGCCCAGCAAATTGTCAAACAAGCTAAAGCCGATTCCCGCAATATCATCGTGACCATCAATCCTTTGACATTTATACTGTTTCCTGTCAAAGAATTTTTGGTTTCTCTCTATTTTCAAATTTTCAGCCGCCAAGCTGCTTCAGAAATCAAGAAAGCTGCGACATCTGAAAAATCCAGTGTTGGTGCAAAGATTAATTGACAAACAAGAAACCCGGTTTCTGGAAAAAACCGGGTTTCTTAAAGTGAATTAAACTAATTACTTACTTCAGACATTTCAATGACGCGACCATCATAATCCTTGATCAAAAAATTCAGCGGTTTTTCCCGACGAATTTTATATTTAATGCCGCGAGTTTGTACCCGCATCAATAGCTGATCCAAACAATCGCGATCGAAACAAACGTGACGCTGGCGATTTTTTTCCCCCGAAAGAGCCCCGCTAATTACGTGCAGTTGGGTATTTTTCATTAACTGATACCACAAACCCTCCGAAGTGCCCATAGTTTGAGAGCTAGTCGCCCGCCCGACATTCGGCGACAAATATAGCGGATCAATGCCAGTTGTCCCCAAGGTTTGCTCATAATTGTAGTAGTAGTGCAGCGGCACCTCTGCTACTGGCAAATCTAACATCCCCTCGTAGAACTGCCGAGCTTGCCCCAGATCCGATACCATAATTGTGTGTACCTTCGGAGCACTGGTGAGAAACATCCACATAGCCCCCGCATAGGCGGCTAGCAGCATCACCATAATGCCCTGAGTCGAAAACAAGCTGTCCAACGGCAGCCCGGGCAAAAAAGAACTTAAGTGCAAAGGTACAAGTGCAAAAGCATTAACACTAACTTCTAGGGCCATGAATTATAAGAAAGGGTAAACAACGAAATTTTTGACATCCACCCAGGCGTAAACGCACGGGGATTCCCAAACCTCACGATTTAGGTTTCTGCTTCCGTCCCTTGCGGGTTTTCGCACCAGCCTTAACAGATTTACTCTGCTCTGGTCTTACGGTCGCTCCACAGACTGAAACGGCAAGCCCGGCCGCCAAAATATTCTTGGCCGCATTGATATCTCGGTCATGGCGCGCCCCGCAATTAGGACAATCCCATTCCCGAACATTCAATGGCATTTTTTCAACGATGTGCCCGCAATTGCCACACCGTTTTGAACTCGGAAACCATCGGTCAATTTTGATGAAAGTGCGACCGTACCAGTCGCACTTGTACTCAAGCTGTCTGACCAATTCACCCCAACTTGCGTCACTTATGGCAAGAGCTAGTTTCCGATTTTTAACCATGTTCTTCACAGCTAAATCCTCAATAGCCATCGTTTGGTTTTCGCGCACCAATTGAGTGGTTAGTTTGTGAAGGTTGTCTTTTCTTGCGTCAGTGATTTCTTGATACACGCGAGCAACTTTGAGTCGTGCTTTGTGACGGTTATTTGACCCTTTCTGTTTCCGGCTTAAAGCTTTCTGCGCTCTTCTAAGTTTGCGATACTTGGCCTTGAATCCTTTGGGATTGGCAATATGCGCGCCTGTACTGAGGGTGAGCAAACTTGTAATGCCCAAGTCAATACCAACTTGACTGCCTGACTTGGGTAAGGTCTCAATCTCAACATCCACCAATAGAGAAACCGACCACCTACCAGAGGGTGCAAGCTTGACTGTAATTGTTGATGGTGTTGCTCCGACAGGTAGCATCCGGCTCCAGCGAATAGGCAACGCTTGGGTGCATTTTGCTAGGTAGACTTGTCCATCCCTGAACTTAAATGCTGACTTGGTAAACTCTGCGCTACCACCATTGCGCTTCTTTTTAAAGTTGGGATATTGTGCCCGCCCATCAAAAAAGTTTGTGTAAGCCGTTTGTAAATGTCGCAAGCATTGTTGTAACGGTACGCAGCTAACTTCCGAAAGAAAATTTAGTTCTTCTGTTTTTTTCCATTCGGTTAGCATTGAAGAGGTTTCAGCATAGCCTACTCGCTTCTGGTCTTTGTACCAGGCCTCGGTTCTAGCGACTAAGGCACGGTTATAGACCAAGCGAGTACAGCCCAAGGTGCGCCGCAACAAACTTTCTTGTTCCGGTGTTGGGTAGAATCGGTAGCTGAATGCTTTTAGTGTCATGCTCACCTTGAGTGCGTTCCTTTCACAGTCTAGCACGTCTTGTGTGAAATGGTATGTCTTAACAAAAATTTAAGTAAAGCCGTCCTAAAAGGACGGGGTTTCCCACCCATTTTTCTGATGAAGATTGTAGTCGCAGTCGCGATCGAGACTTAAACTATTAGACTAGCCATATATAGCAACCTTCTGGGTAATTAGGAGGTTTTCATTACTGAAACCATTGATTTTATTGCATTTTCCTTCTTCCGACTTCCATCGGACTTCTTCCTTCTGGTATATGTTAGCAAAAACTAGCCCTTAGACCCCGCCCCATGAAAGTCTTTGTCTACGGTACCCTCAAACCCGGTGAGTGCAACTACCTGCGCTATTGCGAAGGAAAGGTTGTGGATGCTTGCCCTGCGATCGCCCTTGGTCAGCTTTTTGCCCTGTCGGCTGGCTATCCAGCGATGGTTGCCGGAGAGGGCAATGTCTACGGTTTTCTCCTGTGTTTTGCCGACTCGGCTATTTTGGATGATTTAGACCGACTTGAAGATTATCATCCTGGGCGATCGCCCGCACAAAACGAATATCAGCGACAGGAAATCGAAATCTTCGATCTCAACTTCCAACCTTTAGGCACGGCTTGGGCTTACTTCATGTTACCCGATCGCGTTCGTTCTCTCAGAGGCATCTCCCTGCCCGACGGCAGGTGGAAAAATCTGTTGTACACCTGATTTGGCATTTCGAGGCTATGGGGGCGCTGACAGCGAATAAACGGCAATGAGGACAAATCTCTTTAACCCGTCGGGGGTTAAAACCCCCGTCTAACAGCGAAAGTCGGTTTTAACCGACTGAAAAGTTGAGATCAAAAGGTTTTTACTCCTCCTAGCGAGGAGTAATTCTCATTGATATTTGGCAATTACTTGTGAGGAATTACTACACCAGACTTGGGAATCTCCACCACCGATGCATTCACCCCAAGCATCAAATCATTAGGATTAATAATCTCAACGACAGGCTCGTTCAACGCCACCATCAAATCATCAGAACCAGATTGAGCAAACTGGGGAGCAAACAATTGGCGGCCACCAGCGACACCAGATACAACCGCAACCAACAAAGCTGCGATCGCACATCCACCCCAAACCATCACCCGTTTCGGCTTGCGTTCTACCCGCTGCAAAACCTTCGCCGCCAACTCCTGCGCTGATTGTTCGCTCTTCGGCACCGGCATAGACTGAAAACTCTGCTGCATACTTAGAAGTCGCGAATACAAACGCTTCGTCACAGGGTCATTGGCCAGCCATTCATCCACTTGTCGGCGTTCGGCCGCCGTCACTTCACCGTCGAGATAGGCACTAAGCAGTTCAAAACGATCGCGCATCATAGTAGTTACATTCCCTTGGGGACGAAGTTTGTTAGCTAAATTTTCAGCGAGTGCATCCCCGTCTCCTTGCTGATTCTGATTTTTATCTGATTCAAAGTTAAAGTTCATATTTCACACCATCTGCTCAAATTACCGAAAGCACGCGATCGCCAGCAGCCTGATTTACTGCTGATCTATATTTTAAAATAGAAGTTTTGATGTAAAAGCAAACTTCACCAAATCCTCAGTCCCGACGCCTCAAATCAAGGAGACTAATTACCGTCCAGATAATTTTGCAATTGCAACTGCAATCTTTGGCGAGCTCTAGCAATTCTCGATTTGACCGTTCCCAGAGAAACTCCCGTGATTTCTGCTATTTCCTCATAGGCTAAACCTTCAATTTCTCTCAACACGATTGTCGTGCGGAATACTTCCGGCAAATCCGCGATCGCCACCCGCAACTGGTCGTAAAATTCTCTAGTCGTCAAATCTTCCTCAGGCCCCGGAGTCTCTGCCGCAATTTCCCAATCCACCTCCCCATCTTCCAGCGCACGGGGTACATCCAGCGACAACGGAGTTCGCACCCGCTTGCGCTTCCGCAACTCATCATAAAATAAATTTGTGGCAATGCGGCTCAGCCAGCCCCTAAATTTAACAGGCTCTTGCAAGCGATTCACATTGCGATAAACTCGAATCCAGACTTCCTGAGCCAAATCAGCCCTGTCTTGCCAATCTGGAGCCAAGTGATAGAGAACCCGATCGACATGGGACTGATACCGCTTCAACAGTTCAGAAAAAGCGCTGCTTTCAGGTCGATTTCCTTCCTGACACCGCAACACCAAGTCATAATTAGAGAGTTTTTCCGCTGGCAATTGCACTTGAGAAACGGTCGCCACAACCGCAGACCAGGACAAAGACATAAAGTCGCTCATGGGTGGAATTGGCTCATCGAACATTCCACCATTGTTGACGCTGCGCGATCGTCATAAGTTCCCAAACAGAAGGAGAGTGGGGGAGTGGAGGAGGCAAGGGAGTGGGGGAGTGGCAGAATTTCTACTTCTGCCTTCTGCCTTCTGCCTGATTCCTTCTAACAACTGACTTCGCACGCTCCAATACTCACCCAACTGCTAGAACCGTCAGCCCAATGTTCTTTTTTCCAAATCGGTGCATTGTGTTTCAGCCTGTCTATCCCGTACTGACAAGCTGCAAAGGCCTCTCCCCGGTGGGGACAGCCAACAGCGACCAATACGCTGATTTCCCCAACCTGCAAGCGTCCGACGCGGTGGTGCATCACAACCCGATTGACATCTGGCCAATGGCGGCGGATTTCAGTGGCGATTTCCTGGAATACTCGCACCGCCATCGGTTCGTAAGCTTGGTACTCTAGGGAAACTACAGCTTGACCATCTGTTTGGTTGCGGACAGTACCGCTCATTAATACCACGGCTCCGTTAGCCGCGTCATCTGCCAAAGTGTAGATTTCCTCTACACATAAAGGAGCTATAGTAATTGCCAAACTGTCTTCACCCAGGCGTTGAGGCATCCTGTCGTTAGCGAAGCCCTCGTAGAGGATCGAAATTGCAGCGCCAGAGTTCATGATCTCGAAATAGTGCTGGGGAACTAAGTTGATATTGACACAAAGCCAGTCGAATTCGATTTAGGATAGCTCGATCGCCTGATTGCCGATCGAACTGTAACACATCAATCAGTAACCGGACACAAACAATTAGGATCATTCCGAGCGACCGCAAGCAAGATCACACCCCAAGCGATTGATTTATTCCCTTTGTGATGACACAGTTATGTTTAATAGTGCCTGCCGATTGCTCCGAAGATCCCAAGACTTTGAGCCGTAAATGTAAACTTTATTTGTTTTTTCTTCCGGACAACTGCTTAAATGACATGATATATCAGTGCAGGCCTCGGAAAAACTGGCGAATGTTCGCCAAAAGCAAGACCGTAACACTCCCTTGTGCTTTCTGGAGCACATCAAGTTAATGGTTTTGGCTGTTAATTATCAAGAATAGCCTGAAAACCCTGAGACTTTAGTCCAGGGATGAAAGGCAGTTGCAGGATAAATCCTGCCTTGATTTGCCGATCATGCCGAATCATGTTAACACAGTGTTTTGGCGTGGTAAAATGGCACTTGTCAGTACAAGACATTAAAACCTACCCCCGAACTGGGGGAAAGTTACGACCGAGGAGCTAGTTGCAAGACTAGGATAGCAGACCGCCATTTTTGGCAACAGGATTGCGCCCGGAAACCCTAGCAATAGGGATATTAAGGCCGCAAAGTCTTAAGAATCCCCGCTCCTTCGTGACCGGGGAGTGTCAAACAATCGCCACCCTCTTTGATAATATCTAACCCGTCCAGGTTCAAGCGCTAAAATAGTTCAGATCAGCACT
>DPLL01000202.1 GCA_003542015.1 Microcoleaceae cyanobacterium UBA9251 | reverse complement strand
GACGTAATTATGTCATTCTGAGTGAAACGAAGAATCTCAGAGCTTTGCAACACCGTCTGAGCCTTAATCAATGCTAGGTAAAGGTAGAGTAAAGAAAAACGTGCTCCCTTCACCTAAGCTACTTTCAACCCAGATTTTTCCGCCATGTCGCTCAATAATACTCTGACAAATTGACAAACCTAACCCAGTGCCTCCTTTTTCACGGGAATCGGAGGGATCGACTTGCTGAAATCGCGCAAAAATCAGTTCTAGCTTATCGGCTGGTATCCCCCGTCCCCGATCGCGCACTTGGAATAACACAAAGTCTGTCTGGATTTCCGTGCTAACGTCGATTGTGGAGTGGGGAGGGGAGAATTTGATAGCATTACTTAACAAATTTGTCAAGGTTTGGATAATAGTATCTCGTGCGGCCCAGACTTCGGCATCGGTGGGGGTAAAAGTGAGGGTGATCTGCTCAAGAGTCGCGATCGCGTGTATCCCCTGAATGGCTTGCTCGATCAAATCCGCGGCTTTGCAAACAGTTTTCTCCAAAACTGCCCGCCCGGACTCTAGGCGCTCCAAATCTAACATATCATTAACCAGGTTCGCCAAACGATTCGTATCGAGTAGGGCAATTTCAATCATGCGTCGGGCTTTTTCTGGTTTTTTATCGTAAATCCCAGTTTTTATCAGTCCCAGTGACATGGAAATAGCTGTTAAAGGGGTGCGAAGTTCATGGCTAACAACACCAATAAATTCATCCTTAATTTGTTCGATCTTTTGTCGTTCGGTGATATCTTCCCCAATACTGATAGTGCCAATAATATTTCCCTGTGAATCTTGCAGCATGGTATTATTCCAAGCAATAAATTTTTCTTCACCGGATTTCGTCAATATCTGATTTCGATAATAGGGATGAACCTGTTGGGGCAAAACTTCCGATAAAAGGGTTTGAATAGATTCTTGATTAGCTCCAGGTAAGAAATTGGTAAACCAATTTTTTCCGAAAACTTCTGATTTCGTATATCCTGTCAGTTTTAAGAAGAAAGGATTAACGTAATTGACATTTCCCGATAGATCGAGTCCGACAACAATTAACTGCACGTTATCCAAGAGCGAGCGCCAACGTCTTTCAGCTTCTCGGATTGTGGCTTCGGCTTGCTTGCGTTCTTGCAATTCGAGTTGAAGTTGTTCGTAGAGTTCCGATTGCTGAATCGCGATCGACAATTGGCTGGCAATCTGTTCGAGTAATTCTACTTCCCATGATTGCCAGTCGCGAGGTTTTGCATTTTGGTAAATGGCTAATAATCCCCAAAGAGTTTCTCCCGAAAAAATCGGTAAAATTGCATAACTTTTGGCTTGAAATTGTTCTAATAATTCGATATGACAACTTTGAAGTCCAGCCTGATAAATATCATTAACAATAAAGTTTTCGTTATTTCGGAAACGACCTCCTTGAGTCTCTTGTAAATAGGTATCTTCCCAAACTTTTTCAATATCTGGTCCTACCAATTTTACCCAATTCTCTCCAACGGACTCCACCACAAAATCACCACTCCAATCAGGATTAAAACGGTAAACCGCAGCGCGATCGGTTTGTAATGTCTCCCTGACTTGAGTAACAGCAGTATCGAGAATGGCATTGATATCTAAAGATTGGCGAATCGCTTGACTAATGCCCCAGAGCAAATTTTCCTGTCTGGATTTCTGTTGTAAGGTTTCTTCCGCCTGTTTGCGAGCGGTGATATCTTGGTGAATTGCCAGCAGAATATCGCCGTAGTCAGGATGCTTGAAGACAGAAGTCGTTGCACTACACCAAAATCGAGTTCCATCTTTCTTGACATTATGGACTTGATATGTGGCTTCACCACTTTGGAAAACGGCAGACACAATGGCTTGAGTTACCTCTTGAGCACTTACCGAATCCGTGGCATAGTTGAGAATCGAAACGTGCTGATTATTGAGTTCGCCACAGTCATAGCCAAACATCTGTTCAAATTTAGGATTCGCGTGGATAATGATGCCATTATCGGCTCTGACTAAGCAAATCCCTTCTGCCATGTTGCGCGCGATCGCGGCCTGAAGTTCAAGCATTTGTTCTGCTTGTTTGAGTCGAGTCAGATCGCGGAGACTAACGATAACGCCTGAAATGTTTTCCCCTGCATCGCGCAAAGGCGTATAGGTAACGCTGAAAAATTGAGGTACTAAATTGGGAAAATCAAACCATTTTTCATACTGAATTGTCTCTCCAGTCAAACATTGATCTAAGCGAGGTTGGATGAAGTTATCAAACAAGTCATTCCCCAGGATATTCCTCACATAATTGCCGATAACTTCGTCTTCGGATTTGTTGCACCAAGTTAAATAAGCTTGATTAGCTATTTGATAAATATAGTCGCGATTGAGCAGCGCGATCGCATCTGTGGTATTGGATATGACGCGCTCATATTTTCGCAGGGCTTCTTCAATACGTTTGCGCTGGCTGATATCGAGCAATACACCAAGCGATCGCGTAGGTTGCCCCAATTCATCGTAAATGCCTGTGGCACGCCCCATTAACCAATGAACAGAGCCATCGGGATGCACCACTCGATATTCGGCTTCATAATCAAGGTGAAGCTCAATACAATCGACAAACTTTCTTTCCACCCAATCTCTATCTTCAGGATGCAATCGCTCTCCCCAGATTTGGTAGTTTGGCTCAAGGGAACCAGGAACTAAACCCAGTAAAGTGAAGTGATTGTCATTCCAAATAAGCTTTCCTGTGGAAAGTTCTAAATTCCAAAAGCCGATATGGGTTAAATCCAGAGCTAATCGGCGTTGTTCTTCGCTCTCTTGTAGGGCTAATTCAGCTTGTTTTTGCTCCCTTTCCAGCCGCTTGCGATCGCTAATATCAAACACGGAGGAGCGACTCCTCATAAAGTTACCATCTTCATCTTTGACGGCTGTCGCATTCAGGTTAACCCATCGGGTTGAGCCGTCTTTATTCAACATCTGAAACTCTAAATTATTAATTTTTTCTTGTTTTTTAAAATTGGGAAAATTATGGTAAAAAACTTGTTGGCTTTCCGGTGCAATTAGATCGATAAATTTCTTTTTGTTCAGGACTTCATCGCGGGTATATCCTAACCACTTCAGTTCCGTATCATTCATCCGCACAATTATCCCCTCCGCGTCTAGGGAGTGATAGCCACAGGGAGCATTATTGTACAAGTCTTCAACTTGATGAATATATTCCTGCAAGGCTGATTCTGCTTGTTTGCGCTCAGTAATATCATTGTTAATTTGTAGGATTTTAATTACTCTACCCGCATCATCTTTTTGAACCACCCAACGGCTAGATACAGTAATCGGGTAATTGTCCCAAGTGTAATGAATGAGTTCTCCTTCCCAGTAATTTTTTTCTAATAGTTGTGCTTTAATCTCTTCTAAAGGTTGAGGAAACTGCGTTTTCAAAAAAGTGTGCGCGTGTTGTCCCCATGCCTCGGCTTTTGTCCAACCATACATAGACTCGGCTCCCTGATTCCAAAAGGTAATAACCGAGTTTAAATCCCAGGTAATAATACTATCATGAGCTAAATCTAGCAGTTGTGCTTGTTCATTTACTAATTGATAGGCGTGTTCTTTTTCTAGTAAGGTAACTAACAGGTTATCGTTTACTTCCGTTAATTCTGCTGTTCTTTCTCTTACCCGTTGTTCTAGTTCGGAATTAAGTTGTTGTAATGTAATTTGTGCCTGTTTGCGCTCGGTAATATCTTCAGTGAACAGAATGATGCCACCGATATCCTCATTAGCGCGATACCAGGGATGAATCTCCCAGTGTAACCATTGCCACGATCCATCTGAGTTCACAAAAAAATCTTCATCACATTTTTCAATGAAACCCGCCAAACCTCTTTGATGGAAATGCTTCCACTCCTCTGATATATTGGGAAAAACCTCGTAGTGAGATCGCCCAATTATCGCGTCTATGGAATTGAGATGAAAGTCATCAACCCATCGTTGGCTGGCGGCAATGTAGCACATCTGCTGATCGAACATGACAATACTAGCCGGAGCATATTTGATGAATAATTGCAGTTTTTGTTCATTTTCCTGCAATGCCATTTGTGCCTGTTCGCGCTCCCTTAGTTCCCTTTGTAGCTGCTCCAATAAATCAGCTTGTTGAATGGCTATTCCTGCTTGAATTACTACTTGTCGCAAGAGTTCAATTTCTGAAGATTGCCACTGACGGGGCGCGGTACAGTGATGAGCAACGAGTAACCCCCACAATTCATCGCCTTTGGTAATGGGAACTACTAAATTTGCCCTGACTTGTAAACTTTCGAGAAATTCTATGTGACAGGGACTAATATCAGAATTATAGATATCGGATTTTGCCGTAACTAAACCTTTTTTGAATGGTTCAACGTACTCTTTCCCAATACAAGGATCATAAATCTGGCGCGGTAAAATAGCCTTACTTTCATCAACAACCGACTCCACCAGAACTGTCCCCCCCCAGTCAGGAAAAAATTTAAAAACAATCACGCGATCGCATTGCAGAATATTTCTGACTTCCCTTACCGTGGAGTTGAGAATATCGTCTAATTTGAGGGATTGCCGGATAGCAAGTGCTGTTTTGGCAAGGATTTGCTGTTGTTGTTGTTGCCATTCCCGTTCTCGAATCAGTTGGTTTGCTCGCAGGATATAGCTAATGGATCGATGCAAAATTTGAGGGGTGATCTGGCTTTTTTCTAAATAATCCTGAGCGCCACTTTTGAGTAAATCAACGGCTATTTGGAGATTTCCTTGGCCTGTAAACATAATCACGGGAAGGCTATTGCGTCCAGTTTGTTGTTGGAGTTGTTGCAATAACTCTAACCCGTCCATATCGGGTAAGAAGTAATCAATGAGAAAAATATCTGGGAGATTTTGCTGACTCCATTCCAGTGCATCTTCGCCGTTATCAAATTCGATAATCTGGTATGTCCGATCGCGATCCTCCATCAAAAATCGTCGGTAGGTAACGCGATCGACTTCGGAATCATCTATTAAGAGAATGGTGTATTTTCCTGTCACCTCAACATTATCGGCTAAACTGACAAAGGGCGCGATCGGCCAATTTTCCACCGGGGCTGTTGTCGGTGCGAAGTGAGTTGGCCCCATCTGTTTCAGAGTCGTGACTTCCGCCCGCAATAACTCTAATTCGGCAATCAGTTGATCTTTCGTTTTGTCGCGATCGGCCATACTGCCCCCTTCTCTTTTCTGCACTGTTGTGAAATGAATTATGAAATCTTGTAGGGGCAATCCCCCTGTGGTTGCCCTCTCAGATCGGGGTAGGCACGGGGGCACTACCCCTACAATTAGAAATCTGGTAGGGGCAATCCCCCTGTGGTTGCCCCCTCAGCAATCCCCCTGTGGTTGCCCCCTCAGATCGGGGTAGGCACGGGGGCACTACCCCTACGATAATTCCGGTAAAATGGAAAAATCAAACCAATAGCGAAATAAAGTGTGTAACGTATCGGTTAGAGCCGATATTCCCATAGGTTTTAATATATAACCGTTTGCCCCTTGCCCATAGCAAAAATTGACATCCTTTTGATTAAAAGATGTGGTAAAGACAACCACGGGCATTAAATTTAATTCCTTCTTACTTCTGATGGTTGCTAATACCTCTCTTCCATCGGTTCCCGGTAAGTTTAAATCCAAGAGAATTAAACGAGGACAAGGCGCGATCGTGGGCTCGCGATAATTTTCTTCTGGAAACAGAAAGTCCAAAGCTGTATCGCCATCCTCACAGCGATAAATCGAGAATGTACGCGGGAGGCTTTTGACAACCCGCATGAAGGCTTCGTAGTCTTCATCACTATCTTCTATCACTAATATACTTATAGGTTTATCCTCACTTTTCATTGGGGCCTGAAAGAGTAAAATAAAAGGTCGTTCCTTCCTGATATTTTGATTCTACCCAAATTTGTCCTCCATGTCGCTCAACAATTTTTTTAACAATTGTTAAGCCTGCCCCGGTTCCACCTCCATATTTATTTTGCGCGTGCAAGCGTTTGAAAATACGAAAAATGGTATCTAAATGTTTTTCTCTGATGCCAATTCCATTATCTTTTACATAAAAAACCGGGATGTTTTGCTGAAAACAAGGATCCTCGATTAATGCCCAATCGGGTTTCTCCATTAGTAAACCAATTTCTATGCGTTTTTCCGGTTGATCGTTATACTTGATCGCATTACTAATTAAGTTCACAAAAATTTCTTCGCTCAAGACGCGATCGCCTTTAATAATTGGCATTTTTTCTGGTATTTTTATATCTATTTGGAAATCAGATTGATTTATTTTTATCACGTCAAGAACATTGTTAACTAACTTATTTATATCGAGGTTATTTCGGTTTAAATCAGTACGAGATAAGCGAGAAAAATGCAGTAAAGCATTGATTAGATTTTCCATTCTCGTAGTTAATTCCATTAATGTATTTAATTTATTAACCCCATCTATATCTAATTTATCATGATAATCGGCTAACAAAAAACTGGCATAATTATGAATGCCCCTTAAGGGTTCTTTCAGATCGTGAGAAGCAATGTAAGCAAAAGCATCTAATTCATTATTACTGCGTTGCAACTGTTCATTAATGGAGGCCAACTCATCGGCTTTTTTCAAAATTATTCCGACAATACTGCTGCGTAATTCAACTATTCCCTCAATTTCATTAGGTTGCCAAGGTAAGCTTTTTAATTTAACTATTTCCTGCCATTTCTCAAAAGATTTACGCGGGGACATTCTGATATTTCCCTCTTCATCCATTGTTTCTTTTTTACTAGGATTCCCTCCCCAATTGACAGTTTGAATTACTTCAGGACGAAACCATACAATGAAATTGCGTTGCATTTTAGTGATAGAGACAACGATTAACCCACAAGCTAAGTCTTTAAACTCTACTGCTGGGGGGTAAACTTTAGGCAAACTATCCGTATAATAAAGATTATTTTGCAGAAGAGGAACCACCCAATCTATTAATTGATTAATCTCATTTTCGGAAGGAGTTTTCCCAAATAGCATGACTAAATCATTAGAAATGATGGCTGCGCCCGTGGCATTAACTAAGCTTAACAAACGTTCTCGATCGCGTCCTACCGCGTCAACGAAATCATCCGCGTGGTAAATACTTTCCACAAAATCAGATTGCAGGGTTTTTAAGCGAATTTTGTCATCTAAATTTTCATTGTCTTCTTTATTACTTAATTCAAGGGACATAATTTTTCCCATAAATTCACAGAGAGTTCGACTCTGATAAGGAAGATATTTAGGTGTGTTATGATGACAAGCAATTAATCCCCATAATTGATTATTTTTCAGCAAAGAAATAGACATAGACGCGCCTATATTCATATTTTGTAAATATTCAATATGAATGGGAGAAACACTCCTTAAAACCGAAAAACTCAAATCGGGAGAAGCATTGGTGAGGGGACAATGAGTGGGAATTAAAGCCTCGCTCTGATAATTGATATTAGGAATTAATCGTAATTTATTCAAACGATAGAGTTCTTTTGCTTGTTTGGGAATATCGGTATCAGGAAAACGCAAACCTAAATATGACGTTAAATCTGAGCGTTTATTCTCGGCAATAACTTCTCCCGATCCATCGCGAGCAAAGCGATAAACCATCACGCGATCGAAGTCGATAATTTTTCTCACTTCTTCAGCCATTAATTGACATAAACCCCTCAGATCGGATATCCCTTGTATTTTAGTGAGAGTATGACGAGTTAATTGATAGAATTGAAAGAAATCATCGGGCCTATCTGCCGTGGGGTTTTCCAGTTCCAGAATTAAGAGATTATCGGGTGCGCGATGGACAATTCCATAAAACAAAATGGTTTCGTTTTGGGGATTTAATAAATTCAAAGTGAGAGGATTTACCGCGTCAAAATCTTCTGCTAAACAAGACGCTATCGCGTGTTGAGATTCGGGTTCAAAAATATCATTGAGACTTTTAGTTAATAAGTCATCGGGAGCATATCCGAGGAACGATTCCGTATTATCGCTGACTTGTAAAATTTGCCAATTTTCTTCATTAAAAACGAACAAAACGCCATGAGGTTGAATCGCATTAGGAATATGAATTGGTTCTAAGTCGCAATTTGTCAAGGTAATTGGTTCATCGAAAATGTAATTCAGAGAAATCATCTTTTTAAGTATTCCCAGGCTTAAGGAAGGGACGATCGCGGTTAATTCTGCTGAGTACCCGCGTGACTAATTCCGGCCCCAACACGGGTTTAGTAATAAAATCATCGGCTCCGGCAGCAAAGGCTTGTTGTAGGGATTCGGGATCTGTATGGGCTGTCACCACCAAAATCGGTAAATCTCCCCAGTTAACATCCTGTCGTACTACCTGACATAATTCTAAACCATTTATGATTGGCATTTCTAGATCCAGCACGACTAAATCGGGAACAGTGCTAATTAACACTTCCCAAAATCGTTGTGGCGAGGCGAGAGTTGTCACATCCAGTCCCCAAGGTGTCAGCAATGCGGATAATGTAGCCAGCATCGCAGAGTCATCATCTACGATTAAGATTTTGGCTTCTGAAGTTTTGGGAGCAGGTAAGACGCGCGCGATCGCGTGAAAAATTTGCTCGGTGGTGGCGGGTTTGTGCAAAAATTGTTTCGCCCCTAACCGCGATACGGCCAAGCGATCGGCAAGGCTATCTCGTCCGGTAAAGACAATTATAGGGAGATTAGGCGATCGCGAATTTAGTTCTCGCAGCAGCGTCAATCCATCTTCCTCTGTCTCTGGAAAGCTTAAATCTAGTAACATCACATCGGGCATTGACAAAGCAAGACGCGATCGCGCCGTGGTAAGATTGGGAGCAATTTTAATTCGCAATCCCCAATCTTCTGATTCTGCTTTTAAGCGCTCTGTCAAAGCAGTATCATCATCAACCACTAGCACCCGATGAGATAAAATGGTAGGCACTGGTGAAGCCGTTAACGTAACTGGAGGTTTGGCTAATTCCTGTTGTAATCCTGTCACAATTTCCGAAAAACGAGTGATTTCGACGGTGTTGAAAGGGCTTTCTTTCATTAGTAAATGCTCGGCAGATCGCGCTAATTTCGATCCTTCGGGATAACCAAAAGATGCCAGAGAGCCTGCCAATTTATGGGCTTCATTCTTGGCCTTTTGCTGTAATTCCGTTTCTAAATTTCCGGCTAATAATGCCGTTTTAGCCTGTTCCAATAGGGCAATTTGTTGGTGAAATACTCCCCGAAACCGCTCGAATACTTTGTCGATGGCCGACTTATCTCCTACCCCAGATTTAGGTTTTCGGGCGCGATCGGTGTCAGGATTGTTGGAACTAGACGAGGCAGACTGCGGACAAGGTTTCAGTCGATAGCCCATACCATAAACTGTTTCGATGATTTCTGCGGTTAAGCCGCCTGCTTTGAGTTTCTTTCGGACATCTTTAATGTGAGTGTTAATAGCGCGATCGGTTGGTGCATCATCAAATCCCCACAGACGATCCAAAATGGCACTGCGGCTAAAGATGCGATCGGGATTTCGCAGGAATAATTCCAGCAGGTTATATTCTGTTGCTGTCAGAGGAATGACTTGTTCGCCAAAGGTGACTCTACCTGAATCGAGGTTTAAACAAAGATTTCCGCAAGTCAATATATTAGCGGATGGGTTGTTAGTAGAACCTAGAGAAAGTGCTTTACTGCGTCGCAATAATGTTCGCATCATCGCCAGTAATGCTTCCGTAGCACAGGGCTTGCTGATGTAGTCATCGGCGCCCGCATCGAACCCAGCCACCACATCCGCATCTGAATCATTTGCTGTTAGTAGTAGAATTGGTTTGCGGTAGCCTTGCGATCGCAGTTGGCGACATAGAGTAATTCCATCTAGTTTGGGAACCTGCAGGTCCAGCAAAATCAGGTCATACTCAACTATGGTTGCCAAGTCTAGGCCCGCTTGTCCATCGCTTGCTAGATCGATCGTGTAGTGATGTGTTCCCAACACCTTTAGCAGTGTCGCACTCAGCAATCTATCATGCTCTACTAGCAGAATTTTGTTCAGAGACTTATTCATGTTGGCTGTGCGGTTGAACTCCGGTTCGCTCAAGGCTGTTGATGTAAAGTATAATCCCGCTCACCTTTAAGTTTATCGCGGGAACCGCTAGCATCTTCTTAAAAGTATTCGGACTGCTTTCGTATAGTAAACGAATTCTTGTAAACTCCGTGAATATAGCGGTAGACCTTGGTAGTATGTAATAGAATAGGCTACCTTTTAAAACCAGCGCGCTCAGCATCGGACTGACAATTGACATTTTATAGCAATTCCGAGTTGCTGGTTTTGCTTGAATTATCCAATACTCGATCGGCTGTTAATAATCATCATCAAAAACCAGGTTTCTTTGGTAAGGAGTGCGTAATTTCTGTTGATTAATCCTGATTCAAAATCGGCAAACCCACTTCCACAAAGGATGACTCGGCCCCTGTTGGCGAATCCGGCGCACTTGTTGTTCCAAACCCTGTTTTTCCCGCAGTGGTAATCCTCGCACAATATTACGACTTTGCCAAGTTAACACTCCTAAAGTCATTCCCAGACACAAACCCAAACCGAGAGTCGGCCACAGGTGAAAAGATAAACCGTAACGCACTGCGGCCCAAGTAAAGTTTTCTATCCACAAAGCAATTTCATCGCGCAAACCCCAAATGCTGAAAGAACCGATGCTAATCCACAAAAATATGACAGTTAACCAGCGGCCGTATACTGTTAATTTGTGGAGCCTTTGCACTTCGATTTGAAAATTCCGATCGCTGTCATTAGTCATTGATTATTTGCGGTACCCTGAGCGTAGTCGAAGGGTCGAAGGGTTATTGGTTATTGGTTATTAGTCAGTCAACCGTCAACAGTCAACTGTTAACCGTCAACTGTTAACCGTCAACTGTTAACAGTTATAGCAACCGACAAGATGCTTTGGTCATTGAGCGTAGTCGAAATGTCCACTTCGACTACGCTCAGTGACCAGAAGTACCCTAACCACCTTGGCGACTGCTATAACTAAACCTCATCTGAGGGGTTCATTGCTTCTACAGGAACGGGGATAGAGTGGCCCGTGCGACTGCGCCACCAAGCTAGCAGCGTACTAGCAATGAAAATACTCGAATACGCACCAGCAATAAAACCGACGATCAAAGCTAAAGCAAAGTATTTGAGTGTTTCGCCACCAAACAAAAAGATGGAAAACAGTGTCAGCAACGTAGTCATCGTCGTGTTAATTGACCTTCCGAGGGTCTGCATCACAGCATCATCAACAACTTGGTCGATCGACATACCCGGATTTAGCTTAATTACTTCGCGCACGCGATCGTAAATTACCACTGTATCGTTAACAGAAAATCCGATAATTGTCAAGAGAGCAACCACAAATAAACTGTCAACTTCCACCCCTAGAACTAAACCCAAAAAGGAGAAAATACCAACAGTAATAAACACGTCGTGAAACAGAGCAACAAAAGCAAAAAACGCATAATCTAACTGAAATCGGAATGTCAGATAGACAGTAATGCCAGCAAAGGAAAGCAATATAGCCAACAATCCCGAAGTAAATAATTGTTTACCGAGGGTAGGCCCTACCGTATCAATTTGAGTAGATTTAGGAGCAAAAGCGCCTATTTTATCGCTCAAAGCTGTTTGCAACTTAGTCCGCTTTTCCACATCCAAAGTTTTCGTTCGTAGCGATAAACCCCGCTGTTCTTTGCCGATAACTTGAATGCTGCTGCCAGCCAAACCTTGGGTGTCCAGCACTTCGCGGACAGCAGCAAGATCGATGGGTTTACAATTTTCCGGTTTCGTGCAGTCGAGCTCAAATTGCAGCCTAGTGCCGCCGATAAAGTCCAAACTTGGCCGCAGCGGTGCGCGGATGTTGGGACTTGTCCAAGAAATCGCCATCGACGCTATACCTGCGAGGATGATAGCAGCGGAAAGGCTCCACCAGATCGATCGCTGTTTGATCACACTGAATTTCATAAATTAATGGGAATTGGGCATTGGGCATTGGGCATTGGGCATTGGGCATTGGGCATTGGGCATTGGGCATTGGTAGTAGCGGTAAGGTGCGTACTGTGCACCCTACAAATAGAGTTTATGCGTCTATTACCGATGACCCATTACCCATTACCAATTACCCATTAACTATTAGCAGTTTTCGACAAATTAGGACAGAACAACTGCGGTTTCCGCAACGCTGGAAAACTCAACACTACGAACAGCAGAGTGCGGCTGCAAGTAAGAGCAGTAAACATACTCACTGCCACGCCCAAGGCCAGGGTTACAGCAAACCCTTTAACTAAACCAGCACCCAGCCAGAAGAGCGCAGCACAAGCAATAACCGTTGTGACGTTGCCGTCTAAAATGCTAGAAAAAGCTCGGTAAAAACCCGATTCGACCGATCGATAAAGGGTTTTTCCCGCCCGCAATTCTTCCCGCGTGCGCTCAAAAATCAGCACGTTCGCATCAACAGCCATGCCGATGCTGAGCACAAAACCAGCAATTCCCGGCAGGGTTAAAGTTACTCCCAACAGCACGAAAGCAGCCCAAGTTAGCAAAGCATAAATTAACAGAGCAATATCTGCAATTACGCCCGGTAGTCTGTAATAGGCAATCATGAAAATCAAGACTAAAACTAAACCGCCGATCCCTGCGGTGATACTGCTTTGAATGCTGTCTCTACCCAAACTAGCGCCGATAGTTCTGTTTTCAATAATTTCTACCGGCACCGGCAAAGCACCACCACGCAATTGCACGGCTAAATCGTTAGCTTCTTGCGTTGTAAAGCGGCCTTGAATTACAGCATTACCGCCAGTAATTCCTGTCTGAGCAAATTCCACACCAACTACAGGAGAACTAATCATTCTTTCGTCTAGAAAAATGCCGAGAGTTCGTCCCGTTCCTGCTAAATTTTTAGTAAGTTGGGCAAATAGTTCGCCTCCTTTGGTGTCGAAACGGAGAGCGACATTCCATTCATTACCAGTGGGTTGAGCTTGAGCGTCTTTGAGGTTTTCGCCGCCTAGTCCGGTGCTTTTGTAGAGTTTGCCGATCGCCTCATTGCTTCTTTTCAAAGCAGCCTGATTTTCTTTAAATGCTGCCTCATTCGGGCTAATTTTCAATTCTGCTTGTTTGGCCAGCAATTCCTGCTGCAACTGTCTTTCTATGGCTAATTGCGCTTCAGTTCCCGGCAATTGTTCTCGAAAGTCTAGCTTGGCGGTGCCGCCCAAAACTCGTTCTGCTTGCTGCGGGTCATTTACTCCCGGTAATTGCACGAGAATTTGGTCTTCTCCTACTGTTTGGACTAATGCTTCGGAAACGCCCAAACCGTTAACCCGGTTTTCGACGATGCGCCGCACTGCTTCTAACATTCCCGGGTCAATTTTGGGAATTGTGGGGGTAGTTTTTACCTGAATTGTGAGTTGTGACCCTCCTTGTAAGTCTAATCCTAGCCTTGTGGGAATTGTTACTATTACTGTAATAGCGGCTATGATTAAAACGAAAATTAGGGCTAATGTCGATTGCTGTTTTTGCATACTTAATTATTAGTCATTGGTTATTGGTTATTGGTTATTAGTTATTGGTCATTAGTTATTGGTCATTGGTCATTGGTTATTGGTCATTGGTTATTGGGAATGGGGAATTGGGAATGGGGAATTGGGAATGGGGAATTGGGAATGGGGAATTCGTAATTCGTAATTCGTAATTGGTCATTTGTCATTGGTCAGTCCTGATTCTTGATTTATTAGTTATTCAATAACCAACCACAAATAACCAACAACAATAACCAACCAATAACAAATAACCAATAACAAATAACCAATACCTATTTATACTCCCCCAGCTACCATTTTTTCCACAGCCTCGATAATTTGAGCTGGCTGTACAATTGTCAGTCTTTCTAAATTGCCGTTGTATGGTGTGGGAATATCTTGCGAAGACAGCCGCAAAACCGGTGCATCGAGTTCATCAAAAAAGCGATCGCTAATTGAGGCAATTAATTCCGCACCGATACCTCCTGTTTTCATGCACTCCTCAACAATAATTACTTTGTGAGTTTTGCGAATGGATTCGCCAATTGTCTCCATATCGAGGGGTTTAAGAGAAATTAGGTCGATGACTTCTGGATCGTAACCCTCTTTTACCAGTGCGGGTACAGCTTGCATGACATGATGCCGCATCCGAGAATAAGTCAAAATTGTAACATCTTTGCCCGATCGCACTATTTCCGCTTTATCCAGTGGCACCAAATATTCTGTTTCTGGCAAATTTTCTTTCAGGTTGTAAAGGAGAACGTGCTCGAAAAACAGGACAGGATTATCATCGCGGATGGCTGATTTTAAAAGTCCTTTGGCATTGTAAGGAGTCGAACAGGCGACTATTTTCAGGCCGGGTACTGCTTGGAAATAGGCTTCTAACCGCTGGGAGTGTTCGGCACCGAGTTGGCGTCCGACGCCGCCGGGGCCGCGAATTACCATCGGCATTTTGAAATTGCCACCGGAGGTGTAGCGCAGCATTCCAGCGTTGTTGGAAATTTGGTTGAACGCCAGGAGCAAAAAGCCCATGTTCATGCCTTCGATGATCGGGCGTAATCCGGTCATTGCTGCGCCGACTGCCATGCCTGTAAAGCTATTTTCGGCGATCGGGGTATCTAGAACGCGGAGGTCGCCATACTTGTTGTAGAGGTCCTTCGTGACTTTGTAGGAACCGCCGTATTGACCTACGTCTTCGCCGAGTACGAATACGGTGGAGTCGCGGGCCATTTCTTCGTCTAGGGCCTCGCGGAGGGCGTTGAACAATAAGGTTTCTGCCATAGGAGGTGAATGATTGCAGGAGGGTTAGATTAGAATCTTAACCTTTTGGGGGTATGGATTTGGATGCGATCGCACATTTGGCAGTTAAGACTTGAGATTTTGCCAATACTTATCATAACATTTGTATTATGTCAATGAATATTTAAGCTAAAATAATACTAACTTGCGTGCTATTCCCAGAAAAACACCATGCTCCAGACAAAAACTCAACTAACTCTGGAAGAGTTTCTCGCTCTCCCCGAAGGAGAAGGCGATATTACCTACGAACTGATTGATGGTCAAACAGTACCGAAGATGTCACCAAAAAAATTTCATTCTCGCCTCACCAGAGCCCTAATAAAACTCCTCGAAAACTGGGGTGAGGAACGGGGAGAAATTGGTGTAGAATGGGCGGTAAAATTAACCCGCAAGGGGCGAGACTGGGTGCCCGTACCTGATCTTTTATATGTTTCTTACGAACGCTTATCTCCTGATTGGAATCAAGATGAAGCCTGTCCTGTAGTCCCAGAATTAGTCATAGAAATTATTTCACAAGGACAAACTTTCGGTCAGTTAGCTGCTAAAGCGAGAGATTATTTAGATGCTCAGGTATTGCGGGTTTGGGTAGTCGATAGCAAGGCTAGAAGCATTACAGTTTTTTACCCCGATGCAGCACCGCAGACTTATATGGGAGATACGCTATTAACAGATCCACTTTTTGATGGATTAGAATTGACTGCGGCACAGGTATTTAAGATGGCAAAAATACCATAATTTTTTTGCGGATGAGTATGTGGTATGACGGTTCTCAAAGGAGTGAAATCCCAAATATAGCATTTCTCAGTTAAGTGAAGGTACGGTAGGGACACGGCACTGCCGNNGTTGACACGAAGAAGGGCACTGCTGTGTCCCTATGCCGTCTGCTGATTTAAATCAATATTGTCAATTATGGGCAAACGATGTCGCAATTTTAACCCTAGCAAAATCCAGTCTTCCAAAGTGGATTGCAACTCATTTTGACACTCTTTTAAAGTTGAACCAAAGGCGATGACTCCCTTACAAACAGGAATTTTTCCGACAAAGCTATGATCTTCAAGTTTGTCAAACATAGCCTCAGTCATTGCTTGGTCAACGTATTCGCTCAGAATGAATTTTACAGTCATTGAGTTTCCTTTCGCTTGTCGAATATTTGGCTATTGGGTATTTATGGCTCCTCCACAGTTACATCTATTATATTTGTTTTTGTCAAGCTCCTGCATTTATATTTCAGCAAAATGCTTTTGCAACAAATCGTGAATAAATCGATAACGCCGATCGCCTGTTTTTTGCAGCAGCAACCGAGCGGCCGCAGCATCGAGAAAACGGCTATAATTCCAAGGAATGTAGCCATTAGACCACAGCACTAGGTGCAAGATCATATTTTCAATGGCTGGAATTCCCGGTAACAAAGCACTAATTACCGCTGCGATCGCCCCCGCCATCAATCCCCAAATCGACCCGCTAACCAAGGTTACAATCAATCCCAAAATGACCCAAATCAGCCCGCCAACCAGCTTAACTCCAAAGTGATACACCCGCTGCTGTGCGCCAGTTTCCAGCCAGCGAGAAGACATTTTATCCAGCAATAATTCTTGAATTCCTTGCTGTTCCATCTTTCTCGCCAACCACCCCAGCCAGTGCCTAATTTGTTCCGATCGCAGTTCCTTACCTCTGGAATGCAGTCTAAATGCTCCTGTCATTTGGCGACGAATGTAGGCAGTTAACAAGTATTTTCGCTGCTCTTCTGCTGAATTTAAACGCTTCCAAGATTCGATTAAAATCTCCTCATAAGCCAAAGCCATCATGCTTACAAATAGCGGAGCTTTTGCCAATTTTAACAAATCCGAATCCTGCTCAATGCTATACCAAAGTTCGCGACTTCTGGCTGCTAAAAGATAATTGTGAATTTGAGTTTCTGTCAGAGGTTTCAACAAAACCGCTGCTTGCAGTTTAAACCTAGTCTGGCAGTTTTTGTAAACTTCAAAACTGCTGCAAACAACTAAATTNNATTTTTTGTGTGGCGAGCCACTGTTTACCCACAGCAGGAGAGATGCCGTATTTGAACTTAAGTTGAGCAATTAACCAATCGGCGATCACCCCGGATTCCGCTTTCCAAGTACCGAGTTCAAACAGCACCGGTACTGGTAGACTAGGATCTTTTTCGGCGCGGGAAACTAACACCAGAGCTAATTCCAGCAGTGTAGTGGTTTTTCCTGCACCCGTGGCTCCCAAAATGACCAATTTACCACCGGTGCGATCGAATACTTTCGCAACGCTGGCTTTGGGAGGAAGCCGAAAACTAGGGCGGTGGCTCATCTTCACTTCCACATCCCAACAGCGGCTGACACCAGGGGGCGCAGCCTCTTGACAGAGGTTTGACAGCACAGCATTGTGCAAAGACTGCGATCGAGATGCTTTGACTTCCCGCTTCACCTCAGAGAGTAATCGATCGCGAGGCGGTTGTAATCTGTGAGAAATAAATCTTGGCATTTTAGTTACTCGGCTCAACCTCACCCTGGATGCTTACCTTGCCAGATTTACGCACAACTGGCTCACAGCAACAGTATCATAATCTGATCAGTCTGAACAACCAGTCCCTAATGCATATTTTTACATAAAATTAACAGTCTGGCATCCCTGTTTTTCAACAAAAATTATTAACATAGATCAAGAGGTATAAATATATGTCATTGAAAACTAGCCAAATCATCATCATCAGCTTAGCAGGTATGTCAACTGCGATCGGAGTAGCCTGGGCCACCATACAGTCGGGTTCGATGGAAGTCTCCAATCCTCCCCTGACAGAATCGCCAGTCTCCGACAAAAAAACGATTTCAGCGGTGCCAACAACGAGCCCCGAATCTCAGAAATCGGAACCTCTGGAACCAAAAAAAGAGGCCATCGAATCTCAAAAATCTGAACCCCAACCTGCAACAAACTCGGCAGTTGAATCTTCGCTAATCGCAGGAGTCTCGAAGCCAAAAGTTGAGCCGATAGTTGTCACACCTCCAAATTCGGGCTGCAAAATCAGTATGGCTGTAGTCAAAGATCCTAATCCACCGCTGAATGTGCGATCGCACCCAGGAGTAACCGACAGCAAAATAGTAGGAACACTCAAAAATAATACCTTTGTTTCCGTCGCCCAAGAACAAAACGGCTGGTTACGAATTACCGAACCTCCCGGTTGGATTGCGAAAAACCGCACCGAAAGCAGTTGTCCCAATGTCAGACAGCAGATTAATTTTCGGCCGGGAGGAGATGAGGCAATTGTTAAAGGTAGAATTATTGGTGGCGGCAGTCATTCTTACATAATTCGCGCCACCAATGGTCAAACAATGACTGTTAGGAATAGGAAAGATGTTTTTCCGCAAATTCTGACTCCTAACGGCAAACTTTTGGCTGGAGATCCTTATAAATACAATCCAACTGAGTGGACGGGAAAAATGCCTGTTACTGGCAATTACACATTACAATTAGACTCAAATTTCCGGGGATTTGAATACGAATTTTCCGTGCGAGTGCGATAATTTTCCAGG
>DPLL01000201.1 GCA_003542015.1 Microcoleaceae cyanobacterium UBA9251 | reverse complement strand
CCTATGGGCAATGCTGTCTCCTCCCTTGTAAGTTTCTGTAGGGTGCGTCGCCATAAGATTATGATAGATTACCCAAAAATTTGCCAGCGACGCACCCTACTTTCTAGAGCGTGTTCTCAAACTCTTCTGTAGGTTGGGTTAAGCGTAGCGAAACCCAACAAATCTAAGAAAAATGTTGGGTTTCGTGACACGGGCCCAACCTACAATTTAAGGCAATTCTTTTGAGAGAAAACACGCCCGTTCCCCTTAATAAGGGGGGAACGGGTAGTAGCTCAATAACTCATAATTGACCATTAGCAAATAGAAATAAATCTTTGATTAAACTCGAATTATGCGATCGCATAATTCCTAGCAATTATTGCAAAAATTCCGTTGAGTATAAAGAAAGTATAAAATTTAACCGAAAATTGCCATAATATGTTTAAACCTAATAACTGACGGCTTATTTTAAAACGCAATGGATACAGCTAACTTTCCCTGGTTAACCACAACAATCCTGTTTCCTATTGCTGCGGCTTTGCTGATTCCTTTGATTCCCGATAAGGATGGCAAGACGGTGCGGTGGTATGCTCTGATTGTCGGTTTGATTGATTTTGCTCTGCTTGTTTACGCTTTTTACACTCAGTACGACTTCAGCAATCCGGGACTGCAACTGGTAGAAAGTTATACTTGGGTGCAGCAACTCGATTTGAATTGGTCTGTGGGTGCTGACGGTTTATCGATGCCGCTGATTTTGCTGACTGGTTTTATTACCACTTTAGCTACTTTAGCAGCATGGCCGGTTACGTTTAAACCGAAGCTATTTTACTTTTTGATGCTGATAATGTACGGCGGCCAAATCGCAGTTTTTGCCGTGCAGGATATGTTGCTGTTTTTCCTGGTTTGGGAATTGGAATTAGTACCCATTTACCTAATTTTGTCCATCTGGGGTGGCAAAAAACGCCTCTACGCAGCCACTAAGTTTATCCTGTACACGGCGGGCGGTTCGCTGTTTATTTTGGTTGGTGCGCTGACGATGGCGTTTTATGGCGATACGGTGACTTTTGATATGCGGGCGATCGCACTTAAAGACTTCGCCCCCAATATCGAATTGCTACTATACGCAGGTTTCTTGATAGCTTACGGCGTCAAACTGCCGATTTTTCCCCTACACACTTGGCTCCCCGACGCTCACGGTGAAGCCACCGCACCCGCCCATATGTTGCTAGCAGGAATTCTGCTAAAAATGGGCGGCTACGCTTTGCTCAGAATGAATGCGGGAATGCTCCCGGATGCTCACGCTGTCTTCGCACCGATTTTGGTAATTTTGGGTGTAGTTAACATTGTTTACGCCGCCTTAACTTCTTTTGCTCAGCGCAATTTGAAGCGGAAAATTGCCTATTCTTCGATTTCGCACATGGGCTTTGTGCTGATTGGGATAGCTTCTTTTACCGATTTGGGAATTAGCGGTGCAATGCTACAAATGGTTTCCCACGGTTTAATTGGGGCGAGTTTGTTCTTTATGGTGGGTTGCACTTACGATCGCACTCACACGCTCATGCTGGACGAAATGGGCGGTGTTGGACAGAAAATGCGTAAGGTTTTCGCCATGTGGACTACTTGTTCAATGGCTTCTTTGGCATTGCCGGGAATGAGCGGTTTTGTAGCAGAATTGATGGTGTTTGTGGGTTTTGCAACGAGCGATGCTTACAATCCGGTGTTTAAGGTTTGTGTGATAATTCTCGCTGCTTTCGGGGTGATTTTGACTCCGATTTATCTGCTGTCAATGCTGCGTGAGATTTTCTACGGGGCTGAGAATAAGGAATTGGTGGAACACGAAGAATTGGTGGATGCGGAACCGCGAGAAGTGTTTATTATTGCTGCGCTGTTGATACCGATTATTGGCATTGGTTTGTATCCAAAAATGCTGACTCAGGTTTACGATGCAACTACCGTACAGTTGACTGCAAGATTGCGCGATTCTGTGCCTTCGCTTGTGGCTAAGGCTGCTGCGGATAAAACTGTGTCTTTGCGTGCTCCGGCGATCGAACCCTTGTAAGTTGTAATTTGCACTGGATGGGAGGAATAAAACCCCCAAACCAATTTAAAAAATAGGGTTTGGGGGTTTTCTATATACTGATGAAAGCAAATCAGTTAGATTGGGAGTTTTTAACCGCAGATGTCAACAGATAAACACAGATTAACGCTGATGTCATTTCTAGCATTGTTGCTCTGCTTACTGTTAAAATATTAAGTAAGTCAACGGCTCAACTCTGCCTTGATCCTTCCCTCGCAATACCCTATATTTCAAAATTACCTGCGGGTCGATCTCTTAGTTTTGAGTCTTAATTGTTCTTTTTTATGAGACAGATATGCTATATAGCAACCGCCAAGGCTGTTAAGGNNGCCTTGGCGACTGCTATACTTAAAACAGTTGCTTTTTGCTGAAAAATCAAGCTGTTTGAATTTAACTTTATGAGAACGTTCACTGCGGTTGTTGAAAAAGACTATGAAACTGCTTTGTATGTAGGCTATGTTCCCGGTTTCCCTGGAGCTCATTCTCAAGGAGAAACTTTAGATGAGCTACAAGCAAACCTGCGTGAAGTAATCGAGATGCTGTTGGAAGATGAGAATCTAGCCTTCAATGCAGACTTTGTTGGTACTCAGCAAATTGTAGTTGCGTAGGTGATGAGCAATATCCCTGTTTTGAAGCCCCAAGAGATTGTTCGCATCTTAGAAAATCTTGGGTTTTTGGAGGTTCGTCAGAAGGGATCGCACCAGCAGTTTCGTCATCAAGATGGTCGAGGAATGACTGTTCCATTTCATAAAGGTCGCGATATTTCTCCCAGATTGCTACGGCAGATTGCAGGTGACATTGAATTGACCGTTGAAGAGTTTTTACAGTCGTGGTGAGGTCTAATAAGCCCTTTGTACGCCGACTGTATTGAGGTCATAGAAGGTGGAGTTGAGAATTTTTAGGAACTCATCATGTCAATTCCGGTTGCACCGTCAGGTGATTGTTGACGGTTGATTGTTGACGGTTGACGGTGGACGGTTAACAGTTAACAGTTAACAGTTAACAGTTAACAGTTAACAGTTAACAGTTAACAGTTAACTCAAATTTACTATTCCGATGAAGAGAGGATTTGATATCATGCTTCGATCGCCATACCCAATACTTCAAAATTATCTGCGGGCGATCGCCCTTCAATGAGCGTGCGATCGCAGTTCGCAAGTTTTGATTCGATCGGGCTCTGATCGGCAAAAAACCTAGCAAGAAAACTCCCAAATTCAGTTTTAAAATGGGGTTTGGGGGAATTCGTTGAGGCTGGGAAGCATCCCGATCCGGCTGCTCTCGTTTCGCGATATTTGCCAATGATGAATCGGTGGATTCTTATGTGCGGGAATCAGCGACAATCTATTGATCTCGGTTGGATTTGGTGATGAAATATAAGCCAGGAGAAGAGTTCGATTTAATCGTTTGTTTTGGGCGTTTTTTCAGGGAATGACATCCCGAAAANNGGGACTAGACAATTATTGCATAGATTGTGGTTAACCTTAACCAAATTGCGATCGCTCAGTGTCCTCTGCGTTTTGACACTAGGAGTTAGCCTAATTGTAAATGCCTGTAACCAGGCACCACAGCAACTAGCTCCCCTGCGCGTCGGAATCACCACTTGGGCAGGATTTGATATTGTTCTCTATGCTCAGGAAGCCGGATTATTCAAACAGCGCGGATTAGATGTGCAACTCATTCGGTTTGAAAATCAACAAGATTCGACTCGCGCCATGCTGCGCGGTACTCTGGATGCTAATTTCACCTCTTTGTGGGATGTAATGCAGTCTGATTCGGAGAGTGACAAGCCTGCGGTGGTGATGGTAACAAATATTTCTAACGGGGCTGACGGCATTGTTGCTCAAGCCGCAATCAAGTCAGTGGAAGAATTGCGCGGTAAAAGAGTCGGAGCTAAACTGGGAACAGTGAATCATCTGATTTTATTGGAAGCCCTCAAGTTGCACCAGATTAAACCCGCAGAGGTCAAGGTTGAGGATATTTCCAACGAAATGGCGGTTGATTTGATGCAGAAGAAACGTTTAGATGCAGCCGTGATCTGGCAACCACTTCTAGGCGAAACGGCTCAATCTATCAAGGGGAATATCATTTATACCACTCAGGAAGTTGATACTTTGGTCATTGATACATTGGCTTCTAGAACAACTATTATTCGCACCAAGAAAGCTGAATTAAAGCAATTTATTATGGCTTGGTTTGATATTATGAGTGCTGTGGAAACAAAGCCTAATGTCGTGTTTCAAAAGGTTGCTCAAAAACTGGGACAGAATGGTGAGGCTTTTGCTCAAGATTACGCGGGTCTGAAAAAGGGTGATATTGCTATGCAAAAACAGATGTTTAAATCTGGTCGCTTGTCAGAGGCGATCGCTCAAATGGCTGAACTATTGAAATCTGACCCCCGTGCTGGACGGATGCCGCGTCAGGATGTGGAGATTAATACTGAACTCGTAACTACAGCGATCGAGGACTGGAAATTATGAGCAAATGGCTGTCTCCCCATAGCTTATCGCAACGTTTGCTGGTTAGTGTTGGGTTGTCTATTACTACAGTTGGACTGGCAACTTTGGGACTTAACTATCGGCTGATGCAGTCTGACTTAGAAACGCAAGTTTATAACCGGGCTCAATCAATTACACAATCGCTAGAGTTTTCCACAGAAGGCTTACTAGAGTTGGAGAATAAAAGCATTTTGCGACGAGTTGTACAAAATTTTGCCACGATGCCTGGTGTGGTGGAAATTGCGATTGTCGATCCATCGGTCATAGCGATCGCCCGCAGCCCTCAGAATGCGACTAATCAGCCATACACTTCCATCTATCCACAACTCGCAAAACCAATTGATGAAGCGGCGACGGCCGGCGTTGAAGTCAGCCACAATATCGTACTAAATGGCAAGCCTGCGATCGCCCAAATTCTGCCTTTTAGGAGTACCTTGTTTGGCACATCTCAACGACGGGGAGTGGCGATCGCGTTGATAGATCTCAACCAAATGCAGCAAGCCACTGACAAAACCTTCATTACCTCAACTTTGTTATTGCTAGTTGGCATCATCACCATTTTGTTAATGATGGGGATACTCCTTCAGCAGAATGTATTGCAACCCTTACAGGACTTGAATGAAGCAGTTTATCAAAGCAAAAAGACCGGCATTTTTCCTATGCCCAAGACGATTCCGGCTAACGAGATTCAGTATTTAGCTACCACATTTGATGAAGTATTCCGACAATTAGAAGTCCACGAGCAACTCACCGCCGAAATAGCTCAACGGAAACAGATAGAAGCCACATTACGCGAGAGCGAAGCCAGAGAACGAGACAAATCTCATCAGCTTGAGCAGGCAATTGAGAATTTAAAACAGACGCAAGCCCAACTGATTCAGAGTGAAAAAATCTCATCCTTGGGGCAATTAGTGGCGGGCGTTGCCCATGAAATTAATAATCCGGTCGGCTTCATTCATGGCAATCTAATTCATGTACAATACTATGCTGACAGCCTACTGAATTTAATACACCTATATCAAAAACATTATCCAAACCCGATGGCCGAAATTGAGACAGAAGCCGAAAATATTGACCTGGATTTTTTGCAAGATGATTTACCTAAAATTCTGAGTTCAATGAGAATCGGCACGGATCGCATTCGCCAGATTGTGCTGTCACTCCGCAATTTTTCCCGGATGGATGAATCCGAATTTAAAGAAGTTGATATCCATGAAGGAATTGATAGCACGCTGTTGATTTTGCAACATCGTCTCAAAGCGCGGCTAGAACATCCAGAAATTAAAGTCATCCGAGACTATGGCGATTTACCCTTAGTTGAGTGTTATCCCGGACAACTTAACCAAGTATTTATGAACATTTTGGCAAACGCAATTGATGCACTGGAAGAACTAAATACCAAACGGGTAGCTTGTGCGATCGAGAAGCACCCATGTTGTATTACAATTCGTACCTCGGTGGTAGATTCGGAATGGGTGAAAATTGCGATCGCGGATAATGGCAATGGAATTCCAGAATCAATTCAAAAACAGATATTTAATCCATTTTTTACAACAAAGCCTGTTGGGAAGGGAACAGGAATGGGCATGGCAATTAGTTATAATATCATTAGTGAAAAACATGGTGGGACGCTCAGTTTTTTTTCAACGCCAGAAAAAGGGACTAAGTTTGAGATTTGTATTCCGGTTCAGCATTAGGAGTTGACAATGCGGAAATTTGCAGTATGATTAGTGTTTATAATACTGTAAAATTCAATTGTAAGTTGTCATTTTAGCCAAATATTTATGAAAGTCAAAGTCAGAAATCTTGGTGTTTTAAAGCAAGCCGAATTCACCCTTGGCGACCTAACAATTATTTGTGGTGGCAATAATACCGGTAAAACCTATGCTACTTATGCACTATTTGGCTTTTTGTTTACTTGGCAACGGATATTTCTGATCGAAATCAAAGACGATAAAATTCAGCAACTTCTTACTGACGGAGTAATTCGCCTTGATCTACAAGAATATGTCAAGCAGGTTAAACAGATTGTTGCTAAAGGTTGTCATGCTTATACACAGCGATTACCTCAGATTTTTGCAGCACCGGCTGAACTATTTAAAGACACAGACTTTCAGGTAAACCTAGATCTAAAAAATATTAGTTTTGCAGACAGATTTGAGCGAACAATAGGATCTGCCAATACCGAAATATTCTCGCTGATCAAAAGTGAAGATAGTACAGAATTAGTTGTCACCCTGCTAGTTGAGAAAGAAAAGGTGAAAATCCCCAACGAGATACTTAGATCCACCATTGCTGATGCACTGAAAGACATTATTTTTGCTAGAATTATTCCTCGCCCTTTCATCGCTAGTGCAGAACGAACTGGTGCAGCTATTTTTCGCAAAGAGTTGAATTTTGCCCGCAATCGCTTGCTTGACGAAATGGGTCAAGCCAACAATAAGATCAATCCAATGGAGCTTTTATTCAAGGTTTATCAAGATTATGCCCTGCCGATCAAGACAAATGTAGATTTTACCAGACAACTTGAAACCATTGTCAAAAAAAGCAGTTTCATTTCCGAAAACCATCCCGATGTATTAGCAGATTTTGCTGACATCATTGGCGGTAAATATACCGTTACTCGTAATGATGAACTTTATTATGAGCCGAAAAAAGGTAAACGGCTCAAGCTTTCTATGGATCAAAGTTCTAGTGCTGTGCGTTCTCTATTAGATATCGGTTTTTACCTGAAACATGAGGCTCAGATTGGCGATTTATTGATGGTAGATGAACCAGAATTGAATCTACATCCTGAAAACCAGCGCCGCGTTGCACAGCTATTTGCCAGATTGGTAAATCTAGGTATTAAAGTGTTTATAACTACCCATAGCGATTACATTATTAAAGAACTAAATACTTTGATTATGCTTAACCACGATCAACCTCATCTGAAGCGAATTGCTGAAAAAGAAGGTTATCGGCAAGAAGAACTGATTTCGGCTGAAAAAATTAAAGTTTATATTGCGGAAGAGGCATTAATCGTTTTAGAAGGGAAGACAAGAAAAACTAAATGTCAAACTCTTACACCAGCCGATATTGATCCAGAAATGGGTATTGAAGCCCGCAGTTTTGATACAACCATTGAAATAATGAACCGGATTCAGGAAGCGATTGTTTGGGGTAAGGAGTAATGTCTGATATTGCTATCCTCAAAGAGATGATTCAAGAAAGTGCTAAAGTTCCATTGGTGGAAGATAGCTACGGTAAAAAGAAGGTGACACTCAGAGAACCTCCGCCTGCTGACTATTCTGTAACAATTGATGGAATGCCTGATTATGCTCAAGTTATTGTCATTAAAGCCGATGCTTTCCCAGCACCGAAGACGGTATTTATTGGCTCCAAAGGTGAATGCAAACGCGCAGATTTTGTCATCATTGCTGATGGCAAGAAAAAAGTTATCCTCTGTATTGAGATGAAGGCAGGAAAAGGAGAATCGGAGACAGACATTATCGCACAACTTAAGGGAGCAAAGTGTTTCGTTGCCTATTGTCGGGAAATTGGTCAGTTATTTTGGAATAAACCAAATTTTCTCAAGGATTATGAGTATCGTTTTGTGAGCATCAAGAATATCAAAATAAACAAGACATCAACACGCTTTGATCCTACTCCCCACTTTTTCTCAGACATACAGATACTAAAGAGAATTGGCTCGTATTTTCAATTTAATGATTTGATCCAATGTAAAAGATAAAGTATTAAGGCTTTGGCTGTTTAGCTTGACTCGTTAATTGACAATCGATCAAAATTGTGCTATCCTTGTCGAAAGTAGAGGTAAAGGCGATCGCTTGCTCTCTCTACTCTCTTAACTTCTTAATTATTTAAAAGCTAACCTGTATGTAAACAAAAATTGTGATGGCAAGAAGAACTCACCCAAAGCCAGAAGTTGAGGATGCTTTGAGGTACGCTGAAAAAAATGGATGGCACGTTGATCTTGGTGGTTCTCATGCTTGGGGAAAAATAAAATGCCCCTATAACGATCAAGAGTGTAGAAATGGAATTTTTTGTATATCTAGTATTTGGAGTACCCCAAAAAACTCAGGGAATCATGGGAAACAGATTCGTCGAATAGTCGATAACTGCACAAAGCACAACAATGTGAATGATCCTTGCCTAGAGGAGAAATAAAAGATGAACGAGCATGATTTTACTTTGACGTTTAATCTCGAAGATCCCCAAGTAGATCCTGGTGATTTTATTGAGAAGCTATATGAAGGTGGCTGTGATGATGCCTTAATTGGAGTTGGAAATAAAGGATATATTGCACTAAATTTTATCCGTGAGGCATCATCACGTAACGAAGCTATTTGTAGTGCTATTGCTGATGTCACAAGAGTTGTTCCATCGGCCACTTTAATTGAAGCACCACCAGATTTTGTTAGTTTGACCCATCCTCAAATTATGGAATGCACTCAACAGAACAGTTTGTTATCTTGTTTGAACGTAGCAGATTACTTCATTTGGTTTGCCAATGAAACAGGTTCTTTCCTGAGTAATCTCAAGCTGCAAAAGCTTGTTTACTATGCTCAGGCTTGGCATCTTGCACTCCATGATACACCCCTTTTTTCAGAGGATTTTCAAGCATGGGTGCATGGACCAGTGATACCAGAATTGTATCAGGAGTACAAGCATTTTGGATGGAAGCCAATTGTGAAAGATGCTCATCCAGAATTACCTGAAAACGTTCAGATTTTTCTGGATGAGGTTGCTGAAGAATACTTTGCCTGTGATGCTTACGAATTAGAGCAAATGACTCATGCTGAAGGCCCCTGGAATTTGGCAAGGGGGGATATGCTACCTGATGAACCTTGCACCAATGTGATTAAGAAGAAGTGGATGAAGGAGTATTACAAATCTCGTGTCGAAGAAGAAAATTAAGAAGACTGATGTTGTCAAAAATGGTGCATCAGGTATTACACTATCAAAGCTGAAGCCACCTCAAGGTATCAGCTTTTCGTTTAAATACTATGAAGACAATCACAATAAATTTTCTTGTATAAAAAAAGAAGTGAGTTACTGGCTGACTCTACTTAATCGGTTAAAAGACCTATCTAGCTTAACAGCTCAAGAGCTTTTAGCGGATCGTAGCAGCACTCTCAGATGTCATCCCATTAAGTGGGAAGAAACCAGTGAAAGTGGGTTTGGTTTGCCAAATGAAGAACAATTAGTTGATATACCTTATCAGTTATCCATCTCCTCAAATAAGCATGGTAGGGTTCATGGTTTCTTTATTAATGAGACTTTTTATATTGTTTGGCTAGATCCAGATCATCTACTTTACCCTGCAAAGTAGAAAAACTCAGGGAAAGGTGAACTCACACTTTACCCCTTTCTCCTTTCAACCTTAAAAACATCCTCAATACTTTTCCCCGCCGTTTTCTCCTCCCAGCCCATCGCCATCAAGAAACTCTCAGCAGACTGAGTTTCCACCACATCAACCCCCCATTGTCCAGGTTGCAGCGCCTCAGCATCGCTACTCAATGGCGGAGTCTTTTTCAACCCCGCTAAAATCAAAATATCAGGAAAAGAATCATCGGCTTTTCCTTGACTCATCCGCTTATTCACCAAAGCTTGAGCGCAAAATTCCCCAACTTGAGGCGGAGCAAAATCATCAGTAGAAAATAAAACTTCTACCATCCAATGAGCATGATTTAATTGACGACATTTAATCTGAGGATATTGACTTAAACCCTCAGCAAATGCCAAAGTCAAATCTTCCCGACTCAAGGGCCCAAAAACACCTTCTGGAATATCAAAATTATGAGAAAGCAACATCCGCCCTGTTCCAGATTCAGTCATATTTTTAGTTACTTAATTTGAGAAATTGCCAACTTAATCACACCTTGAATCGCCACTTCCGATTCCTTGGCTAATGCCGTTTTTAGCGGTTCAATAGCAGCCCGATCGCCTACTTTCATCAAAGACAAAGCCGCCGCCCTGCGAGTTTCCCCATCACTACTATCTAGCAACTCAATCAGATTAGGAATTGCCGGTTGATAAGCCAGATTTCCTAAAGCCGCCGCCGCCTCACAACGCACATCAACATCAACATCCGTCAGAGACTTAACCAAAATCTCGAATAATTCCGCTTTGGGCTCTTCCTGTGCAACTTTGGCGATCGCACCAACCACCGCACCACGCACCACAGACGAATCAGAGGCGATCGCCTGATACAAATACTCCTTCGCCTGAGCCCCAATAAACGCCAACGCCCAAGCCGCATGACCGATCGTACTCTCCGGCAAATCCGTTGATGCTAAAATATCCAATAACGACCTTACAGACGGTTCCCCAATCCTCGCCAGCGCCCCAATTGATGAACCCTTAACCACCGTATCCCGATCGTTCAATAAGGCATGAATTAGATGAGGAACCGCCGTCGGATCGGCAATCAAAGTCAGAGTTTTAGCAGCAGCACGTCGCACAACCGGATTAACATGATTAGCCAAACCATCCAACAAAAAAGGAGTCGCCGCTTCGCCAATTTCAGCCAAAGTTTCCGCGAAACGCAGTCGAGTCATCCCCCGCGAATCTCCCATACATTCAACCAACCGCTTCAAAACCTCAGAATCATTAGCATCGAAAGTATCTAAATCTATTTGTTCAGTAACTTCCCGCAGAAAAGCATCTGCTTTTGCATGAGCCAATAAAACTGGATCGTCCTGAGATTGAGCACTAGCATTGACCATAATTGTCACCTAATTATTAGTATTTATAGCCGCCAATTGAGTGCGGAGACTCTCAAGTCCAGCATCAATTTGAGCCAGTTCCGGCTCAATTTTAGCCAGGGCCGCTTTCTGGGGTAGCTTAGCCTTTTGTGCTGCGGCGATCGTCTCACTCACCAAACGTTCCCGATACCGCTCAAATTCGGCAATCACTTCCACCAATTCTTCAGCATCTGTCAGAGTTGAATTTTCTGTTAAATCTTCGGCAGATTCATCAATATCAGATGGTGTAAATTCTTCGTTTTCAGACATAGTTTTGATAGTTTGATAACAGGTAAAAAAAGTAGGCGCATCTAGTTAAAGAAATCAAATTCCCGTAGGGGCGGGTTTTACAAACAATAATTGCCCAATACCAATCATCTCATAAACCCGCCCCGCCCAACCCTAAATCGCTTTAAGGTGACAGCACACCCACCCCAGAAACTCTCAAGCGATTGTGTTCAATCATCTCTTCTAAAACAGAGTGAGAAACACAACGACGCTCAGAACAGTATGCCATTTGTTTAACCCCATTGCTCATCTGCACAGTCATCACCCGTACCCGAAAATGATCGTTAATAAACCAACAGCGTTCCTGTCCTTGATTAGTCTCATATTCCGTCTCAATAGTCAACACCCCATCATCCGCAAAATGGTAAACACCGATGACCGGAATACCTTCAACATAGCCTCGATTTCGCAGAAACTTGCCCGTTCTCGGATTACTAGGATTAGGCACATCTACAAGAATAGCAGCATAGTTTTGGTTCGGGACTGTATCATCTAAATTATCCTGCCACATAAAACTGCATCCCCCACTAACTAAAGCGGGAGCGACATTCTGCTGTTGACAAACGTCTAAAATTCTGGGATCATCTGTTGACAAAACGTCAACGATGACATTGGATTCTCCCGAGTCATCAGCCCCAGCAGTATCAAAATTATGGACTGTTCGCTGAGTAAACCAAACGCCCTCACTCTTGCGAAAGAAATCCATCATAGTCATAGGTGGTGTTAGCAGCATTTCTGTGTCAACTTAACGAGAGGAATCAGAGGGATTGAGACAAATCTCATTGAAAAACGGAGATTTAGGCTTTGACCTGAGCTTAGCCGAACTGGGAATCAGAGCTGATTTTGGTTAAGAAAAATAAACAAACGTCAGTCTGGAATCCTTCAAATTCTAGGATAAATGACACAGGACAATTTTGAGCAACTCGAACAATAAATTTTCAGAAAAATATAATGTCACCTCGTCAACACTCATCTTTCCTCTCCGAACCCCTTTCTGCAACAGAAATCTTGCCAACCATTCAGCAAGGCAAAAGTCTAGCTCAAACCAACCTCCAGGGAATCAACCTCAGCCAGATGGATTTATCTGGTATTGATTTCAGTGGAGCAAACTTGATTGGGGCCAACCTTAGTCAAAGCAATTTGCAAGGGGCAAATCTCAAAGGGGTTGATTTACGAAGGGCCCATCTCAGAGATGCCAATTTGAGTGGAGCGAATTTACAAGAAAGCTATCTTTTTCGTGCAGATTTACAGGGTTGTAATCTAGTCGATGCCCAGCTACAAGAGGCTAAATTAAAATTAGCTCAATATGATGCTCATACCCTTTGGCCAGAAGGATTGAATTACAAAAATTCGGGAGCTATTGGCCCCCAAGCCAATCTCAGTGGAGCTTTTCTGAATACAGCTTACCTCAGAGGTGCAGATTTACACGGCTGTAATCTGCGAGGTGCTTATCTCAGTGGAGCCGATTTAACTGGGGCAAATTTAGAGGGAGCCGCTTTAAGTGGGGCGAGTCTTCAGAATGCCTTTCTGACTGGTGCTTATTTACGGAATGCTATCTTAATTGGAGTCGAATTACAAGGAGCCGATTTACGAGGGGCTGACTTGACAGGGGCAAATTTAGAGCAATTAAAAAGTATTGCTGGCGCTGATTTTACCCTAGCACAAGGACTAACCCAAGAGATGAAAGCCATGCTTTGTAGTCGCAATCCCAAAGAATTAGGAACTTGGAATGCTTTTACTCGTAACAACACGGCTCAGAGTCTTGGCTATCAGCTAGGATAAATTTACACTGATTGTTGTACTTCTGGAATTTGGCGTGACAAATCGAACAGAAAACCGTGAATATATTCCTCCGTCCACTCCTCACCATAGAACCGCGTAAACATTCCTCTAGCGGGATCTTTTGCAGCACGATAACTCATATAACGTCGCTGGGCCTCAAGAATCTCTCCCTGTCGCTGACTATCTGTGACAGGTTGCGCTTGCTCAACAAAATCGAGATAAGCTTGAAGATAATCCTTAAAAGCTTCAAAGACCGTAGTTTGCACAGCCTCTGTTTCCTTGGGACGAGTCCAAAGAAACGCAGGTGAAAAGAAAGGTTTTGCTTCGTCGGGAAAATCCCCCCCCCAAGGCAACTCCTTTTGATAGTTGTTAAAAATCGGCAAAATTGGCTCTGAGTATTGCTTCTGATAAGCCGCCTCGTGAAAAAGAGGCTGCATATCCAAAGCAATTAAATGTCCCCCCGGTAAGGTTACTAAGTCCGCCCCAAAAAAGGGCAAGTCATAATTTAACTGGGGGAAAATCACAAAATTAAGTACCTGAAGAGCATCACCGCCCTGAACATGAGCCGCCCGAATTTGCCGTAATTTTGAGGACTTAAAAGCATGACTTGTCGTCACAACCAACTGCTCTTTTTTCCCCTTCCCAGTTATAGATTCTTTCCGTTCAAAACCTGCGGGAATGGGATAGGGAGCCAAGTCAAGTCGTTCAGTTAGCAGTGGGATAGCGTAATCTAAGAAAGGTTGATAAAGAGTCATTTTTAACTTATCTTGCTCCCGCTGGAACGGCTAAAGGAACAGCATCTTCAAACAAAAACTCATACAGAAATCGCTCTGACCATTCATGGCCAAAATAGCTGCCGAATAGCCCTGATGCTGGATCGCGTTCCGCACTATACTGATCGTAATCTTTCTGTGCCTTCGCAATCCGCTGAATCTCTTCTGGAGTGTTAAGCGGGGAGGCTTGATCTAGCATTTGCCAATACAACTGGACATATTCTTGATAGGCTGGCAAAAGACGAGTTACAACCGTTTCTGCGTCAGTTTTAGCAAATAGCAAGTTCTTGGAAAAATACTGATTCGCATCGTAAAACTTCATTTCTAAGTCTTGAGTCAAATCCTTGTATTTATCCTTAATTGCGCTCATTGGCCCGATATATTTGTCTATGTAAGCGCGATCGCGGAATAAAGGCTGAAAATCTAGGACAACTAAGATTTTCTTCTGTCCAAAAGCTAAAAAATCAATTCCTAGTAAGGGCAGATCGTAATTATAATTCGGATAAATGACACAATTGAAAATTTGTGCCGTTTCTCCAGCATCAATGTAGGTGTAACGAATCTTTCGCAATTCGGGACATTGATAGCACCAACTTTGAATCGTGGCGGGATTTTTGCCTCTTTCACTCACCACTGATTCCAACCCAGAGGGAATGGGACGACTCTCTAGAACAAAACGTCCAAACAGTTCTTTTTCTAAGAATTCCTGAAACGGCTTAAACATAGATGAAAATCTAGCTCCTTCAATCTTTCCCTCAAAACGCGATCATAAGGGATTGCCTTAAGTCTTGTCTCTGTTTTTGACAAACAAAGTAATATTTCGTTACGAAACTCTGTGGTGCGCTCAGCATTCCCCAAGCAAAACCCTGTACCAACCATCATTAAACTGCTGTAATTGTAATAAATCTTAACAAATTTTCTCATAATTTTAGTCTATCCTAGTAAATTACGTGAGTGTAATTTAATGACTATGCAATTAAGTGAAAGAGCAAAGCAATTAATTCCCAAAGCCAGAATTGTCAGTTTTGCCACTTGGAAAAACTTATATTCAGATGAAGTAATTGCCATTTTTCAAGAGGCTGACAATCAAAGTCGATATCTCACAGATGAGGATTTAGAACGCATTAAAAATCTTGAGCCTAATCTCTCTTTAATGCTAGAAAAAGCCAGATTATTGCGAGATCAAGCTCCTAATCTTGTTGCTGATGCGAGGAAAAAGGTATTAGCCGAATTTCCCAATATCACTGAGCCTGGCAATGACCTTTATCCTCCCGAACGTGCTGAAGCCTGTTGGCGAGATTTTTGGCAGTTCCTACGCTGTATCACCTATGGAATTGCAGGTAACAGTCATCAATTTACTAGCCAAGAAGGACTCAAAAACATGGAGCTACTCTATCAAGAATTGCGGGTTCCTGTTTCGGCGATGCTCTGTGGACTAGAACAGTTGAAAAAAGTGAGCTTGCAGCAATTTAATGCTGAAGACCGGGATTTATTGAGTCTCTCTTTTGACCATTTAATCACTGGGTTAAAACAATTTAGTCAAGCTTAATCAACTAAACATTATCATATTCCCTACTGTTTATTGTCTAAAGCAGATTTTCTAAAGCAGCAGCAACGACTCGATGATTTGAGTCTTGCCGAAGTTGACTTAAGATTTCCTTAGCCTGCGGATCATCAAAATGTTGCAAAGCAGATGCGACGTGCTGACGCATACCTTCATACTCAGAATTAGCCAGCATTAATAACTGAGAAAGTGCAGCCTGTTCCTGATTAGTTCCGGCTAATGTACCAAGTGCATCCACAGCCGCTTCCTGGGTGGTCATATCTTCGCCTGCTAAGGCTTCCATACAGACCTCAAAGAGTTCGCTTTCGCACTCCATATCAACCAAAGCAGCCAGAATACTACGCCGCACTAACCAGTGGTCATCCTGTACAAAAGTCAAGACTAAATGAGATGCAGCACATCGACCAAAAAGCGAAAGAGAATTAGCAGCCTCGGCTCGCACATTCGGCGTATTATCAAACTTCATAATTTGCAGTAAAGCGGCGAAGGATTCGGCGGTTTGTTGTGTCCCAAATGCCCGGCTGACAAAGGAACGTACTAAAAACTCCGGGTCATTGAGTTTCGCCTTGAGCAAGGGAACAGCAATCTCTGGTGTGTAGTCTTTCAGGGCCGCGACGGCCTTGAGTCGGTACTGAAAGTCAGAATTTTCTAGAGACGCTTCGATTTCGTGAATGTCCATAACCACAACAGAGGAGGAGTCTCCTTTAGTTTAACAAAAATTGTTCGCCTTTTTCCTTCTTCCTTCAACTATAATTAAACTCTCTCATCAAACCTTGTCTGAAAACTGCCGTACTTGAACCAATATTGTCGCAGTTCATGATGAGGTGTATGCAAACTGGCTTTAGCCTGATAGAGAATCACTTGTCGATGATTTCCCATCCAAAGTCGTTTGGCTGGTTCTACAGAAATTAAGCACCCTCCTAGACTGTTAACACATTCCTCAAATCGCTCAACTGCTGGATAGTCTAAAGTTTCAAAAATTAGCAATTGACCGGAAAAAATTAGGTGACGACTTCTGATCCAAGCCTGCATTTTTTTGTCAGCTATGGGGGGTAACATCTTTCAGATACTCAGCTTGAAAACCGAGTGATTTATTTTTATTTTCAAGTTTTACATAGAAAAAGAGCGAATAATAAACTCGCTCTAGAGAAAGTAAAAGATATAGCAACCGCCAAGGTGGTTAGGACACTTCCGGTAACAGAGCCCTTCGGCTACGCTCAGGATCAACTCCGTCGAAGTGGACATTTCGACTACGCTCAATGACCTTCTTCGCCTTGGCGACTGCTATACCAAACCTAAACGAAAATCACAGTCAAGTCTATGGGGACTTAGCCAACTTCAGTAATACTGAGAATTTTGCCTCCCATTTTCTGGATATTTTTAATTTGCTGAGACATTTGAGCATAGCTTACTTCATAGCTGAGCTTGCTCGCTCTGACCTTAGCACCACCAGACTTAGTAGCAGTAATCCGAAAACGTTTACCAGTTGTGCTAGAGGCTCCACTGGTACCAATGCTAAAAAGTTTGATTTTCTGAGGCAGATTGCTCGCAACCGTAGCAACTAATTGAGCTTGATTACTGCTATCGCTAGTAGCTGCTCCTCCCAGCAAAGAAATCATCCGATTAAACCCGACATTCTTGATACCAGTTTGGCTGCGAATGCTCCGAGGATAAGGCACAATATTCTCGCCAAAGTTCTGGGTATAATCGTCACTATCGATATAAGAATCGATTTCGGCTTCATAGCCTTGACCGTTACAAATTTGGACGTGTTCAGAAATCTCCGTCTGTTCTAAAGGAGCGCGACCAAGCAAATGCTTGCAGTTTAACTCGATGAACCGATAGGCAGAATTGGTGTGAAAAAAGAGAGACTGATACAGGTCTGATTTTGCCACTTGTCTGACAAACTCACGCACCGTAATATCACCATTGCGAAGCAAAGATTCGGCACTGGTGAGACGCTGACTTTCCATCATGTGAACGTTTCCTAAGACTTGTCGGTAAGCAGCGCGAATCACTACTTGTAAGTCTTCTTCGGTGGCATTAGAACGCAGTTCTACGGGGTCACTGACGAAAGCGGCTGTTAAACTGGACATTGTTTTTTCCTAACGTTAATTAAAGTTTGATTGAAACTGTCAAAAGATGTTACTGTTGCTTGAAACAGCTTGACATTCGCGAACGTATCTGTTATTGAGACAGAGAAACACTATCGGTTTCTATCGCGATCGCTTTCATAATGAAAGCGATGGGGATAAGATAAAAATCGTGATTGTTTCCGAGAGGGATAGAGAAGCAAATCTTTACTTCTCTATCCGCTAATAACTCTAGGCCTCAAGCAACTTCTGTGATGCTGACAATTTTGCCACCTGCACGATGAATGCGCTGAATTTGCGGAGTCATCTTCGCACCGGATACCAGATATTCAGTGTTACTTAGTCGGCGAGGGCTATCAAACTTAGCACCTTTAACTACAATCTTGAAGGTCTTTTCGGTAGCATCTTTGTAAGCGCTAATCCGACCGCCGGTTGTTGGCAAAGTAATTTTGTTGCCGCTATTACCAGCTACAAAATCAACTAAGCGAGAAGCGGTAAAAGCACTGTCAACTCCCGCATAACCTTGATACAGGGAAAGGGTGCGATTGTAGCCGACTTGCTTTTGTCCGACTTGACTTTTTGCCCCTTGATAATTAGGGACTGTATTCTCGCCAAATTTGTCCTGATATTCTTGACTGTCGAGGTAGGAATCAATTTCTGCCTCGTAGCCTTTTTCGATACAGGTGCAGATATGCTGAGATAGTTCCGCTTGGTCTAAGGGAGCCCGACCTAACAAATGTTTGAAGTTTAGCTCGACAAAGCGGTAAGGAGCGCAGGATTCAAAATAGCGACTGCGATAGAAGTCGGATTTAGCTACAGCACGGACAAATTCCCGTACAGTCATCCCGCGATCGCACAACTGCGATTCTGCGACAGTCAGGCGTTCGCTTTCCATCACATGAGGATTTCCCAACACTTGCTTGTAAACGGCGCGAATTACGGCCTGTTTATCATCGGAGCTGCTAGTAGACCATAGTTCTACGGGCGCATCTAAAACCACACTCATTGAGTTTCTCCTAAGACTAAATAACGCTTCAAAACAGGGAATTAGGGATTGTGAAAAAACACGCTCAGGGAGATAATTCCCCAAGTTGTTAAGGCAGAAGTTTGAGCGGTTGTTAGTTGACAGCAGTAATGCTGGAAATTATGCCGCCTTGTTTGTGGATGCGTTGATATTCTTGCGAGAGCCTATCAAATGGTACGAGATAGGCTTGATTGCAACGGCGAAATTTAGATACTTTGTTGATCACAGTCGTTCCTGAAGAACGATATCCCGTCACAGTAATGCGATAAACTTTGCCTTCTGCTACTGCGCCTAATCCAGCACGGCTACGTGAATTGATAGCAGATTCTTGGAATGCCCAACCATCGCCAACTGTACCACCGGAAGGGGGAACTATTGGTAGGGGGGTTTGCTGAATCACGAATTTATTCAGAACAGGGGCTTTTCCAGAAAGACTGCCCTTCAAATCGCTGCTGGAAGCACCGCGCAAGAGAGCAAACATATGAGTAAACCCAACCATGTTTTGTCCTGGTTGAGTTTTGTAGCCGCGGTAATAGGGAACGATATTTTCCCCGTAGGCGTTTTGGTATTCATCGCTGTCGAGGTAAGAATCTATTTCTGCCTCGAAGCCTTCGGTATCCAAAATGGTGCTATGTGCTCTCATTTCTTCTAAGCCATCGGGAGCGCGACCGAGAAGATGTTTGAAATTCAGTTCAATGAACCGATAGCGAGGACAAGTATCGAAAAAGCGAGAGCGGTAAGCGTCTGATTTTGCCAGAGCGCGGACAAATCCGCGTACACTGAGTTCACCACGTTTGAATTGGGATTCAGGAATTGTGGCTCGTTCACTTTCCATGACGTAAGCATTACCCAAAACCTGCCGGTAAACGGCACGAATTATGGTTTCTACTTCTTCTTGTGAACGTCCTGGCATCAGTTCTAAACAGGGTGTTTCTTCAAATAAACTGACTCCAAGTCGAGATGCAGGTCCAAAAACCATTGAAAAAATCTCCACAATTGTGTTATGTGAAAATATACCATAATTCGATGTTAGATTAAAAACAGTTACATAATTTAACATTTCGTATTTTGGGACTTACTCGCTGACGATCGGAGAAACTGGGTTTCTGGCTGAAAACCGATCGCTGAAAGGAGGATGAATTTTTGTTCAACTTACCATCAGAATCTAGGGTGGGCGATCGCCGCAAACAGCCGATCGCCCCCTAGTTACGATCAATGTTTTGACACCACTTACATTTGCGGTAACTCAGCCGCAAAACTTTGACGCTTTTCAAACTGTAGAGAGCCAAAAGCCGAACCCCAAACCTGTTGATGAGTATTCACATCCAGACCTTGATCGAGACTACTCCAAGTTGTTTCGGTAATCTCCACATCACTGACTAGGTAGGTTGAACAACCTCTTTTTTCGATGAGACAAAGGTTTCCAGGTTCTACACTACCTCGAAACATTTCTCCGTCTCGTTTGAAAACCATTGAGCAATTGGATCGTCTTTGAATACAATCTGGTTTAATTGTTTTGAGAATGCTTAATTCCCTTGCTGCGCCGGCGTATTGCACTGGATCGTTGAGACTATAATTTTCAATATAAATCTGATCTCCCTGGTCAATTAATCTGTGGACTCCTTGACGATAGGGAGTCCAGAGGTCATGGTCATAAACTTGTTCGGAATAAAAGCCAATGGCCTTGAAAAAATCAAAGGGTAAGGGACGAAAAAAAATCCGAATATGAGCGAATTGTTGTGGATTTTTAGAGGATTGTTTGTAGTTACTAAAATCCCCTGCCATACACTGAGCTAAAGTGATTAAATCATTGCTTTTAACTAAATTCATAAGCTAAGAAGAAGGTAGAAGAAAGTTGGATAGAAATTAGCCATTAACTAATTCCCTGAAAGCGCACGAATCTCTGAGGAAAATGATGCCGTTACTACCCCACTTCCTGCACTGGTTTTAATTAGGGAAACACGAAACCGTAAATTAGGATTAGCAAACCAGATTTTTTCTTCCGCTGCGGCGCGTTCGTAGCTAGTCAACAGCACAAAAGTTCCATCTTCTGTGATGTGATAGTCACCTGCTGCGGCAATAGTTTCAGCATAACCTTGATCTCGTAATAACTTACCACGATCAGGCACATTTGGATCGGGGATTGGTACAAAAATACAACTCCCCTTAACCTCAGAATTCTCATCCCAATCTGACTCACCCTCCCAACTCATTTGAAAAGGCATTACTGCTTGGGATGGGTCAACCTTATACAATTGGCAGAGTTCGATTACTGCCCGATCGTCCGGTGAGATAGCAACGATATCAATGACTGACTGCACAGCTTCAAAGTGTCTGAAAGTCAAATGATGGACGCTGCGCTGCGATCGCCACCGTCCTAGAGAATGTTCAACAAACTGCTTAATATTGTTCATGGAACACATTATACAGGGGCAAGAGCCAAAATATTCTTGTCTTCAGAACTCCACTTTTTGCGCCCTGTCCACGAAAAAAAGTGCTTTTAGCCACAAAAGTAACAAATTGTTACTTTGTTTCTCAGGAATGAGACAGAGGGAACACCCCAGAGATATATTCAAAACCATTAAGTTAGTCACCAAGTTGACAAACTGAGATCAGAAACAATTTTTCGTCTAAGTTAGGAGAACTCAATGCTTGACGCTTTTTCAAGAGCTGTAGTTTCAGCAGATGCCAGCACCTCCACCGTCGGTGATATTGCTGCCCTCAGAGCTTTCGTTGCCAGCGGCAACCGACGCTTGGATGCTGTAAACGCGATCGCCAGTAACGCTAGCTGTATGGTTTCTGACGCTGTTGCCGGTATGATCTGCGAAAACCAAGGCTTGATTCAAGCTGGTGGTAATTGCTATCCTAACCGTCGCATGGCTGCTTGCTTGCGCGATGCAGAAATCATTCTGCGCTATGTCACCTACGCTTTGTTGGCTGGTGATGCTTCAGTTCTTGATGACCGTTGCTTGAATGGTTTGAAAGAAACCTACGCAGCTTTGGGCGTGCCCACCACCTCCACCGTGCGTGCTGTTCAAATCATGAAGGCTCAAGCGGCTGCTCACATCCAAGACAACCCCAGCGAAAAATTTGCTGGTGCTAAACTCCGCAAAATGGGATCTATCGTAGTCGAAGATCGTTGCGCTAGCTTGGTTGCCGAAGCTTCCAGCTACTTCGATCGCATCATTTCTGCACTGAGCTAGTCAATTGCTAATCGCAATCCGCTCAGCAAAATTGAAACTACGCTCACTGTCAAAATCACTTTAGGAGATTTAGGAAATGAAATCAGTTCTCACCACCGCTATCGCCTCTGCTGATGCAGCCGGCCGCTTCCCTAGCACCTCAGATTTAGAATCAGTTCAAGGTTCTATCCAACGCGCAGGCGCTCGTTTGGAAGCTGCTGAGAAACTCGCCCACAACCTCGACGCAGTTGCTAAAGAAGCTTATGATGCTTGCATCAAGAAGTATCCTTACCTGAACAACGCTGGTGAAGCTAATTCCACCGATACTTTCAAAGCAAAATGCCATCGTGACATCAAGCACTACCTGCGCTTGATCCAATACTGCTTAGTTGTTGGCGGCACTGGCCCTCTTGATGAATGGGGTATTGCTGGTCAACGTGAAGTTTATCGCGCTTTGAGCTTGCCTACTGCTCCTTACGTTGAAGCATTAAGCTATGCTCGTAATCGCGGTTGCACTCCTCGCGATATGTCTGCTCAAGCTTTGACTGAGTACAACGCTCTTCTTGACTACGCGATCAACTCCCTGTCCTAATTAATTAGCAGGTTTGTGATGTCGTGACCAAGAAACTGGGATTCAAGCCCCGTCCTTCTAGGACGGCTTGCTAGAATATAGTTAGTCGCCATAGGGCATTGGGAGACTCTAAACGGACGTGGAGTGATGGTAAGACTACCGCTTGCGGAGCGCGTTGCGATGAAGCGTCAAGGAATCCTCGGACTTGATAGACGAGGAGGTATGTCAATGGGTAGTTTCTATCCCCGACAAGTCTAGGAAATCTTGGCTCGTTGCTTTACCGATTTTGGTAAGGTAAGAATCAAGAATTCCTAGGCTTGTTATTTTGTTTGAATAGGCATATCCTAATTTCTATCGGGCATTGGGCATCGGGCATCGGTAGCGCCCACTCTCCCCCTCTCCTCTTCTGCCCATCTCCCTCTCTCCCCATCCCCCCATCTCCTCTATATGGATAAACGCTTTTTTAGTTTTTTTAATTTAACAGAAGACCAGGCGATCGCCCTTTTAGATACGCCCCAAGCTGAAATCGGCGAAGAGGACTCCCGCTACATAGCCGCTTCCCACTTGATCAATTTCTCCACAGATCGATCGATCGCAGCACTGATCCGAGCAGTACAACAAACCGATCCGGTGCTGGAAAACCGGATTGTGCGCCGCAAGTCAGTGGAAACCTTGGGAAGACTGCAAGCTGTGCTAGCATTGCCCGTGATTCGCACCTGTTTGAGCGATGATGACTGTTACACTGTGGAAAATGCGGTTTGGGCGATCGGCGAAATTGGCACTCAAGATGCCGATATCTTAGCAGAAGTTGCTCAATTGCTGGATAAACCAGGACAAACCTACCGCGTAATTATCCACACTCTGACAAAATTAGATTATCAGCCAGCAGTAGCCAGAATTCGCAGATTTGTCGATGATATTGACCCGCCGACTGCTAGTGCTGCGATCGCCGCAATCTGTCGCTTAACCAGAGACTTTTCTCAAATGGGAAAAGTTGTCGCGATGTTGCAACACAAAAATGTCCTTGGGCGCAGATTATCCATCCAAGACTTGATAGATGCGCGTTACTACGATGCCATTCCCAATATTGCCAGATGTCCCGTATCTTTAGTCTTTCGGCTGAGAGGAATTAGGATGCTAGCATCAGCAGGAATTGCCGACAAAACCCTGACCTTTGCCACCATTCAACCCCATTTGGAACAAACCTTAAGAGACTATCCAGCAGATTTAGATTTAGTACATAGTTATGAAAAATTACCCGACTTACCGTTTTTGATTCGCCAATTATACGAAACAGATTTTGGACGTTGCTATTTAGCAGCTAAAACGATTCTAGAACATTACTCAGACGATGCACCAGCCGCCCTGTTTGCCACCTTTGCTGAAGAAGCAAATAATGACTATGGAGCGCATTTTCATGTGGTAAAATTGTTTGGTTGGTTAAAACATTCGACCGCCTACGATTTGTTATTGGAAGCTTTGCATCACTCCCAACCCCAGTTTCAGAAATCCCGTGCGGCGGCGGCGATCGCCCTGGGGGAACTCGGAGAACAACGTGCAATTCCCGAATTGAAAGCCTGTCTGGAAACTCAAATCTGGGATTTGAAGTATGCTGCATTAATGGCACTAGAAAAACTTGGTGATGTCAGCGGTTATGCGATCGCGGCTGCCGACCAAGATTGGTTGGTTCAAGCTAAAATAGATGCTCATAGCTGGTAAAAGTATAGTCATTTATTGCATGACATGGGAGGCATTAAGTCCCTCCCCTTTCTTTTTCACTTCGAGCGGATTGACCCGCCTCGGCTGAACTACGCAGCTCCCTATCCCATTGTTAAACACATTTGGGATTGCTTTTCGCATAATATTGTAAGACCCATTAACATCAGCATTAATCAATCTACCGCTCGATGTTTTGTACAATCCTCTCTTAATTCGTTTGCCACTAAATGTGACATCCATGTCACCAATACTCCCGTATACAGGGATCGGGTCTAGATTTAGGAAATTTGATTGAGAGGTATATGACTCTTCCTGCACCATCACTCTTATTCCAACCAATACAGCCTTATATTCCAACATCTCAATCAATCGAGCATGAGGAACTGTTACGAAGTTCTGATTAGTTTGTTTCCCCAAATTAATCAGGTTTTTCCATTGCACATTTTTGCCAATTACCAGAGTCCCAATCTTTCGTTCTCTTAAAAGATTGATGATAGAACGACTAGAGGAGTGCAAGTAATTATCGACTTTTTGGTTTCTACAACGAGTCAAGCGCTGAATTCTACACGATGTTTTGCGACTCCCTTTCAATTGAGATTGTAGCTGCGCCTTACGCTTGTTGTAAAATTGATTAATTGATTTTAATGGTCGCCCGTTAATCAGTAAAGGGACAAATCCCGGCTGATTTGAAGTTAGCGCCACTAAATTATTTAGCCCTAAATCAATACTAGCTACTAATTCTTTCTGATTTTCATCGGTGGACTCCGGCTTACTTCGACGGAGTTTACCCTGAGCGTAGTCGCAGGGCTCAGCACAGGCATCATAAATTACCTCGATTACATAAGAATCACATTTGGGAACCAGTCTAACTTGACAAATTTGCTCTAGTTTTACCTTGGTCTTAATCAAGATGTTAGTCCCGGAAAGCTTGATAATTCCTTTCTTCAATTGCTTGCTACTAATCGCCTGAATCGTATAAACGAGAATGTTTCGCCCTTTGACTTTATCTTTGTACTTGGGTAACTTTGGGCTACCAGTAAATTTTGTGGGTTCATTTTTGTAAGCTTTAATGGCTTCAAAAAAAGCTTGCCAATTCTTGTCCAATATCATCAATATTTGTTGACTTACTTTAGCTGGTAATGCCTTATATGCTGGATGAGATTTCATCAACTGAGCCATTTTGTTGTAATTCAGATATCCCCATCCGTATAGGAAGTTTTGGCGAATAACGTAGTTAGCGGCGTTGTACAAATTTTTAGATTGAAATGCTAATCCATCAATTTCAACAAAACGATTCTCGGTGGATTTAATGATGTGCCTCTCTGCTAGTTGCATTCAGACTCTCCATTTTTCAACAAGCGCAATAATTCTCTCAGTTGAGCCTTCTGACTATATGATACTACCATTGCTTACTACTGCTTACAAACTTAATAAAGTTTTATAATACTTTT